>DAIBTC010000051.1 GCA_027415345.1 Nitrospirota bacterium
CATTGTCCGGAAAAGCTGACTCCGGGACCCTCCCTCTTCTGTTTTGGCCCTTGCGGGTCTTCGCAGGAGGGCTTCTTGCCGGACTTTTGCTCTCCTCTCCGGCCAGGGCGGCGGAAGAGGGGGTTCCCATCGCCCGAAAAACGGTCGTCCAGGCGGCGCTGTCATCCCATCCCCTTGTTTCCATCGCCTATGACCGTTCCCGCGCCCAGACCGAAAAGGTCGGGACCGCACTGTCCGATTATTACCCCCATATCTCCCTTTCTCTTGACCAGCTCTTTCTGAACACGGCCTTCGTCGGGGGAGTCTTTCCGGATTACCAGCCCATTGCTCCCGAAATGCTCAATCCCACCCTGACCCAAGACATCACCGCCTTCGGACGGCGGCACTATCGGGTCCGGGCGGAACGGCTCCGTCTCCGGAGCCGGAAGGAAGAGCTCTCGGAAGCCCGGCTCTCCGTTTCCTTCCGTGCCAACGTGGCCTATGACCAGCTGGCGATGTTCGAGCACCTCTTCCGGGCCGCGCGGAAAAGCGAGGAGGATGCCGCCCTTCATCTCCGGATGGCCCAGGAACGCCTGGCCAGGGGCTTCGGAGTCATCACCGATGTCACCATGGCCCGGCTTCTTCTGGAAAAGACGCGTCTCGAACGAATCCGCCAGGGGAATGCCCTCCGTAAGGCCCAGGCCGACCTGATCTTCGCCATGGGCCGGGAAACGATGGTGTCCTATCGGACTGACGGAACACCCCGGAGGACTGGCCCCTCATGGTCTCTCGATGAAATGATTTCCTACGCCCTGTCCCACCGGCCTCTTCTCCAGGCCGCCCTGGCCCTTGACCGGGAGAAGGAGACCGATGTCCAGGAGATCCGGACCCGGAACTATCCCCATCTCTCCCTTTTTGCCCAGGGCTTTATCCTCTGGGGAGTCCCGACGAATATCTCCGGAGCCCCGCCGGGTTCCGGGGGCATGGGGCTCTTTCTTCCGACCTTCCAGAGCGGGGTGACTCTATCGGTTCCGATCTTTGTCGGCGGGGCTATTCTCCACGACACCGAAAAGGCCCGGATGGAGGCCAGAAAGGAATCGGAAAAGACCCGGCTTGTCCGCCTTCGCATCATTCGCAATGTGCGGAAACTCTATGACGACTTCGAAACGCAAAGAGAGACACTGGCACTGGATCAGGCCCGCTTCGACCACGCCCGGGAAAATCTCCGTCTTGTGGAGAGACGGTTCGCCCGGGGGCTCGTGGATGGAGTGACGGCCGTCGATGCCGAAACGGAAGTGCTGACAAGCCGGGAACGGCTCATCGCCGACCGGTTCCGACTCTCCATGATCCAGGACAGGCTGGACCGCGAAATGGGCTTAAGACGCGATTTCTGATCGCCCGGAGCCGCTGACCGTTGCGGACTGTCCGGGAGGCAAAAAAACTCCTCTCCCCGGTCCGGATTCTTTCCAGAAGCGGTTGTCCGGCTTGCCTTTCTTCTCCCGATTGCGTATGATCACAGGCACTCATGGGTTGGATTGCCGTGATGGTCTGATCGAGGTCTCCGGAGATTTCCGCTGGTCAGGGAAGGCCCCTTTCCCCATCAAATCAAGTCAATCCTGGCGGGGAAATCTCGCTTCAGGAAGGAATGCAAGGAGAGTTTTGTGCGAATCGTGAAGAAAAGACGGAAGGTCAGCATTATCGGGGCAGGGAACGTCGGGGCGACCACCGCCCAGAAAATTGTCGAGAATGGCCTGGCCGATGTCGTCCTTCTAGATATCCGTGACGGGGTGGCCCAGGGAAAGGCCCTCGACATCCTAGAGGCGGGCCCCCTGATGGGGTTTGATACACGGATCCGCGGAACCGGCCACTATGAGGAGATCGTCGATTCCTCCGTGGTGGTGGTCACCGCCGGTTTTTCCCGAAAGCCGGGCATGTCCCGGGATGACCTGCTGACTAAAAACGGCGAGATTATCCGGGACGTTGCCCGCCATATCCGGAAATATGCCCCGGACAGCATCGTGATTGCCGTGACCAATCCCATGGATCTTATGGCCTATGTCCTGTGGCGCGTGACCGGCTTTCCCCGGGAGCGGGTGGTCGGCATGGGAGGAGCGCTCGATTCCTCACGGTTCGCCTATTTTCTCTCGGAAGAGACCCGGACTTCGGTGTCGAACATCCAGAGTCTCGTCATGGGGGGCCACGGCGACCAGATGGTTCCCCTACTGGACTTTTCAACCATTGCCGGGGTTCCTGTCCGAAAGATGGTCCCGAAAGATCGCCTGGCGGCGATCGTCCAGAGGACCCGGGATGGGGGAGCCGAAATCGTGCACCTGATGAAAGACTCCTCCGCCTACTTTGCCCCGGCGGCCGCCACCTATTCGATGATTGAATCGATCCTGCACGACCGGCACCGGATCATTCCGAGCTCGGTTTTCCTCCAGGGAGAGTACGGAATCAAGGAGGCATTCGTCGGCGTCCCGGTTCGTCTGGGAAACCAGGGGCTTGAGGAAATCGTTGAGCTGCCCCTTTCGGAGGAGGAATCCGTTCAGCTCCACAAGTCTGCCGCGGCGATCACCGAAGGGATTGATGCCCTCAAGCGTCTGTTCCACGATTTTTCCGAGTAGGGCCGTGTCCTCCGGGGCCGCCACTACCCTTTGTCCTGGACCGGAGCCGGCTGGACCGGGATTGTGCTGACGTTTCTGCGCAGGAAATCCGTTGTCGTTCTCCTCTCCCTGCTCCCGCTTCTTGCGGCCATTCTTCTTTTCGGATTCCTGGCGAGGCGACATGTGTCCAACCGCGGGACCGTTCCAACGGATACCCATCCCCTTCCGAAACCGGCGGTCATCATCCGGAACTTCACCTATTCCCGGACCTACAAGGCGAGAACGCGCTGGTTCGTACGGGCGAAATCGGCCATCGTCGGGGAAGGCCAATCCCGAACCCGGCTGTCGGACCTTTCCGCACACATCATTCTGAGTGACACCCTGATGCTCGACATCCGGAGCCAGCAGGGTGTCATTGACCGGGCAGGACACCAGTTTCTGGTCTCGGGCCGGTCCGTTCCCGTCTCCGCCGCTTTTTCGACCGGACTGCTCCTTGTGGCCCGGCAATTGCATTACCACGACGCCTCCGATACCATCACAACGGAGGGACCGGTGACGCTCGTCAGCCGGGGTGTGGTCATTCATGGTGTCGGTCTTGAATCGGTTCCGAAGTCGCAATCCTTTACCCTCCAGAGGGACGTGCATGCCGTCTTTGCCGGATAGGCCGAAGGGAGGCCCCGGCGGATTCGCCGGTCACTTTTTGGGGAGGATGAGGGGGACGATTCTGGCCCTGATGGTGTTGGGTCTCCCAACGGAGCAGGTCCTGGGGGCCGCTCCTCCGAAGGTGAAAAAGGAGCCGAAAGCCCCTGTGGCCATGGTTGTCCGGGCTGACCACATGCTGGCCCGCAACATCGAAAACGAGATCACCTTTTCGGGCCATGTCCATCTCGTCAAGGGGACCCTTCGGCTCACATCGGACGACCTGGTCGTCTTCCTGAAGAAGGCCGGGAAGGGGAAGACACTGATGGAACAGTCGAAGGGGGGATCCTCCGGCCAGCGCGTCGAGACCATGGTCGCAACCGGCCACGTGGTGATTCACACCCCCCACAGGGTGGCTTATGCCGGAAAGGCCGTCTATGTCCAGGCCGCCCACCTCTTTGTCCTGACAGAGGAACCAGTGGTGATCCAGAATGGAGACAGGATGTCCGGAGAACGCATCACCTTCTTTACGAGGCTCAACAAGAGCGTGATACAGGGGCATAGCCTGATGCTGCTGTCGCCCAGCAAAAAATCGTCTCCATCGGAAAAGGGGTCCGGGATGGGACCTGCGAGGACGTCCAATGTCCATTGAAGCCATCGGACTTGAAAAGTCCTATCACAAGAGGAAGGTCGTCAACGGAGTCAACCTGCACGTCAACCCCGGAGAGGTCGTGGGCCTCCTGGGACCCAACGGGGCCGGCAAGACGACTTCCTTTTACATGATCGTTGGCCTGGTGCGCCCGGATGGGGGGAAGATCATGATGGGAGGGGCCGACATTTCGAAATTCCCGATGCACAAGCGGGCACGGCTTGGCATCAGCTATCTCCCCCAGGAGTCCTCGATCTTCCGGAAGCTCTCGGTCCGGGACAACATCATGGCCGTTCTCGAGTTCATGGACCTCACTTTGGCCGAACGGGAAGAGAGGCTTCAGACGCTGCTTGCCGAACTGAACGTCGCCCATCTTACCCAAAGCAAGGCCTACACCCTCTCCGGAGGAGAACGCCGCCGGGTGGAGGTGGCCCGGGCCCTGGCCACGAAACCCGAATACATTCTTCTCGACGAGCCCTTTGCCGGCATCGATCCCATCGCCGTCATCGAGATCCAGAAGATCATCGCCCAGCTCAAGTCCCGGGGAATCGGCGTCCTCATCACCGACCACAACGTGAGGGAGACCCTCGAAATCACCGACCGGGCCTATGTCATCAATCAGGGGCAGATCCTGGAGGAGGGGACTCCCCGGCAGATTGCCTCGAGTCCCCGCGTCCGGGAGTTTTATCTCGGGGAGCGCTTCCTCCTAAACGAAGACATGGCGAAGGTATCGGGATGAAACAGCAGCTCGAAGTCCGTCTCTCCCAGAAAATGGTCATGACCCCCCAGCTTCAGCAGGCCATTCACCTTCTGATGCTGAACCGCCTCGACCTGGCCCAGGAGATGCAAGAAATCGTGCTGGAGAATCCGGTCCTGGAAATCGAGGAGGAATCCCCGGAACCGGAGGAATGGTCCACCGAAGGAGCCGACGGGGAGACCCTCCATTCGATGGGGGAGGACACCCGTCCTGACACACACGCCCCGGAGGACGAGGACCGCGTGCCCGATCCCATGTCCAACTGGGAGTATTCGGTCGACGAAAATCTCGACGAGGAGTCCTTCCACAGGGAGGAGCGCACCCTCCGGGAGTCCGACTCGGGGGAGTTTTCCTTTGAGAAGGTTCTGGCCGCCCCCACAACCCTGGCGGACCATCTCGAGTGGCAGCTCTCCTTTACCGACCTCTCTCCCGCGGAGAGGTCTCTTGCGACCTACCTGATCGGAAATCTCGACGAGGACGGCTATCTCCATCTCGACGCCACGGAGATTCCGGAAGGGCTTCTCAAGGGGGTCTCCCTCCCTAGGGTCATCGAAACGATCCAGGGATTCGACCCGCCCGGGGTGGGGGCCCGTTCGCTCCAGGAGTGCCTGATGATCCAGGTGCGCCATCTGGGCCAGGACAAGGAGCTTCCCGGCCGGATTCTCTCGGATTATTTCCAAGAGTTTCTGGAGATGGGAACCAAGGCTATCGCCCGGGGTCTAAAGGTCCCCGTGGAGGAAGTGTCGGAGGCCGTAACCTTCATCCGTTCCCTCGAGCCAAAACCGGGCCGTCCCTATTACAGGGAAAGTCCTTCGATCGTCGTTCCGGACCTCCGGTTCTATGAGGACGACGAGGGGGTGCTCCGGGTCGTGATGAACGAACAGGGACTTCCCAGGCTCCGGATCCAGCCGGCCTACCGGGCCATGCTGAAGGCCGCCCCGAAGAAGGACGAGCTCAGGGACTACCTAGAAGAGAAGATGCGGGCCGCCCAGTGGTTCCTGAAAAGCGTCGACCAGCGCCGCAGGACCATTCTCCGGGTGGGAGAGAGCATCCTCAGGCACCAGGAGGAGTTTTTCCGGAGGGGGCCGACGGCGCTCCGTCCGCTTGTCCTCCGGACCATCGCCCAGGAACTGGGGCTTCATGAATCGACCATTTCGCGGGTCACGAACCAGAAATACGCGGAAACCCCCTTCGGGGTGGTCGAGCTCAAGTATTTCTTTTCGGGGGGCGTGCCTTCCTCATCCGGAGGCGACGAACACTCGGCTGTCAGTGTCCGGGAGAAAATCAGGCAGCTGGTGAAGGCCGAATCTCCGGAAGATCCCCTCACGGATCAGGAGATTGTCGACAAACTTTCCGGGAGCGGGATCGTTATTGCCCGGAGAACGGTCGCCAAATACAGGACAGAGCTTGATATTCCGTCTGTCAGTCAGCGCAGGAGAGGTCCCTGGGACCAAAGGACCCAGAAGATCTAGATTAGTGACAATTCATGGAGGAACAATGGAAATTCTTTTGACCGGACGACACATTGACCTGACCGATGCAATCCGTAATCAGGTGACGGAAAAACTTCATCGGGTGGCCCGACTCGTCAGCGAGCCGGCCAAGGCCGAAGTTGTCCTGGCTGTCGAGAAATATCGCCAGAAGATCGAGATCACCCTTCACACCCACGGGAAGATGATCCATGCGGAATCCGTGACCTCCGACCTCTATGGTTCTCTCGATCTGGTCGTGGACAAGCTTGAGCGCCAGATTCACCGCTTCAAGGAAAAATTCCTCACCAACCGGACGGGGGCGCGCCACGAAGAGGTGCTGCCGCATCTCGCGGGAACCAAGCCCTTTGCCCTGCCCGCTCTCGTCAAGACCAAGAAATTTCCGGTGAAACCCATGTCCCTTGAGGACGCCATTGTCCAGATGGAGCTTCTCGACAAGGACTTCTTCCTCTATCTCGACCCGGCCACCTCTGCGATGCGGCTCCTTTACCGGCGGCGGGACGGATCCCTGGGGCAGATCGAGCCGGTCTGACGGAGGCCGGGCCGAAGGTCCGGTCCGGTTCGGGAGGGGGACGTGAGCCTCAGTTTTCTATTTGTCACCGGCCTGTCCGGCGCAGGGAAGAGCCAGACCCTCCGTGTCCTGGAGGATCTCGGGTATTTTTGCGTCGACAATCTGCCCATTCCCCTTGTGAGCCAGTTTGCTGTCCTGGCGAACCGGAGGCCCAGCGAGTTCGACCGGGTGGCGATCGGTGTGGACATCCGGGAGGGAACCTTTTTCCAGGAATTCTGGCAGTCCTTTGATCGCCTGAAGGCGGAAGGACATCAGGTGGAGGTCCTCTTTCTGGACTCCGGAGATGATGTCCTGATGCGTCGTTTTTCCGAGACACGCCGGCCCCATCCTCTCTCTCTGTCGGCGGGCCTTCCTCTGCTCGAGGCCATCCGGGAGGAGCGTGAGCGTCTCTCCTCCCTTCGGAAGAGGGCGGACAGGGTTGTGGACACCAGCCTCCTGTCGGTGGCGGAGCTCCGGATCCTCATGGGGAAGTCCTTCGGGGTTCCGGAGCCGGAGGGAGGCATGGTCGTCTATCTTCTTTCCTTCGGTTTCAAGTTCGGGCTTCCGATGGATGCCGACATGGTCTTCGATGTCCGCTTCCTCCCCAACCCGAACTATGATCCCCGCCTCCGGCCTCGGACCGGGAAGGACCCGGAGGTCTGGTCCTTTCTTATTGGCCGCGGGGTCGAGGGATTTCTCGAGGAGTTTTCCCGGTTTCTCCTGCTCCTCCTGCCACGCTTTGCCGAGGAACGGCGATCGACCCTGACCATCGCCGTCGGATGTACGGGAGGACGCCACCGGTCAGTCGGCATCGCGGAACATCTGGGCATCCGGCTTGAAAAGGAAGGCTACCGCATCCGGGTGGCCCACCGGGATATCGACAAGGACACAAAACGATACAGGCCGGACAAGGACATCGCCGGCCAAGGGTGAGGAGATGCCAATGAAATTTTTTTCGGGACGGCCGGCTGTCGGGCTCGTGATGGCCCTGATGGCCCTTTCCCTGCTTTCCTCCTGCGCGACGGAAAAGAAAAAATCCCAACCGATCTACTCCTACCAGCTTCCCTGGTCCGGAAGCGACCTGGTCCGGGCCGAAACAGTGCCCTTGCCCCCTGACCGGGCCTTCGACGGTTCGGCCCGCCTGGCCGCCTATCTTGAGGCCAGAAAGAAAATCAAGGGACTCTACATGCAGGCGATTCGGGCGCTTCCTCTGGCAGGATCCGTGACCGTCGGCCAGGTCCTCGACCAGAAGCCGGCGGTCAGAAGACGGGTGGAAACCTTTCTCGACCATGCCCGGATCCGGGAAGTGGCCTACCGTCCTGGCCAGGGCCTCTATCTCGAGGAGGTGGCCTACCTTGGGTCGGACTTCCAATCCCTGCTGGGAGTAACCCTTCATCTGGTCCCCCGCAAGAAGAAGACTGTCCGGGGAGCCGGCACTGCCAAGACAGGGCCGGGAGGATCGGGAGGCGGCATGCCGATGATGCCGATGATGCCGTGATCCGTTTTTTTACAGCCGGAGAGTCCCACGGACCTGGCCTGACCGGCGTAATCGAGGGGCTTCCTGCTGGTCTCGAGTTGGGGGGGGAGGACCTGGCCTCGGACATGGCGCGCCGGAAAATGGGGTACGGCCGCGGAGGCCGCATGGCCATCGAGACCGATGCCGTCCGTTTCGTCTCCGGGGTCCGGAAAGGGCGGACCCTCGGGGGGCCGGTCACGGTCTGGATCGAGAACCGCGACTTTAAAAACTGGGAGCAGGTCATGGGGGCCGACCCCGCCCCCGAGGATGGGGTCCGGGCCGTCCATGTCCCCCGGCCGGGCCATGCGGATCTCGTGGGAGGCGTGAAATACGGCCACAGGGACCTCAGAAACGTCCTGGAGCGCGCGAGCGCCCGGGAAACGGCCACCCGGGTCGCCCTTGGAGCGGTCGCCCGCAAATATCTTTCCCTCTTCGGAGTGAAGGTCACCTCCTGCGTCCTCTCCATCGGGACCGTTTCATTTCCGGGACCCTCCGAGGAGCTCTGGAACGAACCCGACACCCTCCGCGAGCGCATCTTGAATTCGGAGGTCTTCTGCCCGGATCCCGAAACGAGCTCCCGGATGGTTGAAGAGATTCGCTCGGCAAAAAAGGCGGGAGATACCCTGGGAGGAGTGTTCGAGGTGAGGGCAACCGGCCTTCCGGTGGGTCTTGGGAGCTATTCCCAGTGGGACCAGCGTCTTGATGGCCGGCTGGCCCAGGCGCTCCTCTCGATCCAGGCGATCAAGGGAGTCGAGATCGGCCTGGGATTCGAGGCCGCCCGGCTTCCCGGCTCCCGGGTCCACGATCCCATTCTCAGAAAGGGGGAGAGTCTTGTCCGGTCATCCAATGGTTCGGGAGGACTCGAGGGGGGCGTGACAAACGGATCTCCCCTTGTTGTCCGGGCCGCCATGAAGCCGATCGCGACCCTTTACACCCCGCTCCCCTCTGTGGACCTCAGGACCGGGGAGGAAAGCCCGGCCTCGGTGGAACGCTCGGACATCTGTGCCGTTCCCGCCGCCTCCATCGTGGGTGAGGCCATGGTCTGCCTGATCCTGGCCCAGGCTTTCTCCGATAAGATCGGGGGGGATTCGGTGGAGGAGGTTATGGCCCATTTCCAGGCTTCCTGCCGTCTCGAAGTGGGGCGCCTCCACCCATGGGAGACGGCGTGATCGCGCCTCTTTCGCATTTCATCATCCTTGTGGGGCCCCGGGGATCCGGAAAGACGACCCTTGGCCATGCCCTGGCCCGGGCGATCGATTCGCCCGTCTACGACACCGACCGGATGGTCGAGGAGCGGACGGGGGAGTCGGTGGCACGCCTCTGGGAGCGGGAGGGAGAAGAGGGCTTCCGGGCTTGGGAGTCCCGGGTTCTCGAAGGGCTCAGGATTCTTCCTCCGGGGGTCGTTTCGACAGGGGGAGGTATCATTTTGGATCCCGGCAACCGGAAGATCCTGGCGGAACTGGGACCGGTCTTCTATCTCCGGGTCCCGATCGAACAGCTGGTGGCACGGCTCTCCCACGCCTACGAGAAACGGCCACGGCTCAAGGCCCAGGTCCCCCTTGCCGAGGAGATCCGGCAGGTGAGCCGGGAGAGGGATCCTCTTTACCGCCTTGTGGCCACTCATGTGGTCGAGACGGGAGGGAGCTCGATCGCCGGAACTGTCGAGGAAATCCTGAAGAAACTTAAAACACCGGCTTCCGGGGAGATATTCCCTTGAAGACCGTCGGGGTTCTGGCCTCATCCGGTCCCTACGAAATCCGTATTGCCAGGGGGCTCCTCCCGGTCCTGGGAAGCGTGCTACGGGACCTTTTCCCACCCGTCCTCCGGGTGGGAATCGTGTCGAACCCTGTGGTGTGGGGACTTTATGGCCCCCGGATCCGGGAGGCCATAGAAGGAGCCGGATTCCGGATCGTTGTGGCACTCCACCCGGACGGAGAACGCTACAAGACCATGGAAAGCGTGATGGGGCTGCTTGGCGTCTTTATCGGGGAGCGCTGGGAGCGGCGGGAGCCCATTTTGGTGGCAGGAGGGGGGGTGACGGGAGACATGGGAGGGCTGGCCGCCGCCCTACTCCTTCGGGGGGTACCCCTTGTCCATCTTCCGACCACCGTGGTCGCCCAGGTGGACTCTTCCATCGGGGGCAAGACCGGAGTCGACCACCCCTTGGGGAAGAACCTGATTGGGGCTTTCAATCCCCCCCGGGCCATCCTTTCGGACCCGGAGGTTCTGGGAACCCTTCCCCTTCGGGAGCGCCGCGCGGGTCTGGGCGAAGTCCTGAAATATGCCCTCATCGGGGACGGAGCCCTCCTTGACCTTCTCGAAGAGCGGGTGGAGGAGCTCGCCTCCGAACGCTTCGACGGGGAGCTGTGGGAGAGGGTCGTGACCTTCTGCAGTGCCGACAAGGCCAGGATCGTCTCAAACGACGAGAGGGAGTCGGGGGAGAGGATGCTTCTGAACTTTGGCCATACCTTCGGTCATGCCCTTGAAGGGGCTCTGGACTTTTCGGGCCTTCTTCACGGGGAGGCGGTGGCGATCGGCATGCTCTCGGCAGCCGCGATCGCCGAGTCGGGCGGGATCGCCGCCCCCGGAACCTTTTCCTTCATAAAGTCCCTGACCAGCCGGGCGGGCCTTCCCTGCGCCTGGCCTGAAGGGGTCACCTTCGAGCAGATCCATCCCTATCTCGTCCGGGACAAGAAGGTAACGGGAGGGCAGGTGGCCCTCATCCTTCCCGAAGCCCCCGGCCGGGTTCGGATCGTCCGGGACTATGACCCGAACCTTCTTTCGAGGGGACTTTTTGCATGACGCCTTCCCGACCCCGCCCCGAATCCCCCGATCTCCAGAAGGAGCTCAAACTCCTGAAGGGACTTCTCCGGATCACGATCTCGGTAGACTCCCTCTCAGTCCTTTTGGACAATGCCATCCGGCTGCTTCTCGAAATTCTTCCGGCAGACGGGGTCTTCATCTACCTTCTCGAAGAGGATGCCCCTGTTTTGACGCTCCGGGCCGCCTCCCGCTATCTTCCCGACCTGGTCGGGCATTTTTCCATCCGCCTAGGCGAAGGCCTGACCGGATGGGTGGCCCAGGAGGAGTCTCCGGTCATCATTCCCGAGAAGGCCTACGAGGATCCCCGGGCCAAGATCTTCCAGATGCTTCCGGAGGACCGGTTCGAATCCTTTCTCT
>DAIBTC010000052.1 GCA_027415345.1 Nitrospirota bacterium
CACTTCTTTACCACAGGTTGCAGAAAGACTCACTCACCTTTCTTCAAGGAGATCGTTCATGAACAAAACGGAGCTCATCGAAAAGGTCTCGAAATCATCAAAGCTGTCCAAAAAGGATGTCCATTCAGTTGTTGACGGATTTCTAAAGGCGATCGAAGGTTCCATGAAGAAGGGCGAAAAGGTGACAATCGTCGGGTTCGGAACCTTCGGGACCGTCCAGAGAAAGGCCCGGACAGGCCGCAACCCGAAGACCGGCAAGGAAATCCGGATTGCCGCCAAGACCGCTCCAAAGTTTTCTCCGGGCAAGGCCCTGCGGGAATCGGTGAACACCAAGGTCGCCAAGAAAAAGTAAGTCGCATCACGCCGCAGGATATCGGGAGGGAGGAGGCAGAGTGTTGCCGATTCCCTCCTTTTTTTTGTTTTTCCTGTCCCGATGGATGGCCATAATTTTCGAGAGAACGAGATACCACAGTCCTGTCCAGAGGATCGCGGGAAGGCTGACTCCGACAAGGGTGGCGACCGAGGGGAGGGCCAGGGGGAACCCGTAGTAGAAGAGAATGCCGAAAAGAAGGGCCAGAATCCCGGCCGGGCGAAATCCCCCTGATGCCCAGTAGGGAGAGCCTTCAGAGGCCTCGAAAAGCCCTTGCGACTCGATCCTCCCTCTCCGGATCAGGAGAAAGTCGGTGAGGACAAGCGACCACAGGGGGATGAAAAGACCGCCGATGGTGGTGAGAAATCCGGTAAAATAGCCGATGAAACTCGAAAAGAGAAGGGGGATGAAGGCCGTCCCCACCGAAATGAGCGAGACTAGGATCAGGGAAGAGCCCGGTCCCGTAGTCCGGGCCTTTTCTCCGCGGAGGGACAGAAGGGCCAGTCCCGCTCCGTAAAGATTGCTTGCGCTGACACTGATGCATGAGAGGAAGATGACGGAAAGGGCGACCCAGGACAGGCCCAGCCGTCCCATCAGCCGGGAAGGATCACTGTCCTCGGGGGTCAGGTGTCCTGTCAGGAGGCCCAGCCCCAGAACGGCCGTGGCTCCGACCAGAACGAACCAGGCCTGACCGATCCAGAGCCCCAGCCAGGATCCCATCAGGGCCCCCCGCCCCGACTTTGAGAAACGGGCAAAGTCTCCGACCTGGAGCCAGGTCCAGATATTGACGAAGGAGATGTCGAAGAGTCTGACCGGGGTGAAGGGCGGCCTTCCCTGGGGGTGAAAGTCGAGAATCTCCCGAATTTTCCACTGGGTGAAGACATGCCAGGTTTCAACCCCCCCGAGGAGGAGAAGGAGAAGGGAGGCGGTCCATTTGAGCCACCGGATCGCCCCGGCTCCGAGGGAGGCGGTGATTCCCTGGACCAGGGCAATCAGGAGGAGCGAGAGGACCAGGGGAAGGGAATGGCCGGAGAGTGTGGGGGAAGGATTCCCCATCCAGATCCGGACCAGGGAGACCGCCCCGATATAGGTGGTGACGGTGGTCCATCCGATCTGGACGATGGTTTCACAGACCCCCAGAAACAGGGTTCCTCCCCGGACACCGAGGGACGGAATGGCCAGAAGGACCGTCGTGGCTCCGGTTCTGTAGGAGATGAGGGCCAGAAGAGCCCAGGGAAGAATGATCAGGGGAGACCAGAGAAAGGTGTTCCAGAGAAGAACAGGAAGTCCGGCCAGGGCCAGAAGACCCCCGAAGTACCAGCTTGAGGCATTGGCACTGTCCCCGAACCAGTTCCAGAACAAATCAAAGAATCCGTAGATTCTCTCCCGGGATGACAGCGGACGGATCCCCGCGTGGTCAGGGGACCATGACGAAAAAAATCCCACCTCCGGCCCTCCAGTGGCACCCTCCGGCCTCAGGGTGCCGGAATGGACAGTCTTCTGGATTCTAACATTGCTCTTTCGGGCTGGTCAGGAAAAATTTTTCCTAAACCGCAGGCCGTCTCCGGCCCCGGTTCCGGCACATACAGACCTTCCTTGAAAGGAATTCGCGATGAAAAATGTTGTTCTGGCCTTCACAGGATGTCTCCTCGGGATCTTCCTGACAGGAGCTCCTGAGGCTCTGGCCGATTCCCAGCCCTATACAAGCCCCCAGATGATGAAGAAGCTTGCCCTCTTCCGGAACAAGGTGGGATCGGTCTTCATCCTTCCCCAGTCTTTGGGTCCCCATCCCGGGGCAAGCTATATCCTCTCCCGCGCCAGGGAGCTTGGGCTGACCCCCTCCCAGATTGCGCGGATCCGGACCATCAGGCGACGTATGGTGACCCGGTCCCTTAGGCAGTTTGAGCGCATCGACCGTCTCCGGGCCCGCTATCTTTCGTTGATGGAGAGCCGGAATCCTTCGCTTCCGGAAGGCCGAAGGCTTTTTATGCATCTGACCCGTCTCATGGCCCGGGCCACATTCGACCATCTGGCGGGCCATGTCGCGGTGGGAAAGGTCCTGACCGGGGCTCAATGGAAGAAACTTGCCGGCCATCCCTGACAATTTTGAAACGGAGAGATCAGAAGAGGAGGGGAAAATTTTGGAAAAGGGGAGAGGAGGGAGACTCCGGGCGATCGGCCCGGAGTCGGGTCCTGGCCTCTTGGCTACTTTTCCTGGAGACGTTCGATCCCCAGGGCCTTGAGCATGTATTTTTCGTAGATCGGTTCGGAACTTCCGGTCTTCATCTTCCGGATGAAGTATTTCTCGAAGGCAATTTTGGCCAGGTGCACCCATTTTCCCTTCTTGAACCAGGCCACATTCCTCGGGGGAATCTGGGGAAGGGCGACGAAGGCGGCTCCGGTATTCCCCATGTCGGCCAGACAAATGGCATTCCAGGTCCCTTTCGTATCCGGGTTCTTTCCTGCGAGTTCGGCCTTGATGTTGTGGACGATCGCCGAAACCATGGATTCGATCATGTAGCCGGTTTTTGGTGTTCCGGTCGGGACCGGTGTCTTCTCGACGGGGGGAATGGCGACGCAGACTCCGGCCGAATAAATATTTTTGTAGGTCGGATTCCGCTGGAATTCGTCTATGACGACAAAGCCCCCCGGATTCACCAGCCCTTCGACCTTGGCCACCGCCTCGATTCCCCGGAAGGGCGGAATCATCATCGAATACTTGAAGGGAAGCTCATGGTCATGGAGCTTGTTTCCGTTGCTGTCGACCTCCTCCACGAACATCGTATTTTCCGTCACCTTCGTCACCTTGGCATTGGTGATCCACTTGATGTCCTGGCTTCGGAACTCGGATTCGAGCATGCCCTTCGAATCTCCTACGCCTCCCAGTCCCAGGTGGCCGATATAGGGCTCCGCCGTCACATAAGTGATGGGAACCTTGTTCCTCATGCGGTGGTTTCTGAGATGACGGTCCAGGATAAAGGCATACTCGTAGGCCGGACCGAAGCAGCTGGCTCCCTGGAAGGCCCCCACGATGACCGGTCCGGGATTTTTCATGAAGGTCTCCAGTTTCTCGCGTGCGGTTTCCGCGTGGTCGACGGTGCAGACCGACTGGGTGAAACCGTTTACGGGGCCGGCCCCTTCGATCAGGTCGAAGGCCAGACGGGGACCTGTGGTGATGACCAGATAGTCATAAGTGTGGGTGGACTTGTCCATGAAGGTCAGGGTGTTGGTCTTGGGGTCGATCGTGTCGACCTTCTTGGCGATGAAGTCGATCCCCTTTTTTGCGAGATAGGGACGGATCGGAAAGGTGGTTTCCTTTCGGGTGCGCCACCCGACCGCGACCCAGGGATTCGAGGGAACGAACTGGAAATATTCGGCCTGGTTGACGACCGTCACATGGACCTTGTCGCCCAGTTCAGACTGGAGTTCGTAGGCGGCGGGCATTCCGCCGGTTCCGGCCCCGAGAACGACCACTTCTTTCATGAGGAACTCCTTTTCGTTGGTGTAATATCCGGCAGCCGTCCTTCCAAAGCCTTCGGCTTCGGAAGAACCCGGCGCGTCACAGGCCGGGGCGGTTTCCCGGCTGTTTTTGTTTTTTGATGATGGCCTCATCCACCTGGACTTCGAACCAGAGGGCATGCATCACGGCAAGAAGGACGGCCATTGTGACTCCGATGAACCATGTGAAATACCACATTGGGGGCTCCTGTCGTTGTCAGGATCAGTACAGGGTGTGATCCTGTTCGTGGACCTGCTGTTCGGTGACCTTTCCGCGCATGACGCGGTAGCACCACCCGGTGTAGGCCAGGACCACCGGGGTGAGGAGGACCGCCGCCCAGAACATGATGAGCAGGGTCAGCCGGCTGGAGGTGGCGTCCCAGACCGTCAGGCTGCTGGAGGGGTCCGCGCTCGACGTGAGAATGAAGGGAAAGAGGGAGACGGCCGCCGTCAGGATCACCGCTCCGTTGGTCAGCGCCGATCCGACAAAGGCCACCAGGGGATACCCGTGGCGCATGGCCAGAACGGCCAGGAGAATTCCGGCGAAGACTAAGGAGGGGATGATCCAGAGGGCAGGGTGGGCCGTGTAGTTCTGGATCCATCCGTTCGCGCTCCGCACCACGGTCTTGGCCAGGGGGTTGGGAAGAGCTCCGGGGTCGTCGCCCGAGACGATCCGGTAACCCGGAACTCCGTGGACGAGGGCATATCCAGCGGCGGAGAAGACAATGGCCAGAAGCCCCCCGGTCGCCAGGGCGGCCCTCCTGGCCCGGCCCTGGATCAGGCCTTCCGTCCGGAGATTGAGATAGGTCGCTCCGTGAAAGAGGATCATGAGGAGGCCGATCACGCCGGCCGTCAGGGTGAAGGGGGTGAAAAGATCCAGGACGGTGAAGGAAAATGAGGAGTGAAGGTCCGGATCAAAGCGGAATCCTGTTCCCTCGAAAAGGTTCCCGAAGGCCACGCCGAAGACCAGGGGCGGAACGGCCCCCCCCACGAACAGGCCCCAGTCCCAGAAATTTCTCCAGGAGGGGTTCTCAAGCTTGCTCCGGTAATCGAATCCGACCGGCCGGAAGAAAAGCGACCAGAGGACCAGGAGCATCGCCACGTAGAATCCGGAAAAGGCAGTGGCGTAGACCATCGGCCAGGCCGCGAAGACGGCCCCTCCCGCGGTGATAAACCAGACCTGATTTCCTTCCCAGTGGGCCCCGATGCTGTTCAGCAGGACCCGGCGTTCGGTGTCGTTTTTTCCGAGAAAGGGCAGAAGGGCCCCGACCCCCATGTCGAAGCCGTCCATGACGGCAAAGCCGATGAGAAGAACGACGACCAGGACCCACCAGAGAAACTTGAGGGTGGCGTAATCGAACATGAACGGCTCCTTCCTAGGATTTTTGGGCCTGGGCCGAAAGATCCAGCCCCTCCCCTTCATATCGGCCGGTATGAAGGCTCGCCGGCCCCAGTCTCGCATATTTGAACATGAGGTAGAGCTCGACGATCAGCAGGCCGGTATAGAAGAGGGTGAATCCCGCCAGAGAAAAGATCAGGCTCCGGCTGGAGAGGGACGAGACCGAGTCGGAGGTGGGAAGGATTCCGTAGATCGACCATGGCTGGCGGCCATATTCGGCGACGAACCATCCCAGTTCGCTTGCGAGGTAGGGCATGGGGATGAAGAAGAGGGCCCACCAGAGAAGCCAGCGTTTCTTCTCGCATCCGTTTCTGCTCGAGAAATAGAAGGCCAGGGCAAAAAGGGCCAGGAAGGAAAATCCCAGCGCCACCATGAACCGGAAGGTCCAGAAAAGGGGGGTGACCCGGGGAAGGCTCTCCACGGAGGCCCGGTGAATGTCGGCGGGAGTTGCCTTGGAAATGTCCGGGACATATTTTTTCATCAGGAGCCCGAATCCCAGGTCCGACTCGTTTTTCTCAAAGGCGGCCAGGGACTCCTTGTCGGACCGGTTCGCCCGGTACCGGTCCAGCGCGAGCACAGCCTGGATCCCGTTCGCGATACGCTTCTCGTTGTTTTTTTCGATCTCCCTGAGTCCGGGTATGGGGGTGTCGAAGGAACGGGTGGCGATCAGTCCGAGGAGGTAAGGAATCTTGAGGGAGAAGTCGTTCTTCATATTCTTCTGGTCGGGAATGGAGATGATGTTGAAGGAGGCCGGGGCGGGTTCCGTCTTCCACATGGCCTCGATCGCCGCGATCTTGGTCTTCTGGCCCAGGTCATCCAAATATCCGGACTCGTCGCCTAGGATGATGACGCCGACGGTGGTGGCCAGACCGAAGGCCGCCGCGATCCGGAAGGACCGCTTGGCGAATTCGAAATTCCGCCCCTTCAGAAGATACCAGGAACTAATTCCCAGCACGAAGACCGAGGCCGTCACGTATCCTGCGCAGACGGTATGGACGAACTTGGCCTGGGCCACGGGATTTAAGAAGACCTCCCAGAAGCTCGTCATTTCCATTCTCATGGTGTCGGGGTTGAAATGCGATCCGACGGGTCGCTGCATCCAGCCATTGGCGACCAGGATCCAGAGGGCGGAAAGATTGGTCCCGGTGGCCGTCAGGAAGGTGACGGCCAGATGGGCCGGCTTGGAAAGCTTGTCCCAACCGAAAAAGAAGAGACCCACGAAAGTCGATTCGAGGAAGAAGGCCATCAGGCCCTCGATAGCCAGGGGAGCCCCGAAGATATCTCCCACATAGTGGGAATAGTAGGACCAGTTCGTGCCGAACTCGAACTCCATGGTGAGTCCGGTGGTGACACCCAGCGCGAAGTTGATCCCGAAGAGTTTTCCCCAGAACCGGGTCATGTCCTTGTAGATCTCCTTGCCGGTCATGACATAGACCGTCTCCATGATCACGAGAATGTAAGTGAGCCCGAGGGTGAGGGGGACGAAGAGGAAGTGGTAGAGCGCGGTCACCGCGAACTGGAGCCGGGACAGGTCAACGAGACTGTCGGAGATCATGAAGGACTCCTTCCTTTCTGGGTATTTTGCAGCACATGAACCTTAGGGTATAACGCAAGGTTTGTGCCATAAAGAAGATGAGGCCCAAAGCCTTGTTGTCAGTGAATTCATGAAAAATTGTCCCCTTCCTTTCTTGTCAGACATGTCATCAGGGGGTAGAATGATTGTCATAAATGACAAAACAGACAGGAGTTTGCCATGGCCTCCAAAGTCCCCCCCACTCCGCCTTCCGTCGAAGCTCCCAAGATTGCCCTGGGGGATCTTGTCGACGCCTTTTCCGATCCGGCGATCGTGATCGGGGAGGATCACCGGATCTTGGCGGCCAACAGGGCCTATGTCGGGGCCTACGGATCCACCGTTCCCCAGATTGTAGGAAGAAAGTGCCACGAGATCTCCCACCATTCGCCCGTTCCCTGCGAGCAGAACGGGGAGGATTGCCCCTTGCTCGAAGCCAGGGAAGGTAGCCACCACGCCCGGGCCTTCCATATTCACCATTCGCTTGGGGGACGTCTTTTTGCCAATGTGGAGGTCTTTCCCGTCCCGGTTCATGACGGCCAGTCTCCCCTTTTTCTCGAAAGGATCCAGCCCTCTGCCGTTGGCCATCCGGACCCCCGGACCGAAGGTCTTGTCGGGGAATCCCTCCCGTTCGTGCGCATGCTGGCGGCCATCCACAAGGTGGCCCCCCAGACCTCCACAGTCCTCCTCCTGGGAGAGACCGGAACGGGCAAGGAGCTGGTCGCCCAGGCGATCCACAAGCTCTCGCCCCGGGCCGACAAGCCATTTGTCGCGGTCGACTGCTCGGGTCTTCCCGAGAACCTCATCGAAAGCGAGCTGTTCGGTCACGAGAAGGGCGCCTTCACGGGGGCTCATTCGAGAAAGACGGGCCTGGTCGAGACGGCGTCGGGCGGAACACTTTTTCTTGACGAGATCGGAGAAATCCCGCTTTCCCTTCAGGCCAAGCTTCTCCGTCTGCTCGAAACGAATGTCTACAGGCGGGTCGGGGGTATCGCCCCCCTTCGGGCCAATATCCGGCTCATCTCGGCGACACACCGGGACCTTGCCTCCATGGTGAAGGAGCAGAGCTTCCGGCAGGATCTTTACTACCGCCTCAATATCTTTCCGATTCTTCTCCCGCCGCTTCGGGAAAGGCTGGAGGATATCCCGATCCTGACCTCCTCCCTCATCAACCGGCTGACCGGAAGGGACCTTCCGGTCAGCAAGGAGGCCATGCATCTGCTGTCTGTTTATTCCTATCCCGGAAATATCCGAGAGCTTCGGAACATTCTCGAACGGGCCTGGATCCTGTCTGGGGGGGAGGAAATCACGCCCGACCATCTTCCGGACCTGGCCGAAAAACCTCCCGTCGCCTCCTCTTCCCCGACCTCCTTCGGGGAGATCCTTCCCCTCGAGGTCATGGAACAGCGCTATCTTTCCTGGGCGGTTTCCAGGTCGGGGAAGGATCTTCCGGGACTGGCCCGGGCCCTGGGGATCAGCCTCCGGACCCTTTACCGGAAGCTTTCCCCGATCCGGCAGACCGGCGGGGGGTCGAGTTGAGGGAGGATTTTCTGGTAAGATCATTGCGCCCCTGACGACCCTTTTTCCCTGGAGCGCATGATGCCCGACGCACAATTCTGGAACTCCCGCTATATCGAAAACAACATCGGATGGGATCTCGGACGCGTCTCCCCTCCCTTCGTCCATCTCGTCGAATCGGGCAAGATCGCCCCCTACTCGACGATCCTGATCCCCGGAGCCGGCAGGGGCTGGGAGGCCGTCTACCTTTCGCGAATGGGGTTCGACGTGACCTGTGTCGACTTTGCCCCCGAGGCCATCGCCGCCGCCCGGCTCCTTTCCGAAAAGGAGGGGGTCAAGGTGACCTTCCTTCAGGAAGACCTCTTCCATCTTGATCCCGATCGTCACGGAGTCTTCGACTACCTTTTCGAGCAGACCTGTTTCTGCGCGATCGATCCCGTCCGCCGGCCCGAGTACGTCCGCATGGCGATCCGCATGATACGTCCGGGGGGCGAGCTGGTGGGCCTTTTCTATGTTCACGGAAGGGAGGGGGGGCCTCCCTGGACCACGACGGCCGAAGAGGTCCGGGATCTTTTCCGTTCCCGGTTCGACTTTGTGGAGTTTGCCATCACCGATCATTCCGTCGATTCCCGGAGGGGTGAGGAGATCCTCGCCCGGATGAGAAGAAGGCCCTGACCGGATGCATGATCTGGTCCTTGTCTCGGGCGGAGTCCGCTCGGGAAAATCGGCCTTTGCCGAGTCGCTCCTTCGGCACCGCTACCAGGAATCCTGGCTCTACTGGGCCACCGGACGGGCAGGGGATCCCGAGATGGAAGCCCGGATCGCTGCCCACAGGAAGCTCCGGCCTCCCGGCGTCCTGACCCTTGAAGAGGGGTTTCGGGATCTTCTCTCTTCGGGACGTCTCGAGAACGGAGGGGATCTCCGTGAACGCCCCCTTCTGCTCGACAGTCTCGGTTTCTGTGTCCTGGAGATCCTGGAGGACGGGTGCGAATCCTGGATCGAACGGTTCTCCGGAGCCCTTTCGGGACGGCCGGCGACGACGGTCATCGTGACCGACGAAGTGGGGCTGGGAGGGATTTCGGGATCGGCCCTAGGCCGGAGATTTGCCGATTGCATCGGCCTCTGGAACCAGCGTCTGGCCCGGGAAGCCACCCAGGTCTGGGCCGTGATGATGGGCTGTCCCCTGAGGCTCAGATAGACCGGGCGGCAACAATCCACTCTCTTGCGAGGAAATAACCTGGTGACAAAGAAAAAGACTCCCCCCCTTTCGACGCCGGAGGAGACCGGTCCCTTGGATTCTCTCCTCCATCCTCCCGTCTCCTGGTGGGCCCGGGAGATCAGACCTGTGGAGGAGGGGTTCGATACCGCCATCCGTTACCGGCTCGACCACCTGACGAAACCCCTGGGAAGTCTGGGGCGGATCGAGGAGGTGGCCTTCTGGTACTCACGCCTTCACGGATCCGACCGCCCCCCCGCCCCGAAGGGTTTCTGTGCGGTCTTCGCTGCCGATCACGGAGTGGTGGCGGAGGGCATCTCGGCTTATCCCCAGTCGGTGACCCTCCAGATGGTCAGGAACTACCTGGCAGGGGGGGCTGCCATCAGCGTGCTCTCTCAAATTCATGGATTTACGCTCAGGATCGTGGATGTGGGGGTCAACGGGGATCTGGGAACCCATCCCGCCCTCCTTCACCGCAAGGTGAGGAACGGAACGCGGAATTTCGCTGTTGAACCGGCCATGTTGCCCGCGGAGGGATTGCAGGCCATGGAGGCGGGCATGGAGCTTGCGGTTCAGGCCTCCGAATCCGGATGCTCCCTTCTGCTGACCGGGGAGATGGGAATCGGAAATACCACGGCTGCCTCCGCCCTGGCCGCAGCCCTCCTTCGCCATCCGCCGGAAGATCTGACAGGATCGGGTGCGGGACTCCCCCCGGAGGGGAGACTCCGGAAGATCCGGGTCATCGACCAGGCTCTGGCCCGTTACCGTCCGCTTCTGGCCTCTCCCCTCGACTGGCTGTTCGCCGTCGGAGGGCTCGAGATCGCGGCTCTGGCCGGATTCATTATCGGGGGAGCCGTGCGGCGCATTCCGGTGATACTGGATGGATTCATCACCGGAGCCGCCGCTCTGGCGGCCGTGACCTTGATCCCCGAGGTCCGTCCCTGGCTATTGGCAAGCCACATGAGCCAGGAACCGGGACATCGCCGGATTCTCGAACATCTGGGTCTTTCTCCTCTCCTCTCCCTCGACCTTCGGCTTGGAGAAGGATCGGGGGCCGCCCTGGCCTATCCGCTGGTGGTATCGTCAGTCGAGCTTTACAACCGCATGGCGACCTTCGAGGAGGCCCGGGTCTCCCAGGCCGGGGAGGGGTGAATGCCCCTGAGGAGCGGGAGAGCCTGGTCGACCGTCTTCTCTTTGCCCTCTCCTTCCTGACCCGATTGCCGGTTCCCTCCCGGATCCACGGAGCTGGTCCCCCCTCCTCCCTGGGAGCCCTCCCGCTCCTGTTCACGGGCCTCCTTCTGGGAGGAGTCCTTGCCGGGGCCTCCTGGCTTGCGGCATTTTTGCCGCGTCCCCTTTCCCCCTTTCTCCAGGCCTTCCTCCTTCTGCTTCTCTGGATCGCCCTGACGGGAGGCCTTCATCTCGATGGCGTGGCCGACACGATGGAGTCAGCCTTGGTCCCCGTCTCTCCGGAGGAAAAACGGAGGATCCGGAAGGACCCCCGCAAGGGGGTCTATGCCATCCTGGCGCTGATCCTTTTCATATTTGGAAAGTGGACCGGTCTCATGCTGGCAAGGCCGGCAATGGGGGCCCTCTTTCTGGCCCCCCTTCTTTCAAGGGGTTTTCTGCCTGTCCTTTTTATTGGTCTCTCCCGGGGTAAGGAGAGGCCAACCGCCGGACTGGGGAGACTCCTTCTCACAGAATCCCTGGGATGGTCCGTGCTCTCTTCTTTTCTGGCCCTCCTGATCGCCTTCGGTGTCGGGGGGCTCCGGACCGCGGCGGCGGCCCT
>DAIBTC010000053.1 GCA_027415345.1 Nitrospirota bacterium
CGGGAGGATCTTGACATAAAGATGCCCCCGTTCGTGGTTCACCGGGGAAGCCACTCCCTTCCCTTTCAGCCGGAATGTCTGGCCTGCCTTCGTCCCGGGCGGGATCTTGAGACGGGCCTCTCCCTCGAGGGTCGGCACGGTCACCGTGGCTCCGTAGAGCAGTTCGGACAGCTTGACCGGACAGTCGAGAAGGAGGTCCGGGCCCTGCCTTCGGAACAGGGGATCCGCCAGGATCTCGTCGATGACCACCCGGATGATCCGGGACCTTGTTCCGGAACCAGCCTGGACCGTAAAGGCCATTCCCTCCTCGATTCCCGCGGGAATACGGAGACTGACCGCTTCGGGTTTCTTGCCGGAAGCGTCCGAAAGAAGAACCGATTTGTCGGCTCCAAGAACCGCCTCCCGAAAAGTCAGGGTCAGATGGACTTCGGAGACCATGCTTCCGGCTCCACGGCCCATCCCTCCGAAGAGATCCCAGAAATCGCCCATCCCTTCCTGGGAAAAATCCCCGAAGGGGCTTCCTCCCCCTCCGGACGAGGTCGTTCGGCGCTGTCCGGTCCCCCCACCCGCGAGACCTTCATCGTATTCGGCCCTTTTTGCCTCGTCGGACAATGTTTCGTAGGCTTCATTGATCTCCTTGAATCGGAGCTCCGCCTCCTTGTTGTCCGGATTGACATCCGGGTGGTACTGGCGAGCGAGTTTCCGGTAGGCCTTTTTGATCTCATCCGGAGTCGTCTTTTTGGACACGCCGAGACGGTCGTAAAAATTTTTTGCCATACCCTATTCTTTTCCCTTCTTCTGGGTCGACGACCCGGATTGGGCCGGGGATTCCTCCTGGAAATAGTTGGCTCCCACACGGGGAGCCACGAGAAGATCCTCGAAAATCTCCCGGGAAAGCTCAAGTGCATTTCGGATCAGGGCCCCCTCGGCGGTAACAGGCCCTTCCCGCATCATGGCCAGCCATGACCGGATTTCTTCCCTTCCGGAAAGGACCAGGGACATGAATCGGACTATCCCCGCCTTTTCCCAGAGAAGCTCCTGGATCATTTTCATCGAGACCAAATCCGGCGGGACAGAGAGCATGGTCCGGGGTATCTCCCGCTCTTCGGGCGGGGGAGGCTCGATCCCCTTCTCTCTCCATTCCGGATCGGCGAAGATTCCCCTCACGACCCGGTGGCCCATCACCAGCGCCTCGAGCAGGGAATTTGAGGCCAGCCTGTTGGCCCCGTGAACACGGGTGCTTGCAACCTCCCCCACGGCATAGAGCCCGGGAAGGTTCGTCCGTCCCTCCATATCCGTCTTGATGCCTCCCATCTGAAAGTGGGCGGCCGGACGGATCGGAGCCCGGTCACGAGACAGATCGATGCCTAAGGAGAGGCAATGGCTATATACCTGCGGGAACCGGCGCTTCAGGTAAGGGGCCGGAAGATGGGTGACTGACAGGTATAATCCCGATCCGGGATTCGCCCGGGCCTCAAGCCACAAGGCCCGTGAAACGACATCCCGGGGGGCCAGTTCTCCTTCCGGATGGTATCGAAAAAGGATCCGTTCTCCCGCACCGTTCACCACATGGCCACCCTCCCCCCGAAGGGCCTCCGTCAGGAGAAAGGGGGATTCCCCCGGGAGGTCGAGAACGGTCGGGTGGAACTGAGTAAAGGCCAGCCGTTCGAGAATGGCGCCGGACCGGTGACAGACTGCGGCCGCATCTCCCACCTGGGACGGGGGATTGGTCGTCCTGGCAAACAGGGCGCTGAATCCTCCCGTGGCCATGATCGTGGCCTTAGCCAGAACCTCAAGCCACCCTTCCCCTTCTTCATCCATGAAGAGCCCACCCACGATCCGGCTATCCGATCCCTTGAGGAGGCGGGTGAGGCGATAGGGAGTCAAAAAGGTGAAACGTTCATGCCCATGCACATTCTGTGCCAGCGTTTTCAGAATATAGGAGCCTGTCTTGTCCCCGCCGGCATGGACAATCCTGGGCCGGGAATGGGCCGCCTCCCGGGTAAAAAGTATCTGCCCGGATTCGTCCCTGTCAAAGGGAACGCCATAGGAGACCAGAGTGGCAAAGGCCTCTTCCGCTCCCTCGATCAGAAGACGGACCCTTTCCGGATCACAGAGACCGGCTCCGGCCCGTATTGTATCCTCGACATGGGAGTCGATGGCCTCACGGTCGAATCCCCAGGGAATGGCGAGCCCTCCCTGGGCATAATAAGAACTTCCGGAGGAGATCGAACCGCGCGAGACCAAGGCCACGCTCCCCAGGGACAGAAGATCCAGCGCCGTCTGGTACCCCGCAATCCCTCCACCGACAATCAGGAAGTCTGCCGTCAGACGCCTAGTGTGGGGACTCGGGCTCATGGGCGCGGATTGGTCTTGGGAGGAGCCGACAGAAAGGTATCCCCCGTAAGGCTTTCGATCCGCGCGGGAGCCGGGGATTTCCGGGCCAGGACAACCATTGTGCATTCACCCGTCTGGAAATAACGGGGGCCACTGCCTGTCTTCGGCAAACCCGTCATGGTCCAGTGAGCCCTGAAGGTGACCGAGTGTGTTGTCTGGTCGACCTCACCGGAGTCCATGACCAGCGTCAGATCCAGCTTTCTGAACAATCCGAAGAGCCTTTCCAGCTGGATTCTCGTATCAGGTCGATTGGAGAGGGGAGGAGCGAGAAGGTCCATGACCCCATCGACAGATTCACTGGCATAGGCCTTCTGAAGAGAGTCACCCACCTTCCAGGCGTTGACGAGCGACTGCTCTTCCGGATTCAGGGGTTTGACCTCACCGCATCCGGCCAATGAAATGATCCCTCCAAGAAGGGATGCGATCATTCCGAGCCGGAACAAGATCTTCCCGCTCTCTGGCCGCTGCGGTGATTTTTTACTGCTGGTTCCGTCTGCGTTCATCATCACCCCATTTTTTCCAGACCCCGGCCCCTTGGTCCTTTTCGAAGCCATTCGCGTTCGAATTATAGACCGCCTTTCCTGGCAGGTCAAAAAAGGCTCCAACTCTCTCTCCGAGCCCTTTCGTCCTCTTCCCGGATTGTCCGCTCCTGACTCTCCGTGGTATTCTTTCCCTGTCGAAACAAAAGACCCCACGTCTAACATCAGGACCCCGCCTTGCCCTTGCCAAAAGATTCCTCCATTCGCGTCCGATTTGCTCCGAGCCCGACAGGTCACCTTCATCTGGGAGGCGCAAGAACCGCCCTGTTCAACTTTCTTCTGGCCCGTCATTACAAGGGGACTCTCGTCCTCCGCATCGAGGACACAGACCGCGAACGCTCCACCCAGGAATCCATTGCCGCCATTCTGGATGGACTTTCCTGGCTTGATCTCGGCTGGGATGAAGGACCCTTCTACCAGACCAAACGGCTTGACCGGTACCGGGAACTCGGCCATCACTTACTCGAAAAAGGACTGGCCTACCGGTGCGACTGTACCCAGGAGAGACTTGAATCCCGCAGGGAAGAGGCCCTCAAGAAGGGGCTTCCTCCCCGCTACGATGGCCGATGCCGTGAACGCAGCGTCGACCCCTCCTCCCCCCACGTCATCCGCTTCCGGACCCCGGAGAACCTGGCCATTGTCTTTGACGATCTCATCCGCGGAACCCTTTCCTTCGACAGCGGGGTCCTGGACGACCTCATCATTCTCCGGACAGACGGGATGCCGACCTACAACTTCGCTGTAGTCGTGGACGATATCGACATGAAAATCACCCATGTCATCCGGGGCGATGACCACATCAACAACACACCCAGGCAGATTCCGATTTTTCAGGCTCTGGAAGCTCCCCTGCCCGATTTCGCCCACCTTCCGATGATCTACGGGCCTGACCGGACCCGTCTTTCAAAACGGCATGGAGCGACCTCCGTCATGGCCTATCGAGACATGGGTTTTCTTCCTCAGGCCCTAGTCAACTATCTCGTTCGGCTGGGATGGTCCCACAAGGACCAGGAAATTTTCTCCCGGGAGGAACTTGTCTCGTATTTCGACCTGGACCATGTGGGATCCTCTCCCTCCGTCTTCAATCCCGAAAAGCTTCTCTGGCTGAATGCCCACTACCTCAAGAACTCTCCCGGGGAAGAACTTGTTCCTCTTCTCAGGGAACAGCTTCCCCCGTTGACCGTGCCCCTTCCCCAATCGCAGGATCCAGCGCACTGGATCCGGGTGGCGGATGAACTCAAGGGTCGGTCAAAGACCCTGGTCGAGCTCGCCCAGTTCGCCCACCCTTTTCTCGAACATTCCCGGACCATCGATCCCGAGGCCCGGAAAAAGATTCTCACCCCCGAAAATGGGGGGGTTCTTGAGCAGATTTCCCTTGCCCTCCGGTCTCTTTCCCAATGGACGGGGGAGAGTCTCAGAAATGCGTTTTCACAGGTTGGCGAAGCCCTTCACCTGAAGCTGGGAGAGCTGGCCCAGCCTGTTCGGGTGGCCGTAACGGGGAGAACTGTCAGTCCTGGCATCTTTGAAGTCCTTCTCCTCGCCGGGCGGGAAGTCTCCCTCGCCCGGATTGACGAGGCTGTTCGTCTCTCACAGGAGCCTGTTTCCGACATCCAGGAATCCCGAAACGGGAAGGAAGACTTGCATGATTGATCCCGCTCTCCCGCCAACCCGGCCCGACGGCCATGTCGAGTTCGTCCAGAGGCTCAGAAAGGTTCTTCTGAGGATCGACGATATCATCCACCTCATCGTCGCGATCTTCCTGATGTCGGGAGCGGTGATTGTTCTTGTCCATTCGGCTCTTGGCCTCACAAGTCTCCAGACCGACTCGGTTCTTCAGCTTATCAACGACATGCTCTTCGTTGTGATCATTCTCGAACTTCTCTGGATCATGCTGAGCTACCTGGGAAGACGAAGATTTCCGATCGCCTCATTCATCCTGATCGGGATTATTTCCACCATCAGGCGGATCCTTCTCGTGGAAGCCCAGTCCTCTTATAAGGAAAGCGAACGGTTCGGGGAATTTTCCTATCATTCCCTCCAACTGATTCTCTACGTGGTAATCGTGCTGATTCTGGTTTATTCCTACAGCATTCTCGTCAAGATCTCCGTCGGCAACGAAACGGAGAACCGGCAGCATGACTGAACCCCCGCGCCCAGGGCGCCTCAGGCTCCTCTCGCTGGCCACCGTCTCCGTCTTCACGATCACCGCCTGTACCTCTTTCTACCACTTCCGGCCGCTTTCCCATCCCGACCCCCAAAAGATGCCTCTCGTCGATACGATTCCAGGAACGGATCTGACGATTGGCGTCAGGACCTTTCACACCTCCCAGGCCATTCACGGGCTTTTTGGCCATCAGGGACTCTGGAGAGAACACGTCATTCCTATTCAGGTTGTCCTCAAGAAAGATGGGGCAAAAACAGAGGCGTCCCTTGTTCCCCATTCCATTTTTCTCTCCGTCCTAAAGAAGAATTACCGGAATATTTCCCCTGCCGAGGCCTTTGACATCGCCTGGCAGGCGAATGTCCCCTATCAGAACGTCAAAAAGGCTCTTTACTACACCGGACTTATCCTTTTTACGATTGTGACCCTGGGACTGGGGTCCATGATCTGGGTTCTCCCTTCCCCCTTTTCCCAGCCCACTCCTGCCCAGACGCCTTTCGGCCGGGACCTGGCCTACAAGGGCTTTCCCGACAAGGCTCTCCTCTATCCCCATGGAAAGGCCGGCGGCCTTCTTTACTTTCAGCTTCCCTTCAACGAAAAACTTCTCTCCAGGACACGGCTCCTGTTCCAGATCCGGGTGACCGATCCGGAAAAGAAAAATCCTCCCCGGATTATAAATGTCTCGGTCAGACTGACCTCTAAAATGCGTTCCAAGGTCAATCCCCTGATGGAAATTCTTCATGGGTTCTTTTAACAGGAAATAAGTCGGAATTGAACGGAAATTAAGGAAAATCGGATTTCAGGCCAGAAGATCTTCTTCGGGATTATGGGGGTTCGGGACCTCGTATAACCGGCTCAAATAGTGCCATCCCCAGTCAAGATAGATCGTCGCGCTGTCACGAAGAGCCTGGGAGGCGACAAGACGGGATTTGCGATCTTCCTCGGAAAGAAGAGAGGAGGGATCTTCCCTGTTGATGGTATCGAGAAGGGCATGGAAGGACTTGATCGACTCCTCAACCCTCAGGAAGGCATCGGCCAGAAGATTGTCCTGATCATCGGGATATTCATGGAGGATTTCATTTTTCATGAGGGAATGAGGGCAAAGGGTTGGCCTTTGCCCCGGCCTTTCTTTATTCTAGCGTGCCACCATTTTTATTGCATTATGCTTTGCCGCATCACAGACGACGACACAGAGCTCGCATCCCTTGCAGCGGGATTCGACAATGACTGCCACCATTTTCGTGGTGTCCATCTGAATGCAGTTGGCCTCCGGACAATACATGATGCAGAGCCGGCATCCTTTCTGGGCGACGCACTCCTCCGAATTCACCTCTGCCACATTATACATTGATGCCCTTCCTGAGTCTTTTGAGGGTTACATTCCCACGCCCGCACTGATCGCGGGATGCTTTGCCGTAAATGCCGTCGCTTCGTCATAGGTCCTGCGGATGGTGTCCAGGTTTTTCTGAAGAAGCATTTCCTTCTTGGCAAATTTTTTCTTGATCGCCTCATCAAGGGTGGCGGTACCGCCCGAGGCCACATACTTCTTTCCGAAACGGTCCTGGAGTGCCTTGTCCAGACCGTCCATGGTCACGACGTGAGTCAGACCCGCCACGGCCCCAAGCATTCCCATGTTCGTTGCAAGTTCGGTCCCGGCAAGCTCAAGAGCGATCTTCGTGGCAGGAACGTAATAGACGGTCACCTTCTTCTTGGCAAGATCCTCTCGCTCTTCATCGGTCAGTAGTTCGATATCATCATTGATGATGATCAGCCCCCCATCCTTGATTCCGGAATAAAAGGGCATGGTATAGCTTTTTCCCATGGTAATCACCTGGGGGTGAAAAACCATGACGACATGGGGAAACACAAGTTCTCCCCGGTCAAAGATTTTTTCAGGGCCGATACGGACATAGGATTCTGCGGGAGCCATCCGTTTTTCCGCACCGAAGAACGGGTTGGATATCGAAAAGTTTCCTTCGTGAGCCGCTGCCATGGCCATCAGGTGGGCAGAGGTGACAACTCCCTGCCCCCCAAGGCCCGACATGCGAATATTGACGCGAGCTTTCATCGGGACTCCCTTTTGTTTAGGATGTGGCCCCACTTGTGGCCAGCTTTTCCGCCTTCTTTTTTTCCGCAAGTCCGTCAAGGAATGACTGGGCCTCGGGAGAAATGAATTCCCGGAACTTGAATCGCTCGCCAGGAGCCTCCGAAGTCCGCATTTCCTGTAAACCTTCCATGCTCTGCTTTCCGATTTCCAGAATGCACGGAGTGTAGATCTGGATGTAGGTCGGTCCCACTTCGCGGGCGATAAGAACCGCCTGCTTGATGACCTTTTCCACAAGACTGGGCTTGCTCGCCGTCATGATAGCGACATAATCGCATCCTGACTCGCGCGCGATCTCGGGAAGCCGGACCTTCTCAAACTTCTTGCCGACCGGAGCCATCTTTGCCAGGAATCCCTTTTGCATCAATCCGGATTCCTGCCCCCCGGTATTGGCATAAAGCTCATTATCAAAACAGATCGTGGTGAATCGTTCCTTCCGGAACCAGGACTGGAGAGTCATGTCGAGACCGATATCGACTGTGGCACCGTCACCGGCCAGAACGATGACATCCTTGACCCTGTCCGGGAAACGGACGGCCAGAGCCCGCTTAAGGCCCGTTGCAATCGCGTTCTGGTTTCCGAAAAGCGAATGAATGTTGTGAACGGCAATCATCGGGAAGACCAGGCTCGTGCAGCCGGTCGAACCCACCATGACCGTATCTTCGGGGTTGGGGATGGAGGCCATGATATGACGAAAGGCGATCGACTCCGGGCAACCCGCACACAGGGAATGTTCCGCAATCAGCTCGGTCGCCGTCCCAAAGTCTTTCCATCCACGGTTGGGGGACTCATAGGTCCCTGATTCCACAAGATCAAGATAATCTTGCGGCATGATATCGACAAACTCCTTGTTTATCTGGATTTTCTTACCCATGGACGAGCTCCTTATTCCGGCGGTGGGCCAGATGTTTTTCGATCTCCTCAACGATGATTTCCGGCGGCATGGTCATTCCGCCGGCGACGTGCGGGCCGGCCACGACCCGGTTGTTCCTGTCGATCGTGGACTTGATTTCCCGGGCAAGCCAACCGGCCACATTGAATTCGGGAACAAAAATATGCTTGGCATGCTCTGTTGCCTTGCGAACCTCTTCCGTCGGGAAGGGGCGAAGGGTCTTTATCTTGACCAGACCGACCCGGACACCCTTGTCCCGGAAGAGCCGGATGGCTTCCCTCGCCTGGGAAACAGCCGTTCCCGAGGCGACCATCATGATATCGGCGTCGGGGTTTTCCACCTCGATCAGACCATCGAGAAGAGGAATGGTATGTTTTCTGGAGCGCTCGATAGCCGCTCGAATTTCGAGCTGCCAGCTGGCATGGGTCATGTAGCTGATATAGTTCGACTTCATGACGAACGGATCGCGCATCATACGGACAGGAGGAACCTCCATGTCCATGCAGACAACGGGGCTCCGATAGGGATCGTAATGGGGCAGGGCCATGTCTTCGGGAGTCATCATGACCATATCCTTCGTATGCGTCACAAAGAATCCGTCGCAAATGACGCCGATGGGAAGATGCACTTCCGGCTGCTCCGCCACATAGTACCCCTTGAGCATGAAATCAAAGAGGTCCTGGGCTGTCTCCGCATGCCAAAGGAGCATGCCTGTCTCGAGCATGAAGGCAATTTCCAGCGTGTCCGGCTGAATGGTCAGGGGAGAATTCACGCCTCTGACCGTGAAGACGACCTGGATCGGAAGGCGGCTTCCGGCCCACATCGGGAAGTTCTCAAAGGCCCGAAGAGTTCCCGGACCTGCCGTTGTCGTGAAGACACGGGCGCCTCCAAAAGCCGCCCCGGCACACTGGCCCATGACGGCAAATTCCGACTCGCCGCGCATATAGTCACCGACATACCCTTCCGCAAAAAGCTCACCCACGAGAGAAGAGGCTTCGGACTGGGGGGTAATGGGATAGGCCACCGAAAAGTCGACGCTGGCTCGCCTGACCGCCTCGCGGATGACTTCCGAGCCTGTCAGGAATGAAGGCGTTCTGGGAGAAAGAAAGAAAATCTCGTTCGGATCCGTGATCATCTGGCCCTTCTTGTTTCTCTGGCCGATCTGAGGAACCCTGGAATTTGTCACTGTCGCCATGTCTCTACTCCTTAAGTATTGTGCTATCCGAAAAGGACCTGTCACCGCAACCGGAGGAAGACAGTCCCTCATTTCTCGGGAGGCCCGGTTGATCCATTTTGCATATCCGCATGGGACTCCGGCAAAGAAATCCTGCCGCGTCCGCGAATCAAAGACCTGCTGAACATCAGCGACCCGGACACATCCCCCAGGCCCTCCGTGAACCGAGAGACATCGGAGAGCAAGCAGCCGAAATTACGCCTGGCCAGGAAACCTGAAGATCTTCGCTGATCCGACCAGGACAACAAGGGGGAAACGGTCTGTCAATTTTAAAGACTGGAACCCGCTAAAGTCAAGGATCCCCTCAAGAAATCCGGGCAGAATTCTTCCCTTCTCCGTGGATCCTTCCCTAGAGGAAAGCCAGCCCCTGAACGTACCGGGATTCGTCAAAGGCGTCGCTTTTCCGGACAGATTCAAAATAAAGCTTCCCGTACCAGCCCATCAGCAAATGGAGCGCCTCATGCTCGTTTTCCCCCCTCTCCACCAGATGAAGGTAGGCCTTCTTCACCTCGCCAGGAACACCTTGCCGGACCTGGCGTCCGATGATGAGGTGAAGGGCAATGTGGACAAAGGGGTTAATCATCTGGCCCTCGATTTCGAGAGGACGAGCGGGATCCAATCCCGGGTCGTTCCAGACCCCGGCGAGCTCCGGGTGCATCTCGAGAATCTCCACGATATCCCGGTCATCCCCCGAAAGGTCTCCTTCTCGGGCAATCTGCCGGATATGGTCCAAAAGGTCCGCATCAAAAAGCATCATCCCTCTCCAGCATCTTCAAATTTGGATCAGGGGGTCTCCGTCACGTGAATCCTTCGTCCCCTCGTCCCCATTCCATAGACATTCACCACCTTCTTCCCCTGACGCAGATGGTATGTTTCCCAGGCGGGGGAAACTCCGTTGAAGGAGGCTGTCGGATCCTCTCCGGCCGCCTTGAAATAATCCGGGTAGGTCAATCCGGCATCCCACACATCCTCAAGGAGACAGCCCGTGACAAAACCTGTCCCCGAGAGGGAGATTCTCTTCAGGATTTCCTGAATTTTTTCAGGATCATTGATTTCCACGGGATCCATTACCTCTAACGATTCCTCCTGTTTTCAGACCCTTCTTCCCGCGTCACGGTCCATGCCGCAGTATTCTTTCAGAAAGGCATAGGCCTCAAGAATTTCGCGCATCCGCCCCTCTTGGCTTCTGTCCCCCGAGCGCATGTCCGGATGCATCTCCTTCAGAAGAGAGCGGACTTTTTTCCGTATCTCTTCCCATTGGGACGATTCAGGGATTCCCAAAGTCCGGCACGCCGCCCTGAGACGCTCTTCCCGCTTGTTGCCGGGGGCTTGCCCATCTCCGCCAGCCCCCATCCTGAAAAATTTCTCCCAGGGAAAAACCGTCCGTTTTCGTCGGGGGCGATTCCGGAGGAGACTGTCCATCTCTTCAAACCGGTCCTCGAGAAATTCGGACTTCCTGGCAATCTTGGCCAGACCGGGGCGCGAAATTTCCCTGGCGATCTCGTCCAAAAGTCCGCTGAAAAGGCGCTCCAGTTCAGCGAATCTTTCCTCCATTTCTCCGAAGCCGCCCACGGCCCAGTCCAGCTCGAGCGATCGTTCGATCGAAAACCAGGAAGACTCCTGGCAGCGGCACACCATGCGCTCAATGTGGCCGGCCAATTCCCGTCTGATCTCCTCGGGAGTCTTCTCCATGTGGCGCACTCCGTCCCCGATATTGTGATGTCATAAAACTGGGAGTTTTTATTCTAAAGCCACAGACAGGGATGTTCAAATGGATTTTCGTGAACAAGTTTGCATTAAAACAAAACCTGTGGGACAATCCTGTAGGATAATGGATTTTCTGCCCCTTTCAAAAGGCCAGGAGGATCCGCCGACGATTCCACCATATTTTAGCAGGAGAAAGGAAATAACCATGCACGATGTCTCCAAGACGTCCCTGAAAAAAACCTTCGGATCGGCCCTTTTCGCCCTGTCCGTC
>DAIBTC010000054.1 GCA_027415345.1 Nitrospirota bacterium
ATTATGATCCTGCCGAGGATATCGATATCCCTTATGCCCAGCTGAAGACGGACGGCCCGGAATGTCCCTTCTGCGGAGAAGCCACCCTGCTTGTCGACGGAGACTTCGTCTGTCTCGAGTGCAACGGGGGGTGGTATGGTCCGGAGGTCGGGTGATTCCCGGATCCTGATCCGTTGTCTTGACTTTTATCCTTTTTCCTGCGTAACATCCATGGTTGTCCGGCCCCGGATTCCTTCGGGGCCTTTTCCTTGGCGACATTTTCTCTTCTTTTCCCTTCCATCATGCCCCCGTAGCTCAGGTGGACAGAGCAGAGGTTTCCTAAACCTTTGGCCGGGTGTTCAAATCACCCCGGGGGCACCACTCCAAAATCGCAAAAACTCAAATGCGGTGACTTCCTAGGTCTTCCCAGCCCTCTCCTCACCTGGTTTTTAGAGAAACCTGTCATCCATCATGCTTCCAGAGACTTGAGAAGAATCAGGGGTGGCTTTCCCGAGTTCGGAGGACGGGAGAGAATTCCCGGGAATCTCTTCCCCTCTCTTATGAAACGGTCGCTCCCTTCCTCCGCCTCATCCCTTCCCCCTCCCCGAACAAGGGTCCCTTTATAAATCCTTCGGCAAAAAAATTTTCGGTTCCCCGGCTGAATCCTTGGTGGCCTATGACCTCTCCTTTCCAAGAGGGGCCCCGGATCAAAATATCGATTGTTCTGAGGGAGCTTATCGAGGATCTGGAATCAGCCCGGGTTGGAGGATAAGGAATTTTGAAAAGGGTTGGTGCGTAGAAAGCTTGACTCAAGGGTAGTCTCCTTTCCTCCGACAAGATATTGACGGGATCAGGAAAATCCTGAGGGGGAAAATCTAACGCCTATAAAAAATAATAAAAAAAAATTATATGTATGGAAATTTTTTTAATCAGTGGTAATATTGAATCAAAGAAATATTTTTGTGATTAATTTTTTTTAAAATAAAGAAAAAATAATTAATTTTAGGATCACGCCTAAAATTAAATTAAAATATTTTATATTAATTCTGGAGTTTTTTATGGACATTGGTGACGGTCAAAAGCCCTCCATCACGATCATCGATGACCAAATTATCGGACGAAAGGTCCTACAGGAGATCGTGAGCTCCCTTGATCCCGAATATCGGATTAAAACCTTCTCCGATCCCCTGAAAGCCCTTGAGGCCTCACGGATGGATCTTCCCGATCTCGTTCTGGTCGATTACAAGATGCCTGGAATGAATGGCGTGGAATTCACCCGGAGGTTCAGGGCGATTCCCGACTGTGCCGATATCCCCGTTGTCATCGTGACAGTCCTCAAGGACAGGCAGGTTCGCTACGAATCATTGGAAGCAGGAGCGACAGATTTCCTGATGCGGCCCCTGGATACCTATGAGGTCCGGACCCGGTGCAAGAACCTTCTGGCCCTTCGGAGCCTTTCGAGACTTGTCAAGGATCGCTCCCGCTCCCTCGAAAGGGAGATTGCCGAGGCCACGCGAACCATTCGGGAACGCGAAAAGGAGACTATCTTTCGATTGGCCAAAGCCGGCGCCTACCACGACCGGGAAACAAGTATCCATTTGGTCCGGATGTCCAAGTACTCTCGCGAGATCGCGGAGGCGATGGGTCTTCCGGAAGACGAATGCGATGCGATCGAACTGGCGTCACCCATGCACGATATCGGGAAGATGGGGATTCCGGACGAGATCCTTCGAAAGAAAGGAAAGTTCACGCCCGAAGAATACGAAGTGATGAAGAACCATTCCTATATGGGATTCGAAATCCTGAGCGGAAGCACCTCTCATTTTATCACCCTCGGGGCGGTCATCGCCCTCAGACACCAGGAGCGCTATGACGGTTCGGGATATCCCTCAGGGCTTCGGGGAGAGGAGATTCCTCTTCCGGCCAGGATTGTCGCCGTGGCGGATGTTTTCGATGCCCTGACATCAGTGCGGCCCTACAAACCGGCCTGGCCGCTTGAACGGGCGGTGGAATACATCCGGGAACAGTCGGGGATTCTTTTTGATCCCCGATGCGTTGAGGCCTTCTTGTCGCGACTGGGCCGGATCCTGGGTTATGCAGTCCAATTTAAAGATCTGGACGGAGATGATGGGGATGAAGCCTGTGGTTGACCACGGGAAATCTTCTGAGGCGGCGGAAAAAGGGCTCCTGGAGGAAAAAAGTGGGCCGGAGGGGGAGAGGTTCCAGGATCAGGAGAGGCTCTTCCGGATCAAGGACTGGCCCCGCCTGATAAAAGAGCGGCTTCAAGGGCGTCCCGACAGCGAGCATGAACAAGCCATCATCCGTTGCGTCATTTCCTTTTTTGTCCTGGCCTACCTTTTCACCTTTCCCCTGAAAAACCCTCTGGAAGGCTCAGGGATGGCGATCAATGCCAGGGAGGCCATCCTTCTCTTTCTCTTATTCTCCATCCTTGTCCTTGCCGATATCATCATCCATCCGGCCGCCCGTCCTTTCCGGCGATATCTCGGAATTTGCGGGGATCTTGGAACGACTGCCTACATCATGGCGATCAGCGGGAAGGCTGGTCTTCCGCTGACTGTCGTCTTCCTGTGGGTGATTATGGGGAACGGGTTCCGGTACGGTCCCAGGTACCTTTACTTCGCAATGGGGATCGGTTTCCTCAGTCTTCTTTACGTGTACGGCAATGATCCCTTCTGGAGAAGCAATCCGACCCTTTTCTGGAGCCAGCTTCTCTCGATCACTCTCCTTCCCCTTTATATGGTCGTCCTGCTCAAGAAGATGCAAAAGCTCATCTTGCAGTCCAACGAGGCCAACCAGGCGAAATCCCGTTTTCTTGCCAATATGAGCCATGAACTCAGGACACCCTTGAACGGGATTATCGGCATGAGCGACCTCCTCCTCGAAACCGGGACAAAAGTCCCTCAGCGGTCTCACCTTGCCACGATCCGGTCTTCGGCCCATTCCCTTCTCGAAATCGTCGAAAGGATTCTCGATTTTTCCAGGATCGAATCCGGGAAGCTTCCGTTCGAATCGATCGAATTCGATTTCCCTTCCTTCCTGAAGGAAACCATGGGGATGCTCGAACCGCTGGCCCGGAAAAAAAGATTGGGGTTCGTGACATGGATCGATTCGTCTGTCCCGGACGATTTGAAGGGTGATCCGAGTCACCTTCGACAGATTCTTGTCAATATTGTCGGCAACGCCATCAAGTTCACTCCCGAGGGAAGGGTCGACGTGAGCGTCCTCTCCCGGAAGGACCCGGACGGAAAGGTCCGGCTCCGGATCAATGTGACCGATACCGGGATCGGAATTCCGGAAGAGGTGCATGACAAGGTCTTCGAAAGCTTTTCCCAGGGCGATGAATCTGTCACCAAGCGCTTTGGTGGGACGGGACTCGGGATGGCCATCGCCAGGCAGCTTACCGAATTGATGGGAGGAACGATCTCGTTTACAAGTCAGGTCAATGAAGGAACGACCTTCCGACTCGAGATTCCCTTCGAACCAGGGGCAAAAAAAGAGGTCGCCGATCGGAAGGTCTTTGTCCGGAAGGTCCTTGTGGCGGCCTTCCCTCCCGCCTCTGACCATTTTGTTTCCCTTCTGCGTGACATGGAGATCGACTCTTTGTTCGTGATCACCGAAGAGGGCGGATTCGTGGCAGGATCCTTTGATGCGGTCATCGCCGATTGTCACCATTTTGAGGAGATATCGGAGGATCGGCCTTTAAAGCCGGATATTGAATCCCCCTTTCCCGTGAGGTTCCTTATCGGTTCCCAGGATGGCGGGATTGAAAAATTCAAGAAGAATTATTCAACAGGGTTTTCGGTTGTTTTTCGGTCTCTCCCCGATCGCGAGACCCTCACAAAGGCCCTTGGTCTTGCCCGCATTCCGGCGGAGGATCTTCGGGAGCTCTCGGCAAGGACCCTCCCGCCGCTCAATTCATCCCCCGAAAGAAAGCTCTTTGTTCTGGTCGCAGAGGACAATTCCGTCAACCAACAGGTGATCAGGGGGATTCTCGAGTCAGGAGGCCACAGGGTCCATCTGGTGGATAACGGGGAGCAGGCACTTGATCTCCTGGAAAGCGGTCTTTTCCCGTTCGATCTCATGATCCTCGACATGCACATGCCGAAAATCGGCGGTCTCGAAGTCCTGAAGGCCTATCGTTTCATGGAGAGGGAACGGCCGATTCCCTCCATCATTCTGACGGCCAACGCAACCATACAAGCGATGGCCGATTCGGAAGAGGCGGGGGCCGGACTCTATTTGACGAAGCCGATCGAGGCGAGACGGTTGCTCGAGGCGATCGAGACCCTCACCGGAGAGGCATCGCCGTTCAAGGCCGATAAGCGTCAAAACCTTCCGAATCATGCAGAGTCCAACGCCCGGATTGACCTTGGATTGCTGAAACAGCTTGAGGAGTTGACCTCCAAGCCGACCTTTGTGAAAGACCTTATTGATCATTTTGCGCGGGATGGGGAGGAGCTGCTCAAGGAAATCGAGGATGCGGCCTTTAAAGGGGATTTTTCACGATTTCAGGATGCCATTCATGCCCTTAAAGGAAGTTCGGCCCAGATTGGAGGAATCCAGCTGGTCAAACTCTGTGGAGAGGCTGAAAAGCTCAGATCCTTCGCGATGGAACCCTTTGGTCCCATGACTCTGGTGATGGAGATCCGGAGAACCTTTCTGGCGACTGCCCAGGAACTGGAGGGATTCCCCTGGGCAAAACTCCGGAATGGGTGGGGCTAATCAGACCACATGATTGAGTGCTCCCGCCTGGGGGGCAAGATTTTTCTTCTCGGTTTGCCGGGAGACGAGACGTTCCATCATCCTCAGGTCCCGCGACTCAAGCCTTAATGCGGTATCAACCCAGACCTCGGTAATTCCCAATAATTCCGCGTAGGGGACCGCCTTGACTGAGCCTGCGGCTTTTCGGTAGGACCGGTAGCCGTTCCGGAATTTGTTCTCCTTTTTGATGTATTCGTAGACGGCCTGCTTCCCCTTCCCGTCTTCCGCCAGGATATCGACGACCCCCATGTGGTAAAGCTCTTCAGCGGTATAAAGGTTTCCCCCGAGGATCATCCGGTCTGCCATTGACCCGCCTATTTTTCTGGATAGGAGGCTGTAGGCGCCCATTCCCGGAAACAGGTTGAAAAGAATCTCCGGAAGGCCGAGCTTGGCCGATTTCTCGGCGATCAGGACATCCGAGGCGAGGGCGCATTCGAATCCTCCGCCGAGGGCATCGCCTTCCACGAGCCCGATGACCGTGATGTCCCTGTCGAAATGGACGATCTTGGCAAAAAGGGCGTCGATGCAGGCCTTGGCATAATGAAAAAGCCCGGTGCGATTCTTGTTCCGGATCAAGTCCATGAAAAGATAAAGGTCTCCCCCAAAACTATAGACTCCCGAGACATTGGACGCATGCACCATGTACTGGATCTCTCGCCGGTTCTGCACCGACAGGTGTTGAAAATAATCCATGAGTTCGGAGAGCATCGTGGGGGTAAAACATTGTCTCGGAGACCCATGCATGTAGCACCACTCCAGGAGGTGGTCCGGGTCCTGCTGGATCGTGATTTGCGTATAGGCTTCAAGTGAATCGGGAACCGTGGGAGGATTGACGAGAGGTGGTTCGTGGTTTTTCAATGCTCGCTCCAAGGCAAAGGTTGGTGTCGAGTTCAGTCCCAAAATTCCCGTGAAGCAAGATTCATTGGAATCTCTATCGGGTGGTCTGCCTCCGAAGACCTGTGCCCCTTTTGTCAAATTTCGATCGACCTTCAAAACCTATTTTATGTTTTCCTTATGAACGAAAGTTCAAGAATACCGGAATTTTTCCGGCTCCTTAGAAAAGGCCAAAGAGAACAAGAAACGGTGGAAGATACCGTTTTTTCGGGAGCATGGGAGGCGATTCTTGAATCAGGGCCTCTGACTCAGGCTCCGGCTGATCCGGGAAGGCTCAGGGAAAGACCAGTCTTTTGCCGGAAGGCTCCTCGCGGCCAGGCGATACATAGAATACCAGATAATTTTATGATGTAAATCTTGGAGCTCCTATCCCACCGCTCTCCTGGAAAAACGGGGAAGGATTCGACAGCCAAGGAGCGACTTTTAAGAGCCTCTCGCAGGTCAGGGATCCCACGTTCAGTATCCGGTGAGGGAATTCTTTGGAGGAGGGGCCCAGGGAGTGGAGGATCCCGGGGGCTCTGGCCGGAAGACGGGCATCCCCATCACGAAATAGGGGTGCGGGGCCAGATTTTCCGCCCCCGATCCCTGATCCGGTTCTTTGGTTTGGGCCAAGTTTGAAAGATCCTTCTTCCATCCTCCCGGTCAGATCAGGTTTTCCTGGGCCCCCGCGGGAAGGCCTCTTTGTCCCCGATTCGCGGACAATAGATGGATGGCCATTCCGGGGATAGACCCCTTTGTCTTTTCGCCGCTCCTATGATCCAATAACAGGGTTTTCAGTCGTTTTCCCAATCCCAGAGGAACTCTGGGGGCCGTCGGGATGCGACCGGCAAAGGAATTTCGGGATGGGCTGGAAAATTTGCCCCCATGGCCCTTCATATTTTCCAGTCTCAGACCGAAAAGACAACCTGGATGACCGATTGACGTTTTCCATCTTCCAGACATCACGAAATCCAAGCCAAAGGAGCGCTTCATGACTTCCGTCAATCTCCGCACGTCATCTAGTGAGGGCACCCCTTCTCCTTCTTCACCGGAGATGAGGCTCAAGGAGCTTGAGACGCTCTGGGGGGCCATCAACCGGACCACGGCCATCATCGAGTTCACCCCTGACGGGGTCATCCTCGATGCCAACGATAACTTCCTGAAAACGGTGGGATATTCCCGGGAGCAGCTCAAAGGCCAGCACCACCGGATCCTCTGCAAGCCCGAATATGCCCAGAGCCCGGCCTACCAGAACTTCTGGCGCCAGCTGGCCAACGGAAATCCCAACCATGGTGTCTTTGAACGGATCGACAGAAACGGCAAGACCCTCTGGCTCGAAGCCGAGTATACCCCGATCACCACCTCCTCCGGCAGGGTGGAGCGGGTTGTCAAGAATGCCCGGAATATCACGGCCCAGGTGGAGTCCGAACGGAAGCTTGTGGATGTGACGGCCAAGCTTGAATCGAAGATCCGGGAAGGAGAACAGGCCATCTCCGGGGTGAACGGACGCATGTCCGAGGTCCTCGAAAAAAATTCCCAGTTCAAAAGCTCCATCGAAAGCCTTTCGGGCCAGGCGATGGAGATCAACAAGATCGTCGGAACGATCCGGGACATCGCCTCCCAGACCAACCTCCTGGCCTTGAATGCCGCCATCGAGGCGGCCCGGGCCGGAGAAAACGGCCGGGGATTCGCGGTGGTGGCCGACGAGGTGAGAAAGCTTGCGGAGCGGACCATCCGGGCGACCAAGGAGATCGGCACAACCATCCGGGAAACCCAGGGAGAGACCACTCGGACGGTGACCCTGATTCACGGGACTCTGGGAAAGGTGGAGGAAAGCCAGCGGAAGGCAGAGGGGGTAGGAAAGGTCTTCGCCTCGATTGTCGACCATGCGACGGTCCTTTCCGAGACCTTGAAGGACATTGTGGGGGTGACCGAAAAACAGTCGACCAAGGTCTCGGCAGTCCGCAAGCAGCTTGAATCCCTGGTTTCCGATCTCATGGGCCATCTGAGGAACCTCCGAAAAGGTCAGTGATGCCGTTTTACGGAGCCTGTCCCTGGAAAGGGCAGGCTCGCCATCATGAAGGAGAGGGTTTATGGCATCCGAAATTGTCTATGACTCCCCTACCCACAAATTTGTCTGGCTCGGACGCGATGAGACGGGGCTCGAGGAAGGAGTCCAGACGAACCAATACCTGATCGTCAACAACGGGCGGGGAACCCTTCTCGATCCCGGCGGGTTCGGGGTCTTTTCCCGGGTCGTCGTCAACATGAGCGAATTCGTTGATCCGGAGAAGGTCGACCATATTTTTCTCTGTCACCAGGATCCCGATGTGGGAGGAGGGCTGGCCTCCTGGATGGACATGACGCCGGCCCGGGTCCACGTCTCGGCTCTCTGGATCCGATTTCTCCTTCACTACGGTGTTACAGCCCTGGACCGGATCGAGGGGATCCCGGACAACGGGGGGTCCCTGACCCTGGCCTCCGGGAATCGTCTCGAATTCATCCCGGCCCATTTTCTTCACTCACCCGGGAACTTCCACGTCTTCGACCACGCGTCGGGCATCCTCTTCACCGGGGATCTGGGGGCGGCCATCTATCCGAAGGGGGAGACCCCTCTCTATGTGGAGGACTTCGAGGACCATGTCCGGCATATGGAGGGCTTCCACGTGCGCTACGTGGCCACATCCCGGGCGATCGAATACTGGCTGTCGAAGATCCGGCCCCTGCCTGTCCGGATGATCTGTCCCCAGCACGGCTCCATCTTTCGCGAAAAGGAGGCCAAAAAGTTTCTGGACTGGATCGCGAAGGCGCGGGTCGGATTCGATGCGAACATCTTCACGTGAGCCGGCCATCCGGAATTGGGGGGGGTCTGCGAGATGACCGAAAGGGGAGAACATGGGTGACGGGATGTGCGAAAGGGAGCGTCTCGCGCTGGGGGAGCTTCAGGCCGACCTGGTCTTTGTGAGAAACTACATCGTCCAGCTCGAGGAGATCAACCGGATGCACGACCGGGATATCGGCTCCATGACCGACATCCTCCGGACGCGGATGGAACGGATCGATGTGGCGACCATGATCCGGAAGGGGCAGGAATCGATCGCGAATCTCGAACGGTTTCAGACGGTCCTCGAGCGCATTTCTTCGATCGGCCTTGAGATCCGGGAGATCTCGACCCAGGTGAACCTTCTCTCGATCAACGCGGCCATCGAGGCGGCCCACGCAAAGGAAGCCGGCCGCGGTTTTGCCGTGGTGGCGGAGGAGATCAAGAAGCTTTCCGACCGGACCCGCAAGTCAGTTGAGGAGATCTCGAAGACGGTCTCGTCGATCGCCTCCGAGCTCGGGGCGATGCGGGAAAGCATCGAGGATGTCCAGCAGCGGATCGGAGAGATGCAGGACTTTTCCGAAAAGATCGAACAGAGTGTGGCCCACATGAAGGATGTCGCCTCGGGGAACCTCCTGAAAAAGTTTCTGGGAATCGTCGTCGGACGTTCCGACCGGATGACCCAGCGGATCAGGAGCGTTTTTTCGAAGGCATAGCGGCTGGGAAAGTGGCATTATGGCCAAAGCGAACAAAGTCAGGAGACAGGCACGATGAGCGGAAAAACAGAGATCGAGAATCTTGTCCTCCAGGTCGGAACAAACCAGATGGAACTCGTCGACTTCCGTATTTTTCAGGTTGACAAGAACAATCCCGACAAGGTAATGGAGGGGATTTACGGAGTCAATGTCGCCAAGGTGATCGAGATCATCAAGCTGCCCGAAATTACTCCGGTGCCCAACGCCAATCCCTTTCAGGACGGTGTCATCAATCTCCGGGGCATCGTCATTCCCATCATCAACCTCGCCCGGTGGATGCGGGTGATCGAGCCTCCCGGCATCACCTCCTCCCAGGTGATCGTCACAGAGTTTTCAAATATCCGCCTGGGATTTCTCGTCCATCAGAGCGTCCAGATCCGAAGAGTCTCCTGGAAGAGCATCGTGCCCATCAACCTTCCGTCGTCCGCCTCGAACAAGGATTCGAGTGTGGTCGGAACGATCAAGCTGAACGAAGGACCCGATACCGGCCGCGTCCTTCTCATTCTCGATTTCGAAAGCATTGTCGAGGAAATGGGATTGTATTCCCGTCAGGAACACGATATCGAATCCCTCCCGAAGCAGGAGGCGACCGGGAAGACCGTTCTGGTGGTTGATGACAGCGGAGTCGCGCGCAACATGCTTTCAAAGGCCCTGGACAAGGAAGGCTACAAGGTGGCATTGGCCAGGAACGGGGAGGAGGGACTGTCTCTCATGGAACAGATCTGGAGAAAGGATCCGGAGAACCTCGTGGCCGTCATCTCCGATGTGGAGATGCCTGTGATGGACGGCTACTCCTTTGTGAAGAAAATCAAGGAGAATCCGGATTGGAAAAATATTCCGGTTATCATGAACTCCTCGATGAGCGGAACAGAAAACATGCGCAAGGGGCGGGAGCTGGGAATCGACGAATATGTGGTGAAGTTCGAGCCCCAGAAGTTCCTGGATGCGCTCAATTCCGCCCTGGTCCGCCACCGTGAGATCAGGGAGGCGGCCAAGGGGTAGCGGAAGAGGAGGAGGTTCCTTTTTCAGAACTTGGGAAAGTAGAAAAATGATTCCCCGAACATGAGGACCAGAGCAAAAATCCACGGAAGCTGGGGGGCAAGCCGCCAAAGGAGCCCCTGGTCCTGGCGGCCAGGCACGGGATCGGGGCGCGCCTCCGAAAGAAGGGCCCCAAAGCCCACCGCAACGGCAAGGCTTCCCGTGATGGCAAACCAGGAAATCATCTCAAGCCCGCCGATATTGTGTCTTGACCCATAGAGATTAAGGGTCATTCCTCCCTGGATCAGAAGAAACTCCACCCCCAGATAAAGAACCAGTTTCATGAGAAAGGATTGGTTCTGATTCATGAAACGGTCTCCCGATGGATGGTTTTTAAAGTGTCCGGATCCCGATCCCGGGCCAGCTGTCCGCATGCCGCCAGCACGTCCGGCCCCATGGACTTCCGAACCGTCGCCGTAATATGAAATCCTGAAAGAATGTCGGCAAAGCTTTTGATCCGTTCCTCCTCCGGTCGCTCGAAGGGGGAGCCCGGAAAGGGGTTGAAGGCAATGAGGTTGACCTTCGAACGAAAGGGAGCCAGGAGACGGCCGAGGGCCCGGGCTTGTTCCGGAGCGTCGTTCTTTCCCCTTAAAAGGACATATTCGAAGGTCACCCGTTCGCGGTTCCGGAGGGGGAAGCGGCGGCAGGCATCAAGGATCTCGGCGATGGAATAGATCCGGCCGACAGGCATGATCTCCCGCCGTAATATGTCATCGGGGGCACAGAGGCTGACGGCCAGCTGAATGCCCAGGTTGGCCTCTCCCAGAAGGGCCATTTTGGGGACAAGCCCCGAAGTCGATACGGTGATTCTCCGCGGCGAAAGGCCGACCCCATCGGGATGGGTCAGGCTCCGTATGGCCGGGACCAGGGCGTCGAGATTCGCCAGGGGCTCCCCCATCCCCATAAAGACAATATGGTCGATCAGTGGCCCTTCT
>DAIBTC010000055.1 GCA_027415345.1 Nitrospirota bacterium
CCAGGAGGGGTCTGAGGAGACCAGGCTCCGGAGGATCTCCTCGATCACCAGCTTGGTCGTTCCGTAGGGATTGGTGGCGGAAAGCGGCGAATCCTCGGCGATCGGAAGCTTGTCCGGAACGCCATAGACCGTCGCAGAGGAGCTGAAGACCAGCGTCTTCACCCTCCTGTCCCGCATCGCAAAGAGGAGCGTGAGGGTCCCGGTCACGTTGTTGTCGTAGTATTCGAGCGGAAGGCGGGAGGACTCCCCGACGGCCTTGAGTCCGGCAAAGTGGATCACCGCCCCGGGAGACTCCCGGTCCAGGATCTCTTCCAACCGCCTCCGGTCCCGTATATCGGCCTCGTAGAACCCGACCTTTTTCCCGGCAATCCCCTCGACCCGGGAGGCCACCTCCCGCTCGCTGTTCGAGAGATTGTCGAGGAGGACCACCTCATGGCCTGCCTCGAGAAGGACAACCGCCGTATGGGAGCCGATATACCCAGTGCCTCCGGTGACCAGGACCTTCACCTGCCCCCTCCCATTTTCAGAATACCCTCCGATCTTTTCTCTCCCCCCATGCCGACCTTCATGGTTCCATGATACACTATTCGGAAAAAAAACCCGCCGGATAAAGGCCTTTGTCCTGAGCGGCGGGGCCCGGAACCGTTTGGAAAGGTCCTGCCCCGTGACACCCTTCCATCCCTTTCTCGTCCACTTCGCCCTCTCCCTCGCATTTCTTGTGGGCTTGGGAGAGCTCTTTCCCAATCTCAGAGCCCGTGTCCCCGAAAATGGATGGCGTCTGGTCGACCATGCGGCGATTCTCTTCCTTCTTCTGGCCGCACTGGCGGGATGGTCCTCCCTCCACACCCTGGCTTCGGCCCGGTCGAAAATCCCTCCCCTGGTTCCCCTCCACCGGTTTCTTGCCATTGCCGGAACGGCCGCCTACGCTCTTCTCTGGCTCTCAGCCGGGAGGAGGGTCTTCGCCCTTCCGTCCGGATCCCGCCGGATGATCGGTCTGGCCGGACTCGTGCTCATCCTTTCGGCCGCGGCCCTGGGAGGGCACCTGGTCTATGAAGACCGTCTGGGGACCGACGTCAGATCCACGGCGCCCTCGGTTTCGACGACCCTCCCCTAGCCCAGAAACAGCCAGGAGAGGCCTCCCGCCACAAGGCAATAGAGTCCGAAGGGAGCCAGCGCCTGGTTTGCCTCGAACTTCCGGAAATAGTGCATAAGAAGCCATGTCGTAAGCCAGGCGGTGGCGAAGGCCATCGCCCCGCCTATGAGGGCTTGGCGCATCGCCTCGGAGGAGCCATAGCGGAGGAGCTTGGGGATCTCAAGGACCCCTGCGGCCCCGATGATGGGGGTGGAGAGGAGAAAGGAAAACCGGGCGGCCTCCTCGTGGCCCAGGCCCCCCCAGAGGCCCCCCACCATGGTGATCCCGGAGCGGGAGATCCCGGGAAGGAGGGCCACAGCCTGGAAGATCCCGATCACAAAGCCCCGGAGATATCCGAGGGTCCGGAGATCCCGGGTCACCCGGCCGGTGCTCCAGCGCCGGAGGATTTCGGCCAGGATCAGCACGCCCCCGTTCACGACAAGAAAGACGGCCGCCAGGGAGGGGGCGGAGAAAAGATGGCGGATCTTCTTTTCGAGAAGCAGGCCGATCAGGCCGGCCGGTATGGTTCCCGCAAGAAGCAGGAGAAAGACGTGGCGCGCATCGCCCAGCTCGGGATCGCGCCTGGCCCGGCCCGGAAAGAGGAAGGCCGTCAGAAGCTCCCGCCACTCCCGGTGGAAGTAGAGGAGAAGAGCGGCCGTCGTTCCCAGGTGAAGGGAGACCATGAAGGGGAGGTAGGAGGAATCCTTTTCGATCTCGCCCCAGCCCAGAAGGGCCGGCAGGATGACGCCGTGGCCCAGAGAGCTGATGGGAGCAAGCTCGGTGAGCCCCTGGGTGGCGCCGATCACGAGTGCCTGCAATGTCGTCATGAAACAATGGACCTTTCTTTTAAGGGAGAAGGGTTAGGAAAGGTCCTTTCTCCAGGTTGGAATGATGGAGGATAAACCCTGTCTGGTCTCATGCCACGGGTATCAGTTCAGGCTTTCCCTCATGTCAAGGAACTGATCTGGGGACATAATGGAAAGCGTAGCCTCGGAAAATCCGGCCCTGTCCCTGGTAATGATGATTGGAACCCCTGACTCTCGGGCCGCTTCATGCAAGACCCCGTCCTCAAAGTCCTTCCACTTCATATTCCAGGCAGACTCCAGGACCGCACGATTCACCGGTGCAACTTCGAACAGCGAGAGCAGAACCCGGAGAATGTGGTGGGCCCGGATCATTCCGAGCTCTCTTCCCACAAGATAATGGACGGTCGTCAACGTCGTCGCACAGAGGACCCCTGTGACTGTTCCTCTTTCCGTCATGGTAAAAAGCCTGATCGCGCTTTCCGAGTAGGGCTTCCGGTCCAGGACGATATCCATCACAATGTTCGTATCATAGAGCACCTTCAACGATATTTTTCCTCGAGATGCTTGAGATAGTCCGTTTCGTCCACTTTGGATCCACGAAGAATTCCGATAAGGCTTTTTGTCAGGGGCGGAATATCCTCTTTAACCCCGGACTTCTCCTGATCCATAAGGGAAAAATACTCCGCAACAACTTGGGACAAAGATTTTCCATTGTCACGAGCGTGTTTCTTTGCCTTTTTGATCAAGGTCTCGTCCAACCGAAGTGTCAACTTTGTTTGCATGTCCCTCCTCCTTGACGTATTAAACCTATGAAATTATACGTCATTTTTTCCAAATCCTCAAATCGGAGAGAATATCATCCTCTGGTATCCCTCAAAGATCCCTCGGGTCTCAGATATAGAACATGAGGGGCTGTCCCCCCCGGTCCTTGTCGATCGCCTTGATGCACTCGGCCAGCGTCACCTTTTCAAGCTCTGCGTTGACCGCCTGGCTCAGCTGGTCAAAGAGAAATCGAAGGGCCGGGCCCGGAGGTGAGGAAGGATCGTAGAGGGAGACCGTTCCCTCCAGCGCCTGGACGATGCCGGAGAGGCGGATCTCGGAGGGTTCCCGGACCAGCTTGTATTTCCCCTGGGGACCCCGGCTCGATTCGACGAAACCGTTCTTGACCAGGGTCGCCATGATCTGTTTCAGAAAGGGCTTGGGGATCTGGGACCTCTGGGCGATGTTGGCCCCGGTAATTCCCTGGGAGCCGGCATTCGCAATCTCGACCATGGCCCGGATCCCGTAGTCCACCCGTTGCGACAGCTTGCAGGACATTGTCGGTCCTCCTTATCCGTTACACGCGGAAGCGGTCGATTTCCGCATTGAGTTCCTTCACCACCTTCAGGATCTCTCCCAGATGGCGTTCTTCCAGGGGCTTCTGTCCCAGATGTCCGCGGAAGTCCTCGGCAAGAGAATCGAGGATCGTCTGGATTTTTAGGATCGCCTCCGTCTCGCTTTGGATGCGCTCGGCCATTCCCTCCCACTGCAATTCGACCTTGGCCAGCGCCTCCTGAAAGAGCGTCCAGCTCTCCTGGAATCCCGCTAGCCCCCGGTCGGCGGATTCGAGTCCTTCCGAGCCTCCGGACAGGGCTGCCGCCACATGGTCGAGCCGGCCGTTCAGCTCTGAGAGCTCGGTTCCGATGGTCGAGAGCGCCTCCTCGGTTTTCCGGGAGAGCTCCGCCACGGTGTCGGCCACGATACGGAAGGTCCGGCCCGCGGCTCCGGCATGGGAGGCCTCGATGGCCGCATTCATCCCGGTGAGATGAAGCTCCCGCGCGATTTCGCCGATGGTGCCGAAGGCCTGGGAGAGATTCCGGCGCATCTTCTCGATCCCTTCCCCGTTCCCCGAAAGGGTCCCGGAGAGGCTCCGGGCCTCCCGGACGGATTCCCGGACCGAAAGGGTCACCTGGCTTATCTTACGGGATTTCTCCGAAAACCAGGAAATGCTCCGGGCGACCTCGCCCTCCGGAAGCTGGGGCTTTCCGTTTAAAAGATCCCGGACCCGAAGGCGGAGCTCGTTTAGGGTGATCCGGAATTCCTCCTCTTTCCTGTAGCGCCGCTCATGGTCTCTTTCAAGGAGACCGGCATGGGCCTCGACCCAGCGGACCCGGTCGGAGACCTCCCCCATCCAGCCCCGGAAGAGGTCCACAAACCGGTTCAAGGCATAGACCAGCCGGCCGAGCTCGTCGTCCTTGGTCCGGGGAAATGAGAGCCTGAGATCGGGATTGTCTGGCCCCACCTGGGCGATCGCCCGGGAAAGTCCGTCCAGGGGACGGACAAGGGAGCGCCGGATCAGAAGGATCACCACGAGGACAAGGGTTTCGAGAATCCCTGAAAACATCCAGAAACGGGCCCACTGTCCGGCGTGTCTCTCCCGTTCGAAGTCCTTCCCGTCTGAATAGAGGACCAGGGTTCCCAGACGCTTCCGCTGACTTGCGCAGGAGGGGCAGGAGGCGTCGCTGTAAAGGGGAAGGCGCTCGAGAAAGACCCGGCGTCCCGTGGCGTCCCGCCCCTCGAGAAAGCCGCTTCCGGGCCTGTCGGAAAGGAGCCGGGAGACCGGCACGGGAAGCTCGGGCCCCGAGGAGAGGAGGACGCTCTGGCCATCCGGACCAAGAAGAACCGCCTGGTCGGACGTAGAATGAGGAATCGACGCAAAGATGTTCCGGACCCCCTGGAGGTCATCCTTTTCGAGAAGTCGCACCAGGGAGGCCATCAGGACTCCCCCTTCCGAGGAGAGCCGGAGAGAGAGGGAGCGGAGGGCCGTCTTCTCTTCCTGATGGTCGATCTGGTAGGCCAGGACCGAAAAGGCCCCGGTCAAGGCCAGAAAAAGCCAGAGAAAAAAGCGGGTCGTCACCTTCCGGTGCCAGGGGACCGGGGCCAGAGAGAGACCGGGAGCCGTCTCCCCTTTTCCGGCGGAGCGACTCCCCTCGGGGAGGGGTGCCGGATTGTGGCGATTGGGGCGAAAAAGGTCGGGATCGGTGGACACGAAAGAGACTCCGCTCTAGGAGGGGGCGGGAGAGGATCCTGTCTTGTTCCGGCTTGTCCGGTAGGCCCGGAAGACCATGGCCGCCCCCAGGAGGGCCATCGGAAAGGAGAGGAGCTGGCCCATGGAAAAGGGTCCGAAAACAAGGCCAAGCTGGGGATCCGGCTCCCGGAAAAATTCGCCGACAAAGCGAAAGAACCCATACAGGCCGATGAAGCTCCAGAAGATCACGCCATCGGGACGGATCTTGCGGGAGAGGAGGTAGAGAATCGCAAAGAGAAGGATTCCCTCCATGAATCCCTCATAGAGCTGGGAGGGATGGCGGCAGATGGGGCCACCCTCCGGGAAGACCATGCACCAGGGAACATCCGTGGGACGCCCGAAGAGTTCCCCGTTGATGAAGTTCCCCATCCGTCCCATGAAGAGCCCGAGAGGGACCGGAAGCACGGAAAAGTCCGCAAGCTTCCAGAATGGAAGGCTGTTTTTGCGACAATACCACCAACCCGCCACGACGACTCCCAAAAAACCCCCATGGAAGGACATCCCTCCTTTCCAGACCGCGAGGATCTCCAGGGGATGGGCCGTGTAGTAAGGGAGGTTGTAGACGAGAACGTACCCCAGCCTTCCGCCAAGGATCACCCCCACCGCCGCATAGGAGAGCAGATCGTAGACCTGCTCCTTGGAAAGGGGGGCGCTCCTTCTTTCCGACTCCCTCTTCAGAATATAATAGGCGCCGAGAAAGGCCAGAACATACATGAGACCGTACCAGCGGACCCGGAGCGGACCGATATGAAGGAGAACGGGATCGATATGGGGATAGGCGATCACGCGGAAGACCCGGGAGGGAGAGGTCCCCTATCCGGTCCGGACAGGGGAGCCTCAGGTCTCATCGACATCCGTGAGGGATTCCTCCCGCTCGATCTTTTCCAGCTCTTCCTTCTTTCTCTGGCACCGGATGCAAAGCTGGGCGAAGGGCATGGCCATCAACCGCTTTTCTTCGATCTCGCCTCCGCAGTCCTCGCAGTTTCCGTAGACCCCTTCGTCGAGCCGGAGCAGGGCCTGATCGACCGACCGCTTCATGCGGTTGCGCATTTCGAGAAGGGCGAGGTCCACCCCTTCTCCCATGTCGATGGCCGACAGATCCCCCTGGTCGAGGACGGAGTCGACCCGGTTCGCATTGTCGGGTCCGATCTGGCGGACAAGGTGGGTCCGGATATCCCGTTCAATCGCGGCCTTCTTCTCGGAGAGAAGATCGTGAAGGCGCTGGTACCGCAACCCCTTTTCATCCATGACTTTTGATCCTTTCGCTAGAGAATGAGGAGAGCGCATGCTTCTGGAATCCCCCGGGACAATCACGGATCGTCTCCTTCGAGTCGCAACCTTCCTCAAGGACCGGAAGATCGCGGCTCCGGGGATTGAACAGCTGGGCATCTCCGGAGACCCCTATCGCGTTCTGGTGTCGACCATCCTGTCCCTCCGGACCCGGGACCGGGTCATGGAAGAGGCCTCGAAAAGGCTCTTTTCCATGGCCCCCGACCTCCTGCATCTGGTCCGGCTGTCGGAAGGCCAGATTCAGGATGCCATTTATCCGGTGGGATTTTACAGAACAAAGGCCAGAACAATCAAGCAAATCGCGAAAATGCTGATGGAAAACTTTCAGGGAGTTGTACCGTCCCGCCTCGAAGAGCTTCTCACCCTGCCGGGGGTCGGACTCAAGACTGCCAACCTGGTCCTGGCCCAAGGGTTCGGAAACCATGCCCTCTGCGTCGACACGCATGTCCACCGCATCATGAACCGGTGGGGATCCCTGAGGACCGGATCGCCGGATGAGACCTTCCGGGTTCTCGATCACGCGCTGCCCCCGGAGATCAAGTCCGCCGTCAATCCCCTGCTCGTTTCCCTGGGCCAGGCCCTCTGCCACCCTCTCTCGCCGCGATGCTCTCTCTGCGTTCTTGTAGAGGAATGCCCGAAGATCCACGTGCTCCACCAAAGGTAACGGGATCGGAATCTCGCCTTGACCTTTGAGGTCTTTCGAAAATTCCTGGTCTGGGCTTCGAGTCCCCCTCCACGGAAAAAGAAAAAGGGGAGGTTTCCCTCCCCTTTTTCATGGAAAGACTGGCGACAGGAGTCCTGGTCAGCCCGGAATGGCCGGTGTCCGGTCTTCGAATCCCGTCACCGTGTTGAAGTGAATGAAAACCGGAGCCTCCGGATCCTCCTGGTGCTCGATCCGATCCGCCGGATCCACCCGGCCTTCCAGTTCGCAGCGAATGCACCGGGTCGATTCGATCCAGGCATCCTGGACCGTAAAGCCCGTCTCCACTTCGGCAAACCCCTGGCGCGACGGAAGGGGAAGGGCTGGCATCGGCACCCTGTGGACATCCCCCAGGACGAAGGCGTCGTTGTCCACCTTCGGAAAATGGAAGGGGAAGGTCCGGTCGGGGTTTCCCTTCAGGTAGCGGTCGATGAAGACGGCGCACTGTTCTCCGTCCCGGATGGAGTGGATCACGTCCAGGGGACCGGTCATGTTGTCGCCTCCGGCAAAGACCGCCGGACGGCTCTCGCTCATGAGGGTGTCGGGATCGACCTTGACTGTCCCCCATTTGTGGAAGCTGATCCCGTTCTTTTCGAAGACAGAGGTGTCCATGGTCTGTCCGATGGCGGCAACGATCGTATCGACAGGGACGGACTCGATCTGTCCCTTCACGGCCACAGGCTTTCTCCGGCCACTGTTGTCGAAGTCCCGGGACAGGGTGTTGACCTGGAAGTCGATCACCGTCTCGGTCGTCCCGTCCTCGTTGGTCCGGTCCCGGATCTCAAGGGGCGCCAGGAGGAAGCGGAACTCGATCCCCTCATGCTCCGCCTCCTGAACCTCGAATTCATGGGCCGGCATCTCCTCCCGGGTACGGCGGTAGTAGATCGTCACCTTTTCCGCCCCGAGGCGAAGGGCCGAGCGGGCCACGTCGATGGCCACATTGCCGCCGCCGATCACTGCCAGCCTCTTGCCGACCTGAACCGGTTCGTCGGTCAGGGCCTTCCGGAGGAACTCGATTCCATTCTGGACAACCGGATGCTCCTCACCCTTCACCCCCATCTTCTGGGGCTTGTGGGCTCCGATTCCGATAAAGGCGGCATCATACCCCTCCTTGAAGAGATCTTCCAGGGAGAAGTCGCGGCCGAGAGCTGTGTTGGTCTTGAAGGTCACGGGAAGCCCCTCGAAGATGCCGAGCTCCCAGTTGAGAAGTTCTCGGGGAAGCCTGTAGGCCGGGATCCCCACGGCAAGCATGCCACCGACCACGTTGTATTGCTCGAAGACGGTGACCTTGTAGCCCATGCGACCGAGATAAAAGGCACAAGTAAGCCCGGCCGGTCCCGATCCGATGATGGCAATCTTCTTGTCGAGATCCGCCGCAGGCGCGTAATGGGGCCGGATCCCCTGGTTGTATTCCCAGTCGTAGGCAAAGCGCTTGAGGCCGTTGATCGCGATCGGCTCGTCGAGATCTCCCCGCCGGCAGGGGCCTTCGCAGGGCCGGTAGCAGGTCCGGCTGATGATGCCCGGAAATGGGAGACGCTCCCGGATCGTCTCCAGGGCCTCCTTGAACTCTCCGCGAAAGATCTGGGTGATGTAACGGGGAATGTCGATCCCTACCGGGCATTCATGCTGGCAGGGCGCATAGACGATTTCCTTGCAGGACTGGGAGACGCATTTCTTCCGCTTGATATGGTCCTCGTACTCGGCCCGGAAATAGCGGATGGTCGAAAGGACCGGATTGGGGGCGGCCTGGCCCAGTCCGCACAGGGAATTGGCCTTCACGTAGGTGGAGAGGTTCACGAGATCGTCGAGATCCTTCATCTCCCCGCGCCCCTCGCTGATCCGCTCGATCATGTCCAGCATGACCTTCGTTCCGTCGCGGCAGGGAGTGCACTCCCCGCAGGACTCGTCCTTCGTGAAGGTCATGAAGTATTTGGCCGTGTCAACGATGCAGTTCGCCTCGTCGAGAACGATGATCCCGCCCGAGCCCATGATCGCGCCGGCGGAAATCAGCGACTCGAAGTCGATCGGGGTTTCGATGAGATTTCCGGGGATGCAGCCTCCCGAAGGGCCTCCGAGCTGGGCCGCTTTGAACTTCTTGGTTCCGCTCATTCCGCCGGCGATCTCATAGACGATCTCCTTGAGGGTCGTCCCGGCGGCCACTTCGATCAGTCCGGTCCTCTTGATTTTTCCCGTCAGGGCAAAGGTCTTCGTTCCCTTTGTCTTCTCCGTCCCGAAGGAGGCGTACCACTCGGGGCCCCCCAGGATGATGTGGGGAACATTGGCCAGAGTCTCGACATTGTTGATGACGGTGGGATGGCCCCAGACTCCCTTCTGGGCCGGGAAGGGCGGCTTCGGCCACGGCATGCCGCGGTCCCCCATCAGGGAGGCCAGGAGGGCTGTCTCTTCCCCGCAGACATAGGCGCCGGCCCCTTCCTTGATCTCGATGTCGAAACTCAGGGGGGTTCCGAAGATGTTCTTTCCCAGAAAGCCCCGTTCCCGCGCCTGTCCGATGGCCCGGGAAAGGAGCTTGATGGCATGGGGGTATTCGGCCCGGCAGTAAATGTACCCTTTTTGGGCATGTCCGATGGCGAAGGCGGCGATGGTCATCCCCTCGAGGACGGAGTGGGGGTCTCCCTCCAGCACAGAGCGGTCCATGAAGGCCCCGGGGTCTCCCTCGTCGGCATTGCAGACGACATATTTTTCGTCCCCCTGGGACTGAAAGGTGAATTTCCACTTGAGACCCGTCGGGAACCCCGCACCGCCCCGTCCCCTGAGCCCCGAACGGGTGACGACATCGACCACCTGCTCCGGAGTCATGGTTTTCAGGACCGTCTCCAGGGCCTTGTATCCGTTCGTGGCCAGATAGTCCTCGATCGAGGAGGGGTCGATCACCCCGCAGCGACGGCTCACGATCTTGTTCTGTTTCCGAAAATAGTCCGTATCGTTGAAGGCGGGAATTCCTTCGTAGGCTTTTCCCCCTTCTTCGCCGTTCTGCCCGAAGGCCAGTTCAGGAAAGACGGTCTGGTCGACAAAATGGGCCTTGAGGATCGATTCCACCGCCTCCACCGTCACCTGGCGGTAGGTCACCCTCGTCCGTCCTTGTATCTGGACCTCAAGGAGGGGTTCGTTATGGCACATCCCGACACAACCGGTCGGGTGGACTGTGACGGGATAGCCCTTTTCGGCCACCAGACGCACCACCTCGTCGTGGATCTTCCTGGCCCCGCTCGCGAGCCCACATGTCGCCATGCCGATGTAAATCGCTGAGGTCTTGTCCATTTCAGAGCCTTTCTATGAGGTCGTTTTCAAGACAGACGGAAAACATGCCCTGGCAGCCAGTGTGCCATATGGAGTCTATGGATATTCTTAGGTCATGAGGATATGAGAAAAATTTCACGAGCCCCCTCCACGTTGAGGAGAACAGAACCGGTCCGTCCGGGGAAAGCCTCTTCCGCCGTCATGGAGGAAGTCCGGAACCGTACCGGTATTGAATGGCATTCAGGCGATTCCTGGATCAACCCAGGACGCCTTTTATTCGGACTTTACCACGACAACGGAAGGATGTGCAAGACCTGGACGGGCAAAATCCCGTCTTTCACCTTTCCCCCACAGAGGTCCGAAGGGCGAGGGGCTGAAGCGCCGAAAAGAGGAGGGCGCTGGCATCCTGGAGCTTCGGCCCTTTCCAACTCGACCGGATCTCGACCGTCATGACACTGGGGGTCATCGTCTGTGGATAGATCTCGACCGGTCCCGCCAGGCGGTCATCGGAGGCCTGAAGGGAGGAGAGGGAGGATTTGAGCGAGGCCAGATCGATAGTTGCCGGAAGATCGGCAATGAGGCGGAACGGCTTCTCGGTCATCCCCTCCTCCCGGAGGACCATGGCCTGCAGCATGATGTTGTTGGGAATAAACATCTCTCTCCCGTCCTCTGAGGAGAGGCGGGTATAGATCTTTCCGATTT
>DAIBTC010000056.1 GCA_027415345.1 Nitrospirota bacterium
GAGCCTTTCATGACGCGTAAAGAAGCATTGATGGTGGTCGACAGGACCGAGCCCGTTTCCGAAACCTGGAACCGGGTCCTTCTGGCCCGTGCCAATGACCGACCCACAGCTTGGGATTATGTTCAGAGGATCTTCACGAACTTTGTCGAACTCCATGGCGACCGGTCCTTCCGGGACGATCCGTCAATCCTCGCTGGACTCGCCTCCCTGGAGGGACGAAGCGTCGCCATTGTGGCCAACTACAAGGGGAAATCCTTCAAGGACAGGGTCCAGCGAAATTTTGGAATGGCCCATCCGGAAGGCTACAGGAAGGCACTGCGGGTCATGCGCCTGGCCGAGCAGTTCGGGCTTCCGGTCATCTCTCTGATCGACACCCCGGGAGCCTACCCGGGCATCGAGGCCGAGGAACGAGGTCAGGTCGAGGCCATCGCCCGGAATATCCAGGAAATGTTCGAGATCTCCGTGCCGATTATTGCCACCGTCATCGGTGAGGGAGGCAGCGGAGGAGCCCTGGCGCTCGGGGTGGGGGACCGTGTCCTCATGATGGAGAATTCCATCTATTCGGTCATCTCTCCCGAGGCCTGTGCCGCGATCCTCTGGAACGATCCCGCCATGTCGGCCGAAGCGGCCTCCCAGCTCCGCATGACGGCCCGCCATCTCCAGGGCCTTGGAATCGTTGACGAGATCATTTCCGAGCCGGAAGGGGGCGCACAGAAGGATGTGGCGAAGGTCAGCCTGTCCCTCAAGGGAGCCCTTCTGAAGTCATTGTCAGAAATCGAGGACCTTCCGCATGGAGAGCTTCTCGCCCGCCGGTATGAGAAGTTTCACGGGATGGTCCGCTTCCGTCTCCTGTCCTGATCCTTCCCTTCGAATGCGGGGTGGAGAGGCGATTTCCACGGCCGACCCGGATCTTCCCTTGATCGCTCTTGTTGAGATGGTGTATCATTTAACCGGGAGTCCTTTGGCTCCTCCCGGTTAACCTTCACAACGGCGGTCCCATGATTTCCTTGCTCCTTCAATCCTTCGGGTATGGCCTACTCCATGGTATCCTTCCGGACGAACATACCTGGCCGATTACCTTCAGCTATGCCATCGGGAACGCCTCCGGCAAAAAAGGGCTGAAATCGGGACTCTTCTTTTCGCTTGCCTTCACGATCCAGCGGTCGATCGGATCGGAGATTTCCTACCTTCTCCTCTTCTCCTGGTTCACGAAGGAGTCGATCAACTCCTTTGTCAATATGGTTGTCGGGGCGGTCATGCTCTGGGCGGGTTGGCAGATCCAGAAAAAGGGCCACTATCTTCATTTTCACCTGCTGGGACACCATCATGAACCCAGCGAGGGTGTGGAGCGTTCCCCGGCGCTCTTTGGCCACCAGCACAAGGCCGACACCATTGGGGCCCCCTCTTCCGGGAACCCGGAACCCTTCCCGACCCGATGGGCGATGATCCACGGATTTGTCGCCGGTTTCGGGGTCGGTCCCTTCGCCATGTTTGTTTACACCATCGCCGCTCCCCAGATGGGATCTCCCTGGCTCGGCTTTCTTCCGGGGTTCCTGTTCGGGCTCGGAACCACCGTCATGCTCATGATCCTTGGCGGGATCTTCGGAGCCTCCCTCAAGACCACCCACAAGTTCGACGACCACGAGATCGCCGCCATCGGCCTCCGGACGGGAAGTCTGACACTTCTGGGAGGGGGCGTTGTTTTCGTGGTCGGGGGACTTCTTCAGGAAGGACTTCATCTTTACGGGAAGGAGATCGATCTTGAAAACTGGATGATCGGCATCATCATGGCAGGGGTGGCCCTGCCGGTTCTGGTCTACTCGATCTGGAAGGTCCTCCGGTGCCGGAAGGACTCTCCCCCGCGATCCCTTCAGGGAGTTGTCTAAGTGGTTTTCCGCCTCTTCCGGATGACCTTTCTTCTGCTCCTTATTTGCTTGGTTCTGACGGACTTCCGGAAGGCATGGGCCCTTCCCGGCCAGATCCGCATCCCCCCCGATGTGGTCAGGACCCTGGGAATCGAAAGCCGGGTCATTACCGCCGGGAGGGGTTTCCGTGTGATCCGGACCAATGGCGTGGTCGCCATGATCGATGACCGGATGCGGTATGTGAGTCCGCGTTCGATCCATCGTCTCGCGATATTCGGTTATGTTCGCCGGGTCTACGCCGATACGGGGGATCTGGTGGCCAAGGGGCAGGTTCTGGTCACTGTCTTTTCGCCGGACTATATCGAGGCCCAGCAGGAATATCTCCAGGCACTCCGTCTTGGAAATATCACTCACCGGAGCGCCGGAAACCGTCCTTTTTCTCCCGGGATCCGGGAGGCGGCCCTGACCCGGCTCAGGAACCTGGGCGTGGTCGACCGGGAGATCGCCCTTCTCGAAAAGACCGGTATCGTTCACAGAAACCTCAAGATCCGCTCTCCCATTACAGGCTATGTCCTGAACAAAATGGCCGTTTCCGGCCAGTCGGTCAATTCCGGTGACCGGCTTTTCGTGATTGCGAACCTCGACTGGGTCCGGATCAATGCCCAGGTCTACCAGCAGGATGTCCCTTTCTTGAAGCTGGGTCAGACGATGAAGGTCCGGCTCTCCGATACCGGGGAAGTCCTCTCCGGACGCGTGGTCTACATCAGCCCGGTGACCGATCAGCGGACCCGGACCGTCACGGTCCGCGGGATCTTTTTCAACATACCCCTGCGGCTCCGCCCGGGAATGTTCCTGCCGGTCCGCATCCTTGTTCCGGCTGGAGGAAAGAGGCTCTGGATCCCGAAGGACGCCGTCTTCCTGGCCGGAGGTCATCAGGTCGTCTTCCTCCAGGAAGGGAAAGATCTTTTTGCAGTCCGGAGGGTTCATGTCGGAACGTCGGAGGGAGGACAAGTTCCCGTGACTTCGGGGCTCAGGCCGGGGGACCGTCTCGTCGTTCGAAACGGATTCTGGGTCAAGGCCCAGTTCGAACGACGGAAGTAGCGGGCCGTGGCAAAGGCGTTTTTCACTTGGCTCCTTTATCGCCGGATTGTCATCCTCATGCTCTTTGCCCTCCTTGCCGCTGGGGGCGTCTATTCCGTCTTCCAGGTCTCCGTGGATGCCTTTCCCGACGTTTCTCCCGTCTCAGTGACGGTCCTGACCGAGGCCCCCGGCTTCTCCCCCCTGGAGGTCGAGCAGCAGATCACCTATAACATCGAAACAGCCATGAACGGGCTTCCGGGAGTCAGGAAGATCCGCTCCAAAACGCTCTTCGGCCTGTCGGCCGTAACGGTTGTCTTCGACAGTTCAAGCGAGGTCTATCGGGCCCGGACAATGGTGGCCGAGCGTCTGGGAACCCTCCAGGGGCTTCTTCCGCCCGGAACACAGCCGATCATGGGGGCGGTCTCCACCCCCACCGGCAACATCTTCCGATACACCCTGTCAGGCTCCGATGACCTCATGAAGCTTCGAACCCTCCAGGACTGGACCGTGAAAAGGGCGCTCCTCTCCACCCGGGGGGTCGCCTCCGTCCTCTCTTACGGGGGATATGTCAAATCCTACTATGTGGTGGTGGACCCTTACCGCCTCGACGGATTTCACCTCTCGCTCCAGGACGTGACCCGCGCCCTGGCCAGCAACAACGAGAATGTGGGAGGGGGATATCTCGACCGGGGAGGGGAGTACTATCTCATCCGGGGTCTGGGCCGGATCGAGGGAGAGAGTGATATCGAATCGGTGGTGGTGGCCGAGCGAAAGGGGGTTCCGGTCCTGGTCCGGGATGTGGCCGATGTCGAGGTCATGCCGGAAGTCCGGCGGGGAAATGCCCTTCTTGACGACCGGGAGGTCGTGAAGGGGACGGTTGTCATGCTTCGGGGGGAGAATGCCCTCAGGACCCTCTCCCGGGTCGAGAAAAAGGTCGCCGAAATCAATCGAACCCTCCTCCCTCCCGGCATTCGTGTCGTCCCCTATTATGATGAAGGCCCCCTCATCCGGAATGCCTTCCGCACGGTCTTCCATTCCCTTCTGGAGGGAGGGGTCCTGGTTATTCTCGTCCTGGGGCTTTTCCTGGGACGCTTCTGGGCCTCCTTTGTTGTGGCCTCAGGGCTTCCCCTTTCCATTCTCATGACCTTCCTCGTGATGCGAGGGATGCATCTCACGGCCGATCTCATGAGCATGGGGGGAATGGTCATCGGGATCGGCATGATGGCGGATGCCTCGATCGTCATGGCAGAAAACATCTGGCGGATCTCGGGCCTCATGCCGGAAATCTCACGCGAGGAGAGGATCGTCCTTGCGGCCGGAGAAATCGTGAGGCCCGTCTTCTTCGCCATCCTGATCATCGTCATTGTCTTTTTGCCGATCCTCCTCCTGCCCGGGATGCCCGGAAAGATGTTTGCCCCCATGGCCACCTCGATCATTGTGGCTCTTCTTCTCTCCCTGCTTGTGGCCCTGACCTATGTCCCGTCCATGATGTCGCTTGACCCCTCGAAGTCCCCCTCGTCCCGTGGCGAACGTCTGACCCAGGCCCTCGAAAGGGCCTACGCCCCTGTTCTGGAGTGGATCCTTGCCCACAGGGCCTGGGTTCTTGTCTCCGGGGTGGCGGCCATCACGCTGGCCGCCGTTCTCCTGGCCCGGACGGGAACAGAATTCATTCCTGTCCTGGACGAAGGGTCGGTGCTGATCATCGCCGACCTCTGGCCGTCGGCCTCCCTGTCGGAAACGACGGAGGCCAGCCGGGTGATCGACCGGATCGTCCGGAGCTATCCGGAGGTTCTGCTGACGCAGTCCCGGATCGGTCGGGCCCAGTCCGGCACAGACACTGACGTGACGAGCCACATGGAAATCTATGTCCGTCTCAAGGAGAGGAAATCCTGGCCTGAAAAAATGACCAAGAAACGCCTGGTGGCCGAGATGAGCCGGCGGCTCAACGCGACCCTCCCCGCCGTCTCGTTTGCCTTCAGCCAGCCTATCGAGGAGCGGATCGACGAGATGGTCTCGGGGGCCAAGGCCCAGGTGGCATTCAAGGTTTATTCGGACGACATTGGCCTTCTTACCTCCTACTCGAGTCGTCTGGCCTCCCTCATCCGGCAGGTCCGGGGAACCCGCGACGTGACGGTCCAGAGGATCACGGGCCAGCCCTACATCGACATCCGTATCGACCGGCAGGCCATCAGCCGTTATGGCCTCAATGTCTCCGACGTTCTCCGGGTCATCCGTATGGGGATCGGCCCCGAGGGGCTGACGACGACGATATTGAAGGGGATCCGGCGGATCCATCTTCATGTGCGCTTTCCCCGGGATATCCGGAACTCCATCGCCCGGATGAAGACCATCCTTCTGACCACCCCCCGGGGGATCACCGTTCCCCTGGGTCAGCTCGCCCGTTTTTCGGAGGAGACGGGTCCCTTCCGGATCTATCATGAAGGGGGAAGCCGCCTGATCATGGTCCAGTTCAACATCGGGGACCGGGCCACAAGCCACGTGGTGGCGGATGTGGAACGACTGGTCGACACCCGGCTTCGGCCCCCCCTGGGCCTCCATCTGTCGGTGGGGGGGGAGTTCGAGAATACCAACCTGACCCTCTCCCGCCTCCGCCTTCTGGTGCCGGTGGTCCTTCTCGGGATCTTTCTTCTGCTCATGTGGAACTTCGGGTCGATCGGCTATACCCTTCTCATCCTTCTCAACATCCCCTTTTCCCTGGTGGGGGGAGTGGTCGCCCTCAAGTCCTTCGGGGAGTACCTGAGCATCCCCGCCTCGGTGGGGTTCATTGCACTTTTTGGCGTGGCGATCCAAAATGGGGTTCTTCTTCTTTCCTTTGCCATGGAGGAAGAAAACAAGGGACGGCCTCCCCGGGAGGCGATCCGGTCAGCCGCTCTCCGCCGGATCCGGCCAGTTTTGATGACCGCCATCGTCGGGGCCATCGGAATTCTTCCCCTCCTTCTCTCCTCGGGAACCGGGGCCAATATCCAGAGGCCCCTGGCGGCCGTGGTGGTCGGCGGCCTGATCAGCTCCACCGCCATGACCCTGCTGGTCCTTCCGGCGGTCTACGACCTGGTTTTTTCGCCCAGGGACCCTAGGTATCGGGGAAAGAGGTCCTCCGATACGGAGTTTCGATTCGAAAAACCCTGAAGGAGTGTCCATGGTCCGCGTTCTCCTTGCCGAATGCCTTCTCGGCGCGATTGCCGGCGCGATCGCCTTCCGCTTAAGCTTTGCCGCCTCCCGGAGCCCGAGACTCTGCTGGGGCATCACTCTTGTCCTTGTCGCCGCCGCCTTTTTCCTGCTTCCCTCTTCCCCTGATCCCTGGATGGTGCGGGAACTCGGAGGAGTTCTCCCGGGTCCGCCCCTTTCTCCCCTTCTGGTCCGGAGTCTTCACGGCCTCTGTGTCCTGGCAGGCGCCTGGCTCTCCTGGCTCGTGGTCCGGGCGAGGATCCGAACGGGCCTTGAGGAGAATCCCCGGTTCCGGGATTTCCCCTGAATCCGGAGTGCCGGCCCTCCCACCCGCTCAGAAAAAAGCCTTTCCCGGGTTTTCCGTTTTCCCTTCCCGGGGCTCGATCCTTTCCAAAACGGAAGGGATCCGGGTAGAATGAAAGGATGACCGGGATTTCTCCGGGGCATGCGATTCCGGAAAGTCCGGTTCCTTTCGTATCAAAAGGAGGTCACCATGAAAAAGGGATTTGTTTCCTGGGCTCTGGCACTGGCGCTGGTTTTCTCCCTTGGTCTCCTGGCTCCCGGGACGGCCCGGGCCGACATGCACCATCACGGGATGATGCATCACGGAGGTCCGATCGCCTTCTACCTGATGAACCAGGACCGGCTTGGACTCACACCGGACCAGGTGAAGAAACTGTCCACCCTCAAGATGGACTTCATGAAGACCATGATCATGGAAAAGGCCCGGATCCATGTTCTCCACATGGAGACGATGGCGCTCATGATGCACCACCGGATCGACGTGAGCAAGGCAAAATCCAACATGGACGCAATCCTGAATCACAAGCGGGCGATCATGCACGCCTATCTGACCATGATCTCCGGGGCCCATCGGGTCCTGACCGCGGACCAGTTTGCCACCGCCAAGAAGCTGTGGCGGCAGATGATGATGATGCATCATGGAATGATGATGCCGCATCCGATGGCTCATCATCCGGGCATGTGAGGGCTGCTTGAGTCCTGAGTCCCGAATCGGCCGAACCGGCAAGACATCTTTCCGGTTCGGCCTTCACGTCTCGGCCGCCGGAGGCCTCGACCGGATCTTTGAACGAGGGGAATCGCTAGGCGCGAACACCGTCCAGATCTTTTCCCATTCCTCGCGAAGCTGGGGGTTCGACCTCCCCACAGACGAGCTTCTCGAGGCCTACCGTAGGCAACGATCGACCTCCTCCGTCTCCCGTGTCTACATCCATGCCAGCTACCTGATCAATATCGCCTCGGAGGAACATGAGATCGCCCTGAGGTCCCGGGATACCCTGCGGAAGGAGCTCCTGACCGCGGATCTTCTGGGAGCCGATGGTCTTGTCCTGCATCCCGGCTCGGCCCGGGGAGGGGACCGGTCCGCTGCCGTCCGGAGGGCGGCCCGAATTTTGCGGGAGGTTCTGGACAGCCTTCCGGACCTCAAGACGCCGCTTCTCCTCGAAAACACCGCCGGGGCGGGAAGCATGCTGGGATCCCGGCCGGACGAGATGGCCGAGATCATCGCCTCCATCGACCGTCCCGGCTGTCTGGGCCTTTGTCTCGATTCCTGTCACCTGTTCGCCGCCGGTTTTGACCTTTCCTCGGAGGAGGAACTCGACAGGGTCCTTGCGGACTTCCTGTCGGCTCTCCCCTCCGGGGGTCTCTCCCTCTGGCACCTGAACGATGCCCTGTTCGGACTCGGATCGGGTCGCGACCGCCATGCCGGGTTGGGGGAGGGTCACATCGGTCAGGAAGCCCTTTCCCGGATCATCAGAAAGGCCCTCTCTTCGGGAGTTCCGGTGATCCTCGAGACACCGAAAGGGGAGGGGGAGGCCCTCGACCGCCTGAATCTTCGGCGACTCCACACCTTTGCCGGCCTTCCTGTCCCGGAACTCCTGCGTGATGCCGGTTAGACGGGCATTATTGTTTCTGGCAGGCGTGCTGATGTCGGTCCAGGACTTCACGATGATGATCGTGAAGTCCTTCCGCTATCTCATCTTCCATTTCCGCATGAGGGAGAGCCTGTTCGAAATGGATCGCCTGGGGGTCGGCTCGATCCCGATCGTCTTTCTCGCGAATCTCTTCGCCGGACTCGACATGGCCCTCCAGTTCAGCGTGGTCATGGCTCCTTATGGGGCCTCGAACCTCCTGGGGAGGGTCGTCGCCACCTCCATCATCCGGGACATGGGACCGGTCCTGGCCTCCCTGGTGATGTCGGCCCGGGTGACGGCCGGAATCACCTCGGAGCTCGGGATGATGGCCACAACCCAGCAGATCGAGGCTCTTCTGGTCATGGGCGTCGATCCGGTCGACCGGCTGATCGCCCCCAAGATCCTGGCAGGCATGGTCATGCTGCCGGCTCTTTCGGTGGTCGGGGATCTCCTGGGAGTTCTGGCGGGCCTGATGGTCGCCCAGCTTGGGGCCCATGTTCCGGCCCCCCTTTACTGGTCGGGTGTCCGGTCGGCCCTGACCCTGCCCAACCTGGTGAACGGGATGCTCAAGCCCTTTGTCTTCGGATTCATCCTGGTAGCTATCGGCTGCTTCTACGGACTTCGCACGACGGGCGGAGCCCAGGGGGTGGGTCGCGCCACCACAAAGGCAGTGGTCTCGGCCGCCATCTGGATCCTCATCGCGAATTTCATGATCAGCAAGTTCCTGATCGATATTTGGGGATGGAAGCTGTGATCCGCCTCGAAAAAGTCACCGTCGCCTACGGGGAGCAGGTCGTGCTCGACGGGATCGATCTCGAGGTCCCGACGGGGAAGACCATGGTCATCCTGGGGGAGAGCGGATCGGGGAAGACCACCATCCTGAAATGTGTTCTGGGGACCCTTCATCCCGTCTCGGGCCGGGTCCTGGCCAATGATCTGGAGGTGGGGAAACTCACCGATGAGGAGCTTCTCCGCTTCCGCCAGCGTATGGGCATGGTTTTCCAGGAGGGAGCCCTTTTCGACTCGATGACGGTGGGGGAGAATGTCGCCTTCTGGCTGTGGGAGCATACCACCCTTTCCGATGACAAGGTCGAGGAGCGTGTGCGCATGCTCCTGCAATTTGTGGGACTCGAATCCTCCCTCGATCAGATGCCCTCCGATCTTTCCGGAGGGATGAGACGGAGGGTGGCGATAGCCCGGGCCATGGCCGCCGAGGATCCGGCCTTCATGCTCTATGACGAGCCGACGACGGGGCTCGACCCCTTTACCTCCAAGTCGATCTGTGACCTGATGCGCCGTGTCCAGCGGGAGTTCAAAAGCACCAATATCGTCGTGACCCATGATCTGACGGATGCCTACCGGGTGGGGGATCTGTTTACATTCATCAAGGATGCCAAAGTCATTGCGACCGGGACCCGCCAGGAGATCGAGCACTCCTCCGATCCCTTCATCCAAACCTTTATCTCCCTCGATTCCTGAAAAGGGGTCTCCATGAAACGCAGCAGCAATCTTTCCCTCTCCGAAATGCGGGTTGGCCTGATCGTGGGGGTGAGCTTTTTGGTCGGCGCCATGGTCATCATCGCCTATGGAAAGATCACCAACATCTTTTCCCGCCAGGTCGAGATCACCGCCCTCTTCCGGAATGTCCAGGGACTGACCCAGGGGGCGCCGGTCCGCCTTCTGGGGATTGACAGCGGATACGTCTCCTCCGTCCACTTCGTCCGCTTCCAGGGAAAAAGGTTTGTCCGGGTGACGATGCGCATCGCCCGAAAGCGCTTCGACGATCTGTCGTCCGGGGCCACGGCCTCGATCCACACGCAAGGGCTCATGGGAATCAAATACCTCGAACTTACCCCGGGGGACTCCCGGGAGGGACCGCTCAATCCCTCGCTTCCCATCATCGGGGTGGAGTCGGGCTCTCTGGGCAAGGTCATGAAGTCCGGAGAGGATGTCGTCGCAAACCTCAAGAGCCTCTCCCTCTCCCTTACGACCCTGGCCCAGCAAGCCCAAAGGGGGCAAGGGACGGTAGGCCGCCTTCTGGGGGACCCGACTCTCTACAAGAATGTCAGCCGGGCTGCGAGCGATCTCTCGGATCTTGCGGAGCGGATCGATCACGGTCCGGGGACGGTTTCGAAGCTGATCGGCTCCCCCGTGCTCTATGACAATCTGGACCGGTCTCTTCGGGACCTCGACCGGATGCTCCGGACTGCCTCCCAGGGACCCGGGTTGGCCGGCAAGCTCTTGAACGATCCCCAGACGGCCGCCTCCTTCAAGGACAGCCTGATCCGGCTGGACAAGATCCTTGGCCAGATACAGAGCGGAAACGGAACGGCCGGCAAGCTTCTCTACGATCCGAAAATGGCCAACCAGATCAACGGGGTTCTTGACCGGGTGAACGGACTCCTGGACGACATGAAGAAGAATCCCAAAAAATACTTTACTGTCGAGGTCCATGTCTTTTGATCCGTCAACGCTTTGTCAGGGTTCTCTGGTCCTCCCTGATCCTCTATGAACTCTTCTGCCTCTTTCTGGCGGGGATCATTCGGGACCACTCTCCGTCCTATCTCCCGCCTCCCCTTCCGGGGCTTCTGGAGGGAGCCTTCCTCCTTGCGACCCTTTTGCCACTCTATCTTGTCCTGTCCTTTCGAGGATTTCTTCCAAGACGCCGGAGTCTCAATGTCCTGTTTTTCCTCTTCTATTTTTCCACAGGTGTCTTTCTTGCCGGATTCCTTCTCTCCGAGGCCCTCATCGCCCTTCACAATCTTTTTTTCCCGGAATCGGAAATAACAGGGGCCTCCCGATGGACGGCGGGGGAGTCGACAGGGGGC
>DAIBTC010000057.1 GCA_027415345.1 Nitrospirota bacterium
TACCTCCCCGAACTCCCTGCCGGAAATTCCCGGGGCCAAATTCGATATTCTTATCAACACCAGCGCCTACAATGCCGTGGATCGCGGGGAGACCGAAGTCCGGGAATGCTTCGAGCTCAATGCCTTTGCCCCGCTTTACCTTGCCCGGGCTTGCCGGGAGGCTAAAACGGCCCTTCTTCACGTCTCGACCGACTATGTCATGAGCGGGGGCATCCACGAGGAGGAACAGATTCCCTACCCGGAAGAGGCTCCCCCCCGGCCCCTCTCAGTCTATGGCCTCTCGAAGGCCACGGGGGAGCGGCTGGTCCTGGGGGCCTGGGAACGGTCTTGGATTGTCCGGACTTGCGGCCTCTACGGAGGAGACGGATCCGGACAAAAGGGGGGCAATTTCGTCACCACCATGATCCGGCTCGCCAGGGAAGGAAAGCCCCTCCGGGTCGTCTCGGACCAGAGGGTCGGCCCTACGGCCGCCCGGGATCTGGCCCGGGGGATCGCCCTCCTGGTGACGGCCTCCCTGCCCTTCGGAATCTGGCATCTCACAAATGCCGGAAACGTCAGCTGGTACGAATTTGCCCAAAAGATCTTCGAGCTTTCGGGGCTCACCCCCGATCTCTCCCCGATCCCTCTCTCCCTCTACCGCCCCGCTGCCCCGCGCTCTCCCTTTTCGGTCCTTTCGAACGACAAGGCGCACGGAGTGGGCATCATCCTTCCCTCCTGGGAGGAGGCCCTGGCTGGCTACCTCGGCCGGAGCGGTCTTATCCCCGGTTCCTGAGGGATCCGGTCAGAACGGCCGAAGGATCCTTGCCTGTCTCAAGGGCCTCTGAAAGCCCTTTTAAAAGATTCCAAACATTGGCGGTGTTCTGGAGCCGTCCCGCCCGGGGATCGAGACCCGGTGGCGGATTTCCGACCCAGTACCCCCGGCCTCCCAAAGAGACGGCGTGGTTGACCGCCCCAAGGTCCGTCGTGTCGTCTCCCACCATCACCGGGAAGAAATCGTGGGGCGGGACCCCGGACTCCCGGGCGAGATGTTCCAGGAAAAAATCCATCGTCTCCTCCTTGGTCACCCCACCGGCCGGCCGGATCTCCCAGACCATCTTGCCGTGATAGATCCGGAAGCGGGTCCGCTCCTCCCAGGTATCGAACAGCTGTCCGATCTCTTCCGAAAGGCGGGGAATCCTCTCCGGCTCCACCCCCCGGTAATGGACGGAGAGACTGTATTCCTTGGTTTCAGTCATCGTTCCCGGAACAGTCTCTGCAACCTTTCGGAGATCCGAAACCCACGCCAAAAGGGACTCCCTGGCCCGCAGGGCCTCGGGATGAACGGTTTGTTCATCCCGGAAACGGCGGACAGCCCCGTGGTCCCCGGACAGGCCCGCGAGCGTGGAGACGGGAAGACGGTGGAGAAGGTCGGGAAAGGCTCGCCCGGACATGGCAAAAACGGGGATGAGGCGGCCGAGGGACTCCAGAAGGGCAATCTCATGGGGATCAAGATGGACCAGGTCGGGATGGGGGGCGATGGGGGCCAGCGTTCCGTCAAAGTCCAGAAAAAGGACCAAACGGGATCCTGTCCCCGGCCCCCGAGCCTCTGTCATCGCAGAATCGGAGCGGGACTGGGCCTGAGGGAGCGGAGGTTTTCACTCATCCACCGGCAGATGTTGTTCCGCTCGATCGAGGCCAGAGCCCGGTTGTTCCTGCGCCTCCGGATCTCCGGGTCGAGGGAGAGTCCCTGGTGGATGAGACGGGCTGACTGGATGGGATCGAAGGGATCGATCAGGGCAAGTCCCTCCATGGTCTGGGCCGCTCCCGTATGGCGGCTCAGGAAGAGGACTCCGTCCCCCCCCTTCTGGGAGGCCAGGAACTCCTTTGCCACGAGGTTCATCCCGTCTTTCGTCGCCGTGACGAGGGCGCCGGAGGAGAGGCGGAAGAGAGGAGCAAGGACGGTCTGGGGAAGGGAGCGGGCAATGGTTTTTACCGGGACCCAGTCGCTCCGGCCAAACCGTGCATTGAGCCGGGACACCGCCGCCTCGACCTGCCGGGAATACCGGCGATAGGCCTCCACAGACTGTCGGGTCGGTGGGGCCACCTGCAGAAGGGAGAGTGTCCCGATGCGGGAGGGGTGCCGGGTGAAGAGGGCCTCCAGAATCTCGATCCGTTCCAGAAAGCCTTTGGAGTAGTCCATCCGGTCGACAGAAACGAGATAGGGACGGACGTCTTCTCCCGGTCCCAGGAGATCCGCCTCCCGGAGAACCTCCCTTGCCGCCCGGGTTCCCTCGGGGTCCCGGGCAAGGTGGTCGAAGTGGGCGGGGTCGATCGAGACGGGATAGACCCCCAGGGAGAGGGTCCTTGTCCCGCTCTCCGTCCGGACGCAGAGACTCTCGCCATCCCAGGAGGCCCTGTTCCCGTAAAGGCGTCGGACAGTGTCAAGGAAGCTTTCCCTGTATCCTTCGGTCTGGAATCCGATCCGGTCATGGAAGAGAAGGCCTTCGACCACCTCGAAAAGCCAGGGGATTTCCAGGGCGGAAGGGGTGTCGACCCAGGGAATATGCCAGAAAAAAGCCAAGGGCGGAAGATGGTGCCCGGCCATCCGGCGGACCTCGCGGGCCACAAGGGCGAGCTGGTAATCATGGATCCAGACGACACCGGGAGAAAGGGTGGTGAGGGACTCCAGCACCTTCCCGGCCAGACGCCGGTTGACATGGAGGTAAGCCTCATAGGAATTCCGGAGCTCCCCGACCCGCTCGGGATCGTCATGAAAAAACGGCCAAAGGACACCGTTCGAAAAACCGGCATAATGAGCCTCCCGGAGCTCATCGGGCAAAGAGAGACGCTGGAGGAGGTATCCCGGAGCCTCCGGGGACTCCCGGGGAGGGGAAATCCGCAAAAGATCCGGCCCCGAAGAATCCCTCAGGGCGATCCACTCGCCCCCCACCATGCCCAGAAGACGATGGATCGTCTGGGTTACGCCTCCGGGGGGGAAGGAGAGATGTCCGGCCCCCTCCCAGACGATAGGTTCCCTGTTGGTGACAACAAGAAGGGGGGCCCGCCCGAACTCCCGCCTGTAAAAGAGGACCATCTCCTCCGGAGAGTTGCACTCGGAGGCCCCTTCCCTGGGGCCGAAGGCCGGAGTCAGAGAGGAAGAAAGAAGCGAGGCCATCAGCGGACCTCCGTCAGGGTATTTGGGAGGGAGGTCCGCAAAGGGGCGGGGCCTCCCCTCCGGGTATCCCGGAGGATGGAACGATAAAGCGCCTCGTAGCCGTCCACCATGACTTCGGTCGAATAAAGCTGGGCCGCTCTCGCGCGGCAGGCTCGCCGGTCGATCGTTCCGACCTTGCGGGCCAGGACCTCGGCCATTTCCTCTTCGCTGTCAACCAGATATCCGGTCACGCCCTCCTCCACAAGCTCGGTTGCGGCCCCCCGTTTGAAGGCCACGACCGGGGTCCCGCACAACATCGCCTCGATCATGACCAGTCCGAAGGGCTCTTCCCAGCGGATAGGAACGAGGAGGGCCCGGGCTCCCTGGAGGAGGGCCACCTTCTGGAGATGGTCGACCTGGCCTAGCCAGTGGACGAGGGGATTTTGGAGATAGGCCCGGAGGGACTCGTTGTAGAAGGCGGTATCGCACGGATGGACCGCGCCTCCGATATGGAGAGGGATCCCGGCCTTGAGAGCCACCCGGCAGGCACTGTCCGGTCCCTTTTCAGGGGCCAGCCGTCCCAGGAAGGCGGCATGGGAGCCCGGGCCGAATGACGGGGGATAGGCGGCCGGATCAAGACCGTGGTGGATGACCGAGAACCGGGAGAGGGGAACCTCCTGCTCCTTCTGGGAGTGGCTGATCGCCACATAGTGGTTTTCCGGATAGTGGCGGTAGATTTCCGAAAACTCCGGGGTCCGGGAATGGTGGAGGGTCACAACGGCAGGAACGTTGGTGATGGAGGCATAGGGTACGGCCACAGGCGACTGCCAGTGCACGATGTCGATATCCTCCCGTTCCATGATCCGCTTTGCGGAAAAGGCCAGATGGATCTGCTCGTCCCTGGGAACGATGGGCCAGCGGGCGGAGGGAAAGGCGCATTCGACATAGGCCCGGGTCCGGGAATCACCCGTGGCAAAAAGAACCACCTCATGGCCGCGGTCGATGAGTTTTTCAGCAAGATGATAGAGGAAGAGCTCCGTCCCTCCGTACTTCTTGGGAGGAACGCTGACAAATGGGGTTGAAACCAGGGCGATTCTCACGAGCTATTCTCCTTTCGCCGGTGTTTCGGGACCGGGAGACAAGCCGGCCAACGCGGCTAGAAATCCCGGCAGAGGACGGAAGACGCCGGATTCCGAACGGTGTCCGGCCTCGATCAGGTTCACGGCTCCCCAGGAAAGGACCAGGATCCCGCCAAGAAGCCCAAGGACGGTCCTGATTCCCAGGACAGTCACGAGGGAGGGAAGTCCGGTCATCCCCAGGATCGCCCCGCCCAGAAAGCCAAGGCTCATCGTTGTCAGGACCCGGGAGAGAAGGCGGGAAGGGGCATGGTTCTGAAGAAGCGTGTGGACGAGGGGATTCACCACCGAAACCGCCATTCCGAAGAGAGCCATCAGAAAAAGGTCAACAGGCATCTGGACCGAAACGGAGACAAGAAGGATCAGGATTCCGCCAGCCAGGAAGCCCCCGGCAATCCACCGGAAAAGATTGAGGGGAGGACGGACGGTCAGGGCGAGGGAGGCCAGGAGCATTCCCACTCCGTAGGCAGAAAGAAGCATCCCGAATCCTTTCGATCCCGCATGGAGGACGGCATGGGAAAGGACCGGAAGAAGGATGGTCACAGGGCCGGTGATCAGACCGTAAAGGGTCATGATGACAAACAGGCCAAGCAGGAGCCTGTTTCCGGAAAAGACGAACCGGATCCCCTCCCGGACCTCCTCCAGGATCCCGACGACTCCGGAGACAGGAAGAATCTCAGCCTCCCGGACCTCCGCGATCCGGATGAAGAGGAGAAAGACCGCTGAAATGAGAAAGGTCATTCCGTTTGCGATCATGACGAAGACCGGATTATAGAGGGCCGACAGAACCCCTCCCAGAAGGGGGCCCACAAGGATTCCCACCTGGCCGGTCGTTTGCATCAGGGCATTGGCCGAGACCCTCCGTGGCTCGATGACCATCAGGGGAATGGCCGAGTAAAGGGCCGGTCCGAAAATCCCGCTGGCCGTCGCGATGAGAAAGACCAAAAGGTAGAGGACGGGGAGGGAAAGGTGATGGAGGGCATAAAGGAGCGGAATCATAAGGACAAGCATTCCGCGGACGGCATCAACTCCTATCATGACATTGCGCTTCGAGCACCGGTCGAGCATGACCCCGTTGGCCCAGAAAAAGAGCATTGGAGGAAGCGTCTGGAGAACGCCCACGATGATCATCGCCTGGGCGCTTTTGGTAAAGAGATAGACGAACCAGAAGAGGGCCACCTTGTTCAGGTTCTCTCCCAACTGGGAGACCAGCTGTCCCAGAAGCAGAAGCCCGAAGTTCCTCTCGACCAGAAGATCTTTCGATTCGCGGACATTTGCGATAAAGGACATGGATTCCTTCCCCCGTCATCGCCCCATGGCTACGGAGGATTTCCTCCGGACCCGGGGCTCTCTCTTGCCATATGATCGCAAGAATCAGGCCAGACGGTGGAGTGAGGAAAGATCGGCCTCCCCAAAAAGGCGGATCGGATAATAAAGGGAATCCGTATCCCCTCAGGACAGCCGGGAGCGAAAAAGTGTTACCAAAAGCAACACAAGGACAGAGACGGACAACAGGAATCCTCCTTCGAGATGGAGGAATGTCGCCACCGGATTGCGATGAAGGAAGACCGTTCCCCCCTCGATTCCCACGAGGGCCGAAAGCAGGAAGAGGGTCATCACCACCGCCAGGACCCGGCCCAGAGTGCGGGAGGGAACGATCTGCTGGATCCGGGCATAGGCCAGGGGCTGGGCCCAGGAGAGTCCGGTGCCTATGATGAGAAGAAGAAAGAGCCCTGCCGAGGGCCAGGTGAGACGCGGCAGGAGGAGAAAGGCTCCCGAGGCAAGGAGCATCCCGCCGGAGATCAGAGAGAAATATCCCGGGAGACGGCGTCCCAGGAGGAGAATCCCTCCAAGAAAGGATCCCAGAAAGTAGGCGCCTGACAACAGGGCGTAGAAGGAGGGCGGAGTCCGGAAGACCTGGGAGGAAAGGAGTGGAAAGACCATCGACATGGGGGCATTGAAGAGCGCGAAGACCATGAGGAGGAGGGTGCACAAAAGGAGGACGGGATTGCCTAAAAGGAGCCCTGCGGAGTGAAAAAAGCCTGAAACCACCCCTGTATGGTGCAGTCCGTCACTTCGGGAAGAGACGGCGTGATCCCGCCCCTTCCCTTCGCTCCGGCGGCTCTCGAGAGGGTCGAGAGGCGGGGGGATGAGGGCAAAGAGAAAGGCGGAGAGGACGAATCCCCCACCGGAGATGCCCAGAAGCCAGGGAGCGGGAAAGTAGAGCAGGAGACCGGCCGTGACCAGGGGCCCCAGAAAATAACCTCCCTGCCCCGCAATCTGGATCCACCCGTTGGCGTGTTTAAGCCGGTCGTAGGGAACAAATCCCGGAATCGCGGCATTGAAGGCCGGTCCAAAACCTGAGGACAAAAGGGCCGTCACCACCACAATCACCAGGAGGGAGGGGGTCCGGAGCGGCTCGAAAAGGCTCAGGATGGGAATGATGGCGTAGGTGGACCCCTTGAAGAGGTTGATGGCCGCCATGAAGATCTGGCGGGGAAGGAGATCGATGAGGACGCCAGCCGGGATAAGGATGAGGAAAGGGATGATCGTCTGGAGCAGTCCGATCCGACCCACGAGCGTCACATCGTTGTGGCGGATCCGGAAGGCGATCCAGGTCAGGGCGGTCTGGGTCATCCCCTCGGAAAACTGGGTGAGGGCATAGGCGAGGAGAAGGCCGACAAAGGGGGCCGAGGCCAGAGACCGGGAAAGGAGGCTCCCGCGAAGCGCATCGACAAACCCCCGGGGAAAGGAAAATGCCGCCCATTTCACGAGGGTGCCTCCGCCGGTCCGTCTCCGATGCCGTCAGCCTCCGCCCAAAAGACCTGAAAGCTCGGGGCAGGCCTTGACCGGCTGAAACTCCAGGAGATCATGGCGGGCCACCCGGGCCTTGGCGTAAGGGTCGCCGGCAAGAAGGGTTTCGATTTCGCCTCTGTCGCTTCCCCGCATGAGCAGAATTCCTCCTGTCCGGGGGACAAGGGGGCCAGAGAGCAAAAGGAGGCCATCCTTGAGGCAGGTATCAAGAAAGGCCCGGTGGGAGGCCACCAGAGGCTCGATCTCCGAAAAGGGCCTCAGATAGACGATATGGGCGAAAAAATAACGATAAGGGGAATTCATTCCGGCTCCCTAGATCTTGTAGGAGAGAATGGAGCGAACCCTCTCTCCGGAAAGCCGCTCCCTCCCGCCAAGACCTTCGAGTTCCGCCACAAAGAGGATTTCGGCGACCTCACCCCCCAGGAGCCGCACAAGGTCCAGGGCCGCCCGAGCCGTCCCGCCCGTCGCGAGAAGGTCGTCTACGATCAGGACCCGCTCCCCCTTCGACAGCCCGCCTTCCTGCATGGCGATCGTGTCCTGGCCGTATTCGAGGGCGTAGGAGAGCTCCCGGACGGGTCCCGGGAGCTTGCCCTTCTTTCTGACGGGAACGAATCCCGCCCCCAGAAGCTGGGCCACCGGGGCCGCGAGAATAAATCCCCGGGCCTCGATTCCGACGACACGGGTGATCCCCAGGCCCCGGTAGGGGGCGGCCAGGTGCTCGACCAGCTTCGGAAAGGCCTCCCGGGAGCCAAAAAGAGGCATCAGGTCGTAGAACAGGATTCCCTTCTTCGGGAAGTCGGGAACGGTGCGGACAAAGGAAGCAAAATCCATGGGTCTCTCCTGGGTCTCTGGATGGGGTCTCAATTGAGATTCATGATTGGTGTTTCTCTCCGGACGCCTCCGGATGAGACAAGGCGGCAAATGGCCGGGCGTCATCTAGGTAGGCGCGCATCTTGGAGAGGGCCACCGCCTCGATCTGGCGGACCCGCTCGCGGGTCACCCCGAGAATCTTTCCGATCTCCTCGAGGGTCATGGTGTCTTTCCCTTCGAGACCGAAACGGAGGGCGATAACCTGACGCTCCTTTGGTTTCAACACGCCGAAGGCGGCAGAAATTCCCTGCACGCTCTCCTTTTTCTCCACGACATCGAGCGGGGAATCGGCGCCCCGGTCTTCGAGGATGTCCTTCAGGCTGTTTTCATCCCTGTCGCCGATCGGGGCGTCGAGAGAGACGGCCGCCCTGAGGACCTGGTGAAGGGACTCGAACTCGGAGACCGAAAGGCGCGCCTTCCGGGCAGCCTCCTGCGGGTTTGGCGGCCGCCCCTCGGCCACCATCTGTTCGACCTGGGAGAGATACTGGTTGACCTTTTCCATCATGTGGACGGGGAGGCGGATCAGGTGGCCCTGGTTGATGGCCGCCCGCTCGATGGCCTGACGTATCCACCAGGAGGCATAGGTGCTGAAGCGGAATCCCTTCTCCGGGTCGAATCGGTCCACCGCCTTCATGAGGCCGATATTCCCTTCCTCGATCAGGTCCGAAAACCCGAGACCCCGGCCCACATAGCGTTTGGCGATCAGGACGACCAGACGAAGGTTGGAGAGGATCATCCTCTCCCGGGCGGCCTGGTTGCCCCTGGCGATTTCCCGGGCCAGGGAGACCTCCTCTTCAGCAGAAAGGAGCGGATAGTCCCGCAGGTTTTTCAGGTAGAGCCCCAGGGAACCGGCCTCGAGAGCGGAACCGCCCTGGCCGGTAGCCTCCTCCGGGGCACTTTCTTCCTCCCCGGCCTCCTCCGGCGGCTCCGCATCCTCCAGGATATCGTCGGTCATTCAAGAGCCCTCTCGATCCGGAATTCCCGAATTTCCTCGAGCAGCGGTCCGATCTCCTCCGGCATGAGATCCCGAACCTCGAGGGAGACGACTGCCGAGCCAGGAGGCCCCTCCCTTATGGTTTCCATCCAGGGAGAGCGCAAATCTTCTGAAACCAGGGAAAGAATCTCCACCGAACCATCGGAAAGATTTCGGACCCAGCCCAGAATCCCTCTTTCGTCGGCCCTGGCTTTGACAAAGGCGCGAAAGCCCACCCCCTGCACCCGTCCTGTCACCCTGATTTGGAGGACGCAATTGTTCATTAGCATGATCGACAAGCTAACAGTGTGAAAACCGGGAACATCGGCGAGGAGGCCAGAGAACGGGAGTTGCTGGCGAACAGAATAAAACAAAGAAAATGGTCGGGGCGAAAGGATTTGAACCTTCGACCCCACCGTCCCGAACGGTGTGCGCTACCAGGCTGCGCCACGCCCCGACAAAGCCCCTGGTCCGAGGATCTCCTCCACGGAAGTATGAAAGACGGTCCTACTATACACCAACGCCGGGCCTCATGACAATCCCGGAGGCCTTTTGGCCCCCGGGAGGAGCTCTCACTTACCGTCCTTGTGCCGGAAAGAATCTGTGGCATTCTTGTCCTTGACAGGTCGAATCAGATTCATCCTTCCTCCGGGAGCCTTCCATGGAAATCCCCCTCAAAATCATCTTTCACGGCCTCGAACCCTCATCCACGCTTGAGACCAGGATCCAGGAAAAGGTCCGGGGTCTGGAAAAATTCCATTCCCATATTATCGGCGGAAGGGTTGTGGTGGAGCGCCTCCAGAAACATTCCCAGCAAGGAGACCTATACACGGTCCATCTCGAGATTACGGTCCCTGGCGCAGACATCGCCGTAACAAGGGAACGCGACGCCGATGTCTATATCGCTCTCCGGGAGGCTTTCGACGCGGTCAGGAGACGACTCGAAGACCGGGAAAGAATGGACCGGGGAGAAACCAAGGCCCACGAGCCCCAGATCCGAGGCCAGATTGTCCGGATCTTTCCGGAGGAGGGATTCGGGTTCATCCTGTCCGATGAAGGCCGGGAGGTCTATTTCAACCGGGACAGCTGTGTTCATCCGGCCTTCGACCATCTGGACATCGGCGACACCGTCCACTTCCTCGTGGTGGAGGGAGGCGCGGGCCCCCAGGCCCGAAGGGTCACAAAGAAGGAGAGCCATGGGAAAAGGGAGGGGCCCCAGGAAGGATCGGCCCTTGCCTGAAGGAGCGGTCCTCCCCGCCTCAAAAGGGGACCCCTACTTCCCGCACGATGCCGACATCGGAATCGCGACTTGCGGCAAGACCCTGGAAGAGGCCTTCGTCCGCGCTGCGGAAGCCGCCTTTTCTCTGATGACCGATCTCTCGGCGGTCCACCCCCTCCAGAGGGTCGACCTGTCCTTCGTCGAGCCGGATGAGGAACTTGCCCTGGTGACCTGGATCAACCGTCTTCTGACCGAATCGGACATCCGCCGACTTGCGTTCGGAAGATTCGAACTGGAAAGGAATGCCGCTGGCCACTGGCATGGCCGGGCCTTCGGAGAACCCTGGAGAGAGACCCACCCCCGCGGAATCGAGGTGA
>DAIBTC010000058.1 GCA_027415345.1 Nitrospirota bacterium
ACGGTACCCGATCTGCTTGACCGTCTCGAGCCAGGGGGCGGTCAGGCCCATTTTTTTCCTCAGACGCCTGACATGGACATCGACGGTCCGGTCGGTCCCCTCATAGTCCCCTCCCCAGACTGCATCGAGAAGGGCGTTCCGGTCCATGACCCTTCCGGCCTGGCTCATGAGGGCAAAGAGGAGGTCGAATTCCTTGGCGGTCAGGGCGGCCGGAACCCCATTGAAGGTGGCTTCATGCCGGGCGGCATCGATCGAGACCGGACCGATGGAAAGGCGGTCGGCCGGAGTGGCAAGCGACTCACGACGCCGGAGAACGGCCTTGACCCGGGCCACCAGCTCCTTCGGGTGAAAGGGCTTGACCACATAGTCGTCCGCCCCCATTTCGAGACCGACCACCCGGTCGGTCTCCTCCCCCTTGGCGGTCACGATCACGACAGGAATGCCGGAAATAGTCGGATCCTGCTTGATCATGCGGTTCACCGAAAGACCGTCCAGACCGGGGAGCATCAGGTCAAGAAGAACGAGATCGGGACGCATCCTCCGGGCTTGGGCAAGGCCGGCGCTTCCGTCGGAGACATGGTCGACATCGAAGTGCTCCGCCTTGAGATAGTGCATAATGAGTCCCGCGATGTCAGGATCGTCCTCAATAAGAAGAATTTTCTTGGCCATGGTGCCTCCGCCTTTTTCAATCCTTCCATCCGTTTGCAGGAAAAGAATATTCCAGTCAGAAAACAAGGTCAATCAAGAAAAGGCCTAAGGAGCGGTCAGGATATGAGCCTCAAGGGGGACTCCGAGACCTTTCCGTCGACAATGGTGAAGCAGCGGATCACGGGGGGATCTGTGCCGAGACCGGCAATGAGGTAGTGGCAGTCGGGATAGAAGGCCAGTCTGATATCCGTCGGAGAGGGAGCCGGCTCGGAATGGGGGTGGGAATGGAAGATGGCCCAGAGGGACCACCCTTCCCTCCGGAGGCGCTTCATGGCATCGAACTGTTCCCGGGTCTCCATCTGGTAGCGAACAGGGGAGTGAAGGGCATTGGTGACGGGAATGATGGCGACAGGCTCTCCTTTGGAATCGGCGGCCACAAGACCGCAGGCCTCTTCTGGCCGGACCGACTGGCAATGGTTCAGAATCTCGCTGGCCATGGCGGACGGGAGACGGACCTCCGGCCTTAGGTGGCGGGAACCTGACATACCCACTCGGAGGAGCCGGAGACGGTGGTAATGGTCGGATGGGGACCACAGAGGGGACACTTCGGATCCTTGGGAACACGAAGCTTGCGAAATGTCATGGAAAGCGCATCGTACAGAAGGAGCTGGCCCTTCAGGAGCTCGCCGATTCCAAGAATTTTCTTGACCACCTCCGCCGCCTGGAGGGTCCCGATCGTTCCCGCGAGGACTCCCAGCACTCCGGCCTCCGAACAGGAAGGAACAAGCCCTGGTGGCGGGGCCTCCGGGTAGAGGCATCGGTAGCAGGGAGCATCGGTGTGTCCTTCAAGGACCGTCACTTGGCCCTCGAAGCGGAGAATGGAACCGGAGACGAGGGTCTTGCGCAGGAAGAAGGCGGCATCATTGACGATATAGCGGGTCCCGAAGTTGTCCGATCCGTCAACGATCACGTCGTAGCCTGAGAAGAGATCCATGGCGTTCTCTGCGGTCAGCCTCTCCTGGATCGGAATGACCTTCACATCGGGGTTCATCCGCTCAAGGGTCCGGGCCCCCGAGAGGACCTTCGGAATTCCGACCGTCTTCTGCGAGTGCATGATCTGCCTCTGGAGATTGGAGACATCCACAACATCCATATCCACAAGGCCGATCGTCCCGACTCCTGCAGCCGCCAGATACATGGCCACGGGACTCCCGAGTCCTCCGGCCCCGATGACCAGGACGCGGGATGAAAGGAGCCTCTCCTGTCCCCGCCCGCCGACTTCCCGCAGAATGATGTGCCGGCTATACCGTGAGATCTGGTCTTCGCGAAATACCATCAAACGCCCTCCCTACCCCTCGAGGATGCTTTTTTCGAGGGGGTCCACATGAACGCCCCGGTCTCTCAGGTAAGAAACGGTCCGTTCGATATCCGCCAGCTCTCCATCCATTTCAAGTTCGACCCACCCGCTGTCAAGCGAGATGTCCGCCCTCCGGATGTTGACGATCACAGGAAACTTCCGGCAGATTTCGTAGATGATCGGCTCCCTGACGCGTTCCTCCGGAAATGTCAGGTGAAGCCGCATCTGGGTCATTTTGCGCCACCCGCGATCGCCGGGATGATGGAGACCTCGTCCCCCGGCTTGATTGCCGTATCGAGCCCGTCCCGGAAACGGATATCTTCCTCGTTGACGTAGATATTGATAAATCGGCGCAACTCCCCGCTCTCGTCCGCCAGACGCTCTCCGATGCCCGGGTAGTGGCTCTCGAGGTTCTTCAGGATCTCCCGGATCGTCCCACCCTCCTCCCGGACCTCATTCTGGTTGCCGGTGAGCTTTCGGAGGGGCGTGGGGATGCGTACGACTACGGCCATGGTTATCCTTTCTCTGCGTGGTTCAGTTGGTGGGATTGACTGTTTTCCGGAAGGAAGCCAGGGTCGGATCGATGCTGACAGGATCCGGAAGGGCTCCCGCAAGCGCCTCCATCGTCTTGAGGCCGTTCCCCGTAATGTAGGCCACGGTGAGATCCTTCCGCCCGATCCGTCCTTCCGCGCAAAGCTTCCTGAGGGAGGCGATGGTCACGCCTCCCGCCGTTTCGGCAAAGACTCCCTCGGTCTCGGCCAGGATCTTCATCCCTTCCACAATTTCCGGATCGCTTGCGGCAGCGATCGCTCCCCCGGACTTGAAGACGACGTCAAGGGAGTAAAATCCGTCGGCCGGATTGCCGATGGCAAGGGACTTTGCGATCGTGTTCGGTTTGACGGGAACAAGGTGGTTTTTCCCGGAAACGAAGGCCCTGTAGACAGGAGAACAGCCCTCCGCCTGGGCCCCGTTGACCTTGAGGCGGTCGTTCGGGGAGACCAGTCCAAGTTTTTCAAATTCCTGGAAGCCTTTCCGGATCTTCGTCAAAAGGGAACCCGAGGCAATGGGGACCACCACCTGATCGGGAATCCGCCATCCCAGCTGCTCGGCCGTCTCGAATGCCAGGGACTTCGAACCCTCCGCATAGTAGGGGCGGATGTTGATGTTGACGAAGGCCCAGGGATACTCTCCCCCGATCTCACTGCAGAGCCGGTTCACATCATCGTAGTTTCCCCTGACGGCGACCACCGTCGGATTGTAGATGAGGTTTCCCAGGATCTTTCCGGCCTCGAGATCGTGGGGGATGAAGACGAAGCACTTCATCCCGACACTCGCTGCATGGGCCGAGACCGAGTTTGCAAGGTTTCCGGTCGAGGCGCAGGCCACCGTATCGAATCCCAGCTCCCGGGCACGCGTCATCGCCACCGCCACGACGCGGTCCTTGAAGGAAAGGGTCGGATGGTTCACGGTGTCATTCTTCAGGTAGAGGTTGTCGAGTCCCAGAAGCTTCCCGAGACGTTTCGCATGGATGAGGGGGGTCATGCCGGCATGGAGACCGACGGTCGGTGTCCCGGTCACCGGAAGCAGTTCGTGGTAGCGCCAGAGGGACTGGGGTCCCTCCTCGATCGATCGTCGGCTGATTCTCCTGCCGATCGCGGTATAGTCGTAGTCGACTTCGAGAGGTCCGAAGCAGAATTCGCAGATATGAATGGCCACGGCCGGATAGAGCCGGCCGCATTCACGACATTTCAGTCCCTTTATCTTCGACTCCTTCGGAGAAGAGGCAGTTCCCCCTTCCGCAAGGGTCCGTTCAGATTCCTGGTGTGGTGCAGACTGGCTGTTCATAATCGATTAACTCCGTGATCGAAGGATGATCCCCGCAAACGGGGCACTTGGGGCTTCGGCGGACCGAGACCGGCCTGAATGTTGTCGTCAGGGCATCGTAGGTCAGAAGCCGGTTGGCCAGAAGATCGCCCTTTCCGAGGAGAATCTTCAGAACCTCGGTGGCCTGGAGGGTGCCGATCACGCCAGCGATCACTCCCAGGACTCCCGCCTCGGAACAGGTGGGAACCGCTCCGGCGGGCGGTGGTTCCCTGAAGAGGCACCGGTAGCAGGCCGATTCTCCAGGCAGGACGGTCAGGACCTGACCAACGAATCGCAATATTCCTCCATGGACGAGAGGTTTTCTGGTGATGACCGCCAGGTCGTTGATCAGGAACTTGGCCGGGAAGTTGTCGGTCCCGTCCAGAATGACATCATAGTCAGAGACAATGTCCCGGGCATTGGCCGCGTTAATGGCGAAGGGATAGGTCCGGACCGTGACATCCGGGTTCAGATCCTCAATTTTTTCCTTGGCTGAAAGAACCTTGGGATGATCAAGGTCATCGGTGGTGTGAATGATCTGGCGCTGGAGGTTGGAAAGGTCCACGACATCCATGTCCACGATGCCCAGTGTTCCGACTCCGGCGGCCGCCAGATAAAGGGCTGCCGGGCTGCCGAGCCCCCCGGCTCCGATGATCAGGACCCGGGACGAAAGAAGACGTTGCTGTCCCTTTCCTCCTACCTCCGGAAGGAGAATGTGGCGGGAATACCGCTCGATCCGTTCCTCGGTCAGTTCCATGAAGGCCCCCTAAAGAGAGAGATATTTTTCGATCGAAAAGTAGCGTTCATAGCTGTCACAGACCACAGTCACCACCCGGGCCCCCTCGGGGAGGGTCCGGGCCAGGGCCATGGCGCCAAAGACATTGGCCCCCGAAGATATGCCGGCCATGATCCCCTCTTCCCGGGCCAGGCGGTGTGCGGTGTCGATCGCCTGACGATCGGTCACTTTCAGGACCTTCGAGATCACCGACCTGTCGAGGATCTTTGGCACAAATCCGGCGCCGATTCCCTGGATCCGGTGGGGCCCGGGGGCCTTCCCGGACAGGACCGCTGAAGTTTCCGGTTCCAGGGCCCAGACGGGAATGGAAGGATTTTTCTCCCGAAGGAAGCGGCCGGTCCCAGAGATCGTTCCGCCCGTGCCGACACCGGCCACAAAGCCGTCAGGAAGGCCCCCGAGTGCGTCGACAATCTCCGGCCCTGTCGTCCGGTAATGGGACTCGGCATTGGCCGGATTTTCAAACTGGCGGGGCATGAAGGCTCCGGGTTCTCCCTTCATGATTTCTTCGGCCCGGTTGATGGCCGCCTGCATTCCTCCGACTGAGGGTGTCAGTTCGACCGTCGCTCCAAGGGCCCGGAGGTGAGAGACACGCTCCTGGCTCATTCCCTCGGGCATGACGATCGTGACGGGATGCCGGTAAAGGACTGCGATCTGGGCCAGCCCTATTCCCATATTACCACTTGTTGCCTCGACAATGCGGGCCCCAGGCGGAAGAAGACCCCGGGTCCGGGCATCATCGATCATGAAAAGGGCCGGCCGGTCCTTGATGCTTCCGCCAAGACTCCGCGATTCGAGCTTGACCAGAATTGTCCGGCCAAGATCAAAGCTGATCCTTGAGAGAGGCACAAGCGGCGTTCGCCCGATAAGGTCAAGAAGGGGAGAGGCCGAAGCCCCTCCCTTGTCTTTAAATGTCACGCAGACTGTTCCTTGGAGAAGAGGGTGACCCGACCAAAGGTCAGGCGCCTCCCCCTCCCATGAAAAAGAGGATTTCCAGTTCATCCCCCTCCGACAGGAGGGTCCCGTCGAGATCGGATTTTTCCAGAATTTTCCCGTTATGTTCGACCGACACAAGGGCCGGATCGAGCTCCTTTGCCGCGAGGACAGAGCCGACGGTGCTCTTGTCGGCTACTGTTTCGGCCTTTCCATTGACTCTGATCTCCATGCGGACTCCTAGGTTCCCTGCTCCCATGACGCCAGGTATCGCTCCTGTTCGGGCGTCAGAATATCGATTCCGATCCCGAGGGCGGACAGCTTCCTCCGGGCGATCTCCCGGTCGACATCCTTGGGAATGGTCAAAACATCCTTGGGAAGGGTCCTGGCGTGCTTGACGATGTATTCCGCTCCCAGAGCCTGGTTGGCGAAGCTCATGTCCATCACCTGGGCAGGATGACCCTCTGCAGAGGCCAGATTGATGAGACGCCCTTCTCCCAGGAGCATGATCCGGCGGCCGTCCTTCATGACATATTCTTCGACGAAGTCCCGAAGGGGATTCTTCTTGACCGAGAGCTTCTCGAGAGCCGGGATGTCGATTTCGGCGTTGAAATGGCCGGAATTGCAGACGATGGCCCCGTCCTTCATCACCTTGAAGGCCTCTTTGGCGATCACGTTGATATCCCCCGTGACGGTAATGAAAAAGTCACCCACCTTGGCAGCCTCGCGGATCGGCATCACTCCGAATCCGTCCATGGCCGCCTCGAGACCCTTGATCGGATCGATCTCGGTCACGATGACCTTGGCACCCATGCCGGAGGCTCGGCGTGCGATCCCTCGGCCACACCATCCGTAACCGCACACGACGACCGTCGAGCCGGCAAAGAGGCGGTTTGTGGCCCGCATGATTCCATCGAGGGTCGACTGGCCCGTGCCGTACCGGTTGTCGAAGAGATGCTTGGTTTCGGAATCGTTGACCGCGACGATGGGATACCCCAGGACCTTGTTCTTGGCCATGGCCTTGAGCCGGATGACCCCGGTCGTGGTCTCCTCGGTTCCCCCGATGACGTGGGGGAGAAGGGACTTGAGATCCGAGTGAAGCATCGAGACAAGATCGGCCCCGTCGTCCATCGTGATCTGCGGCTTTGTCTCGAGAACCGCCCGGATGTGGCTGTAATAGGTGTCGTGGTCCTCTCCCTTGATGGCGAAGACCGGGATGCCATCATTGACGACCAGCGAGGCGGCGACATCATCCTGGGTCGAGAGAGGGTTGGAGGCGCAGAGCAGGACATCGGCTCCGCCTGCCTTGAGAGTCTTCATCAGGTTGGCCGTTTCGCTGGTCACATGGAGACAGGCGGCCACCTTTATTCCTTTGAGGGGCTTCGATTTCGCAAAATCCTTTGCGATATCTGCCAGGACGGGCATGTCCCGCCCGGCCCATTCGATCCGGGCGGCACCCATGGCCGCCAGCTTCTTGTCCTTGATGTCAAACTTCATTCAAAGCTCCCGTCTGTTCATGAATGTTGGGTTGATGTGATCAGGCCAGCCGTTCGGTTTCCCGTCTGAGGCTTTCGGCCATATCGAGTTTTTCCCAGGTAAAATCCTCCTCGCTACGCCCGAAGTGGCCATAGGAGGCGGTCTTGCGATAGATCGGACGCCGAAGCTTCAGGTGTTCGATGATCCCCTTGGGGGTCAAGGGAAAGAGTTCCCGGACCACCGTTTCGATGAGACGGTCGGAAACGGGGGAGGTCTGGTAGGTGTTTATATGCACGGAAACGGGATCGGCAACACCGATCGCATAAGCGATCTGGACTTCGCACCTTTTGGCGAGACCGGCCCCGACAATGTTCTTTGCGACGTAGCGCGCCATGTAGCAGGCCGAACGATCAACCTTGGTGGGATCCTTTCCCGAAAAAGCTCCTCCCCCGTGCCGTCCGGCACCGCCATAGGTATCGACGATAATCTTGCGCCCGGTCAGACCGGCATCTCCATGGGGGCCTCCGGTCACGAAGCGGCCGGTGGGGTTGATGTGGAAGGTCACGGGACGGCTTCCCAGGAGATTCTCCGGAAGAACGGGACGGACCACCTTTTCGATGACATCGCTGTAGATCTGCTCCTGGGTGATTTCGGGAGCATGCTGGGTCGAAACCACGATCGTGTCGATCGCGACCGGCAGATCCCCATCGTATTCGAGTGTGACCTGGGCCTTGCCGTCAGGGCGAAGATAGGGAAGAACACCCGATTTTCTGAGATGGGAGAGTTGCCGGGTCAGACGATGCGCCAGAAGGATCGGCATCGGCATAAGCTCTTCCGTTTCGTCCACGGCCATTCCGAACATGAGGCCCTGGTCTCCGGCACCGCCGCTATCCACCCCAATGGAAATGTCGGGGGACTGGGAATGAATGGTCGTCATCACGGCACAGGTCTTGTAGTCGAACCCCGTGGCGGAGTCCGTATATCCGATATCCTTGACGACCTCACGGGCCACTTCGTCAAATTGGACGTTGTGGCGGGCTGTGATCTCCCCGGCCAACAGGACAAGTCCGGTTGTTGTCAGGGTCTCGCAGGCCACCCGGCCCATGGGATCCTGGGAGAGAATCGCGTCGAGAATGCCGTCGGAAATCTGGTCGCACATTTTATCCGGATGACCTTCGGTCACGGACTCCGAGGTAAACAGGTAGTGGCTCTTAGCCATCAAATCCTCCTGGATTGAAGACAAAAAAAAACCCAGTGCCATTTAGCACAGGGTTTATCGAGTATATCGAGTATTCCTGGACTTTTAGCACTTTTTTTTAAGGTGGTTGCAATAGTCTCAAATCACTCCACCAGAGAGATTGATTCCAATACTAACGCGGGGTCAGACCGGTGTCAATGTTTTTTTTCGAACCGATCCCTAGACCCGGCACTATTGAATCCTGCCCGGGGATCTGCTAGGATGACATCTGCCGGTGTTCACCGGCCTCCAATCACGAAGGGGCTGTGGCGCAGTTGGGAGCGCGCAAGACTGGCAGTCTTGAGGTCACGGGTTCGACCCCCGTCAGCTCCACCATATTTCACAAGCACTGAAGAAATTCCTTTCCTTCATGGTTTTCATCCCGTTCTCCACATATTCAACATTCGTCGGACCTTTCCGTCTCCCCCTTTACCGTGACGGGTTGCTTACCCGGTCAGTCCGGACATTACACCTGGCCCCCCCTTTCCAGAGAGTGTCCCAGATGGAGACCGACCCTTCCAAATCCACCCTGGAAAAATGACAGAACCTCCCTCTTGACCGTGACAGGTCGCATGGATAAATGAATAAATGACATGATATCGGTATGGAATGCACAATTTTGTGGATAACCAAAGATTTTGTGTTTCGAACTGATTCGGCGTGGGCCATCCGCTCTTTTTTTGATTCCCTCCTTTGGTCGGGATAAGATCAGGGTCAGGACTTTCCGAATGCTCCCTCTTCAAGGGGCTGACTGCAGGAGGATCAGTTGGGCGTCTCGACTGTGACCATAACAGTATGGCTCCTGTTCTTTGTCGTTCTGGTCTCCGCAATCAGCAAACGCTGGGAACTCCCCCAGCCGCTTCTCTTGCTTGTCACAGGAATTTTTCTGAGCTTTAGTCCGGCCTTTAGGAACTTTCATCTCGATTCCCTCACCTTTTTTGCCCTTTTCATCCCCCCGCTCCTTTTTGTCGAAGGTTGGAGAATCCCTAAAAGGGAACTCTTCAGAAACCGGTACAGTGTCATTTTTCTGGGCTTCGGTCTTGTCTTTGCCACCGTGGCTGTCGTGGGGTACGCCGTCCACTGGCTCATTCCCGCCATTCCTTTAGCCGCAGCCTTCGCCCTGGGAGCCGTCATTTCGCCCACGGACACGGTGTCCCTCTCCTCGGTTCTCGATCGGGTGGCCCTTCCGAAAAGACTGATCTATATTTTGGGAGGGGAAAGTCTCATCAATGACGCGGCCGGGCTTGTCTCCTTCAAATTCGCTCTGGCGGCTGTCGCCATTGGAGGTTTTTCCTGGCCGAATGCTGCGAAAAGCTTTCTTTGGATCGCACTGGGAGGAATCATTGTCGGCCTTGCGATAAGCTATAATGTTCAGTGGTTGAAGAGATTTCTGACAGGGAACGGAATCGAAGACCCCACCATCCAGACCTCGATCTCCCTGATCACTCCGTATTTGGCCTACTTGGCAGGTGAAGCGCTCACCGTTTCTGGGATCCTCGCTGTGGTGACGGCCGGCCTTCTTTCGGGAACATACGATGCCAGGGATCTTTCCGGATCCCTCAGAATCCATGCTTCGAATGTCTGGTATATGCTGATCTTCGTTCTGGAAGGTTTTGTCTTTCTCATGCTCGGTCTCCAACTGACCCGGGTCTTTTCGGATATCTCTTCCATCGATCCTCTCCGTCTTGCCGGATATGGGCTTTTTGTTTCCCTGGTGGCGCTTCTGACCCGGATGTTGTGGGTCTTTCCTTTTTCCCGGATCTCGTGGTTCCTTAACCGCCTTCACGACAGAAATCTGACGCCCCCTTCCTGGGGTTCCGTTTTTCTTGCAGGCTGGCTGGGAGTTCGGGGGGCGGTGACACTGGCGGCGGCCCTTTCCATCCCGGTGTCTCTCCACGGACAGCCCTTTCCCGGTCGAGAACTGATCATCATTCTTTCAGGGACAGTCATCCTTTTCTCGATGGTGATACCCATCCTGACCTTAAGGCCTCTCACCCGCTGGTTCACGGTCGCAGACGACAGGACGGAGGAAACCGAAGAGCGAATGGCGCGCATCGAAGCCAACAAAGGAGCGAAGGACTATCTTGAAAAGATGGTAAAGAAGGAAAGCTCTTCGATCCGGAAAGAGATTATTTCAAGGCTGTTGGTGGAATACGGATTGAGGCTCACGGAGCTCGAAG
>DAIBTC010000059.1 GCA_027415345.1 Nitrospirota bacterium
GAATCGTTCGCAGTACCGGTTTTCTTCCCGTTCGAGCCGATCGAAGCTTTTTTCCATATCCTTGACGGAGACAAGGGAGGGAAGATCGGGCCTGACCGGAGAGAGGAACATGGAGGAAATCCTGAGGGTTTCCTTTAGGTCCTGTCGGGTCATGGGGGGCGAATCTATCAGGACGAACGGGTCGGGGTGTCCGGAATGTCCGAAAATGCCAGCGGCCTGTGACACGATCTCGTCTCGGAGCCTTGAAAGGGCGCCGGATTCCTCGTCCCCCCGGAGCTCCTCCGGGTCCGGGCGAACGACAACCATCGGGATGCCGGTTGGTTCATAGGTATGAAAGGTCCAGCTTCGGCCCATCCGAATCGATTCTTCCTGCCGGAAATTCATGAAAAGATAGGGGTAAAGGCTTGTTTCGTTCAGGTCGATCAGGAGGCAGGGTCTTCCATGGCGGGCATTTTCGATCGCGAGCACAGAGGAGAGAGTACTTCGCCCGCTTCCTCCTGCCAGACTGCAAAGGACCAGGAGCGGCCATTTTGAGGAAGGAGAAGGAAGGGCCGGAATCAGATCAGAGACAGCCGCCTTGAGCCCGGGCCATTCTTCCGCTTTCCCGCCGGTTGCCTGGGGAGCCTCGAGGGGTCTGAAGACCTTCCGGCTCCTTTGGGGAGGGGGAAGGAAGACGGAAGAAGAGCCACTTTTCCCGGATAGCCCCTGAAATCCGAAGGCAGGGGAGGGCGAGGAGGGGAGAGACCCCTCTCCCTCACGCCCATAGGTCGTTTCAGGAGACCGGAGGGGGGGCTTTTCAAATTCGCGGTAGGGCAAGGTGTCATCCCGGGTTGCATTGAAAATTTCCAAAACTCGCTTGATATCTGAGGAAAGACTCATCGTGGGCTCCTGCATGGAAATATGGTATGGGAGATTCCTGGTATTGTTTTCCCGCGTCTCAGTAGAGAAAGTACCACGAGACACCTTCATATCCCCCGATTCCCGGGAAGGCGGAGGAGTTCAGAAGACCGCCGTCGAAAAGAAGGGAGGAGTGCAGGGGGGCCAGCCAAAGTCGCAGGGCGATTCCTCCCTGGAAGGCATCATAGGTCGAGTTTCCCTGGGTAATGAATTCGGGACCCAGATCCAGGCGGAAGCGTCGGCTCTCTCCCTCCCAGACAGGCGTGAGATAGCGCATCTGAAAATAGACGTAATCGATGTACCCGGTGAAGTTGGCGAAAAAGTCCAGCCCTCCCCCGAGGACATTCCAGAGCAGATCGGTCTGGAGAAAGAGACCGGTGACGGTTCCGGGGGGTGTGAGGGTCTGGAAGTGCTGGGCGACCGCAACGCCTGCATCTCCTTCCCAGTACCCGAAGGAGGTCGGGAACCGGATTCCTATGGCAGGAGTGAGCCCTTCGTAGGATTGGGAGAGGAAGGAGGAGGTGGTGGGTGTCGGATGGTATTCAAAGGTGAAGGCATTTCCCATAAGAAAAAGATGGAGAAGGGGAGAGGCGCTTTGTCCCGATCCGATCGTATATTGGCCGAGCCCGGTCAACGGAAGGATGTCGCCGACCTGGGCATAGTAGTACTGGGTGTACTGGGTGAAGGCCGTTTCTCCGGCCATCAGTTCGAGGTGGCCCCTTGATTGGCGTTTCTTTTCTTTTTCGATCGCCTCGAGCGCCTTTCGGGCCTGGATCCTGAGAAGGGAAGGGTCCAGGGGCGCGCCGCCTGACTGCGGGAGAAGACGGAGAGACGAAAGGGCCGCCTCGATGTCCCGTTTGGACTCATCATAACGTCCCAGGATCCGGTCATTCTCGGCCAGGGCGAGGAGGATCCGGGGATCACGGGGATGACGGGAAAGGGCCTTTTCAAGCGTTTTCCTGGCTTTTCCGGGATGTCCCTCGGCCTGATCCAGGCGGGCCTTGAGAACCACAATTCTGACACTCTCCGGCCACCGCGAGGTGGCCTCTTCAATCCAGACTTCCGCTTGAAGGGTATGCCCCGTCGCCATGGCCACCCCCGCGGAGGCCTCAAAGGAACTCACCGTCGAACCGGGTCCGAGGCTCCGGACTAGCCGGTAGGCCTGGGCGTTCTTTCCCTGGGACTCGAGGATGGTGGCCTCCTGTTCCCGGTAGAAGCGGTCGGCAGGATGGCGTGCGGCATGGATCTTCATAAGTTTGAGGGCCCTGTCGGGGAGGTTTTTTGACAAGAGGTCCTGTTCTTCCCTCAAGGCCCTGAGGTGATGGAGATTCCGAAGCTCAAGGGTTTCATGGGCTGACAGCCCGGAGGTCTGGTCGAGCCGGTCCAGAAGGAGTCCCAGGGGGCGATGGCTTCCGGCTTTCAGCATGGTCCAGGCCCAGGAAAGTTCCGTATCAGGTGGTCGGGCCGGGGTCAGGACCAGGGCTTTTTCGAAAGCCGCCCGGGCTTCGGCGGGATGGCCTGTGTGGGCGAAGACAGATCCCTCGGTCACAAGAAAGTCCGGGTTCTCTTCGAGGCGTGTCCGGAGGGAGGAGGAGAGGGAATCGAGGGTGGACTGGGCCTTGGCCTCCTCTCCTGATCTCTCATAAAGGGTCAGGAGCCCCGCCCAGGCCTGGGTCTCTTCCGGGGAGAGGGAAAGCGCTCTCCTGTAAAAATCCATGGCCTCGGAGTCATGGTTCATGCGGGCCGCAAGACGACCCCGGGCAACCAGAAGAACCGGCTGATCCGGACGGATGCGGTTGGCCTGGCCATAGACCTGGTCGGCAATCTCCAAGTCTCCCTTTTCTTCTGAGGCCCTGGCTTTCTCCATCAGGATCCAGAATGAGGTCTGGGATGAAAGGTCCCTGACCTCAGCCACCTGGGCCCGGGAGAGCGGATGGCGGCGCGCTTGTTCAAGCGCCATCCGGGCCTTTCCGAACTGTTTGAGACCCAGGTAGGAGTAGGAAAGTCCGAGCCAGTAGGCGGGATTTCCCGAATCCCGCCCGATGAGAGCCCTGAAGCGAGAGACCGCCTTTTTGAATTGTCCCTCTTCAAGGGACTGGTAAGCCAGACGGGATTCAGGCCCGGCCGAGAGGGCCAGCCTTTCGGCAAGACGGAGCTGCTCTTCGAGGGCCCTGTCGTGTGGGTGGACCTCAAGATAGGACCTGATCTCCGGAATGTTTCGGGAAAGGGTTCCCTCCCAGACTATGACCTGTCTCCAGGAGGCCGTGGCCGTGTCGGAAACAGGGGAGGGTTCCAGGGCCATAGGCTTCAGGATGTCGAGGGCATCCCAGCGGGATTTGGGGTTGTAGGAAAGGATCTTCCCGAGCGAGAGGCGATAGTGGAGGCTGTCGGGATAAGTGGAGACAAGCGATCTGAGCTGGCGGACCGCCTCCCGGTAACCTTCAGGGGTGCGGGAGAGATCGTTGTAGTATTCAACGGCATACTGGGGCGGCGGCGGGTAGGGACCGAAGGCCTTCTGGTAATGGGTGAGGGCCCTCGAATAAAGGTGGCGTGCATCATCTTTTTTGGCTTGGGCAATTTCCCTGTCCCATGCGGGACCCAGCTGTGACTCCCTGGAGAAGCCCGGTAGGACAGGGTCCATGGGATTCATCGTCCGAAGGACGTTGATGTACTTGGTTGCGAGACGTCGATTCTTCTGCCTGAGGGCGTCGGAGGCGAGACCGATCAGGGCCGGCCTGTTGTTCGGATCGAGAAAGAGAAGCTGGCGGTAGGTTTGGGTTGCAAGGTCGTCCCGGCCGTGGGCTGTCCAGAACTCGGCCTTCTTTTCCAGTGTCAGGGTGACTGATGTCGCCGCCCGGGCCTCCAGCGACGGGCTTCCCACGATCAGGGTTAATAAAAACCCTGCGGGAATCATACGTAGGATCCGGGTATTCAGGGGAAGACTCCCTAGGAGGGGGATCATGGACCAGTTCTCCGGACTGCAAGGGTTGAAAGGATGCGGGAGAGAATCCCGGCCAGCAAAAGGCTGATTGCAAGAAGGACCATGAGGACTCCCAGTGGATGGGAAAAGAACCAGAATCGAAGCCAGGTGAGGGGGGGAAGGTGTCCCAGGGAAAACCGGTCTCCGGGAACGAGGAAGGAGTGGATTCGGTGCGGGCCCACCAGGCTTACCTGGCCGAATATGTCGGAAAAATGCTGCGGGTCGAAGAGGACCCGGTCCATGGAGACCAGGGATTGTTCGCTCACTCCTCCCAGGGAAAGGATGACTCGGCGGGGGGCCAGGGGCGAGACATCCTCCTCCATGACACCCAGGGGATTCCTGTCTTCCTTGAAGTAGGCGGCCAGGGCTTCCGGACCGTAGGAAGCGGGAGGGGGGTTGGACCAGCGGAGAAGATCCTCCATGCGGCTTTTGAGCCGGATCCGGGAACGAGTCTCCTGGCTGTCCTGGGGGAGAGCCTTGCCATATCGGAGAAGAAGGGGGTTGGAGTCGTAGGTTCCGATCAGGATCAGATTTCTGTCCGAGACCGAGGGAACCCCCTCAGGACCCGTGACGGACAGGTCGACTCCCGGTGATCCTGTCTCCTGGGCCAGGAAGGCCATGAGATGAAGGAAAATCCTGATATCCCCCTCTCCCGGAGTTTCAGGGAGGACGACGGCCGTTTCCCTGAGGTCGGCGTACCGTGTAAAAGGATATCCCCCGTTGGGGACCAGCCGGAGATTCGGTAGGCGGACAAAATGCGGGATACGGTGAAGGTCGAGGGAGGAGTCGGCGAGGATCGTCCCCCGGAGACGGGTGTTTTGGCTCGCCCTGCAGGAGAGGATCCGCGGAATCTCGGACCTGAAATTGAAATTGAGCTTTAGAACGTTCCTGAAGGGGGTCAGGTCGCTCAGCTTAAGGGGAATTGTCCGGTAATGGTCGGCCGGTGTTCCGGATTCGGGGGGGAGGGGAATGGAGTCCTGGTATTTCTTGTTGAGAAGAAGATCGAGCCGCGAGCGCCCTTCTCCCGGAAGGGTGGAATAACGGTAATGGAGCATCAGGGGAAAGGAGGCGGTGTGAAAGAAAAAAAGGTCCGAGGGGAGTGAAAATCTGAGCGGGATCGAGCCGGTGCCGGTGACTTCGAGCTCTCCTGGCGAGGAGGCGAGGGGGGCGAGTCGGACCGGTTTTTGTGTATCGATCCAGCGAGGGGCCCCGTTTTTTTCTGTTGGAACCGGAATCTCTACACGGGAGAGGGTCGCCGCAGGTCCCTCAGGGGTGAATTGTCCGAGAGCCAGTCCCAGGGCTGCGGTCCGGACTTCTTCCGGGGTGCGCCCCAGGATCAGGAGGATCTTCCCGTAGGGATCGGCCGGATTGTCGACCAGGGCCAGGGTCGGACCTGCAAGCGGTGGAAGCAGGCTGGAAAGGGGAGGAAGAGGGGAGGAGGCGAGCAGGACAAGATTTCCGGTGGGAAGAGACCCCAGATCAACGGGAATCCCCACCGAAACAGGGAATCTCAGGGGGGCATTCTCGCTTTTTACGCCGAACCAGGAGGCGGCATACCCGGCGGCTTCGAGAAGCTTGATGTCGCTGTTTCCTATCAGAAATGGGATGGTTCGGACCCCGGTCATGGCGTGATAGAGAAAGGGAAGGGGGAGATCGGAGAGCCGGCTGGGAAAATGGATCCGGATCCCGGTCAGAGTGATTTGGGTTGCCGGATCGATATGGATGAAATGGCCGGCGTAAATCGTTGAACAGGGATGCTTCGGATCCTTGGCCACCCGGATCCGAAGGGAATTGAGCGGGGTGACCAGGTAGGGAGGGATCGGGAAGGTGACGGACTGGACGGGAAGGCGTCCCTTTTGAGCTGGGGGCCCGGGGAGAGTGCCAAGAAGGGTTTCGTTGACATCCACCTCGAGACGGGGATAGGGGACGGGCTTTTTTTGAGGCAGGTAGGAATACCGGAAGGTCACCGACCCCTTTTCCACCATTTGACTGGGGGGGACTCCGAAGAAGGCCGTTCGGTCCATGCTGCTTCCGGAAAAATCGACCCCATGCTCCCACCCGAGTTCCGAGAGGGTGAATGATTTTGTGAACCCGCTGTAGGGCTTTCCCACGGCCGGAACGAGAGGCAAAGGCTCCGCGTTGGGAGCTTCGGCAAAGGCCGGTCTTACAAGTGCGGAGAGGGCGAGAAAAATGAGAAGAGCTGGAATATGGCCCCGCCGCTTTCTCTTTTTGCCGGCAGAAAAACTCAGGGTGACGGCGTCATTTTTCATGGGGCAGGACTTTCCCTGAAGAGGGACCGGAAAAGCCTGAGCTGGCCGATCATGGCAAATTTCGTCAGTCTTCCAAGACTTGAGAGAATCCTGTCCCGGGGGTTCACGGAACGGATCCGGACCCAGGCATCGGCTCTCCCGTAAAGAATCAGGACAAGATTGCGTTCCTCCTCCAGTGTCAGGGGGAGGAAGTTGAGTCGGACTGAAAACTCGTCCAGCCCGACCACGAGGCACGGAAAGTCGAAGATTTTTCCGAACAAGGGAATCTGGAGAAGCAGCCGCTCACCGATGGAGAGGGGCTCTCCCTGACCCAGGCGAAGCCTGACCCCCAGATCCGATATGTCCTCTGTTTCTCCGGAGATGACCTTCTGTCCAGGGCCCAGGATCCTGGCCGGAAGATTCAGGGAAATGCGGGGACGGTTCCTTCGCTGGGCCGATTCCCAGCCCACGGCCAGGGCGGCACCCAGAAGGAGCATGTTGTGGAGAACCCAGATGAGGGTCAGCGCGATGGTGGGGATTTCTCCCAGCCCCTTGGCTAAACGGTAGACCCCCGCCACAAGCCCCCCAAGGTTCAAAAGCCAGAAGATGACGAATGGACGGGCAATTTTGTGATCGAAGAATTCTTCTCTTACGACCCCTTCCTTTGATGTGACGTTGAAAGAGCCCGCCTTGGGGTTGATGAGGGCCAGGAGGGTCGGGAGGAAGATGTAGGGGGCGAGGGTCGTTTCATAGACTTCGTTCCAGAAGGAATGGCGATGGTTTCCCTGGAGGGTGGAGTTGGTCAGAAGGGCCATGGCCAGGACGGGAAAGGCATAGGCGGCGATCGAATAGGCGTCCGCATCGAAAATCTTGATTCCGAAGTAGAGGTAAGCCAAGGGAGCCAGGAGAAAGATCATCCGGGGAAGTGAAAAGAGAAAATGCATCATCCCGTTCAGGTAACACAGCCTCTGGAAGAGTCCCAGGCCCGGGGCAAGGAGGGGGTTGTCGATCCGGAAAATCTGGATCATGCCCCGGGCCCACCGGACCCTCTGGCGAATATGGGCGGAAAGGGTGGTCGTGGCCAGGCCGGCCGCCTGGGGAAGGTTCAGGTAGGCCGACTGCCACCCTTTTTTGTGAAGCAGGAGCGAGGTATGGGCGTCTTCCGTGACCGTGTCCACGGCAATGCCGCCGATTTCTTCGAGGGCGGACCTCCTGAGGACGGCACAGGATCCGCAGAAGGTCGTTGCATCCCAGAAATCATTTCCATCCTGGACGACACCGTAAAACAGGGCCCCTTCGTTGGGGATCTCGTGGAAGACGTCGAGATTCCTTTCATAGGGGTCGGGGGAGTAAAAGTGATGGGGAGTCTGGACAAAGGAGTACCCCGGATTGTTTTCGAGAATGCCGATCGTCGCCTGAAGGAAGGATCGCGTGGGAATGTGGTCGCAGTCGAACATGGCGATATATTTTCCCGTAGAGCGGGGAAGGGCATAGTTTAAGTTCCCCGCCTTGGCATGCCGATGCTCGGGTCTGGCCAGATACCGCACTCCTGCCGCCTCTGCAAACTCCCGGAAAGCCGGCCGATTCCCGTCGTCGAGGAGATAGACGGTCAGCTTGTCCGGGGGCCAATCCAGGTTGAGGGCCCCGAGAACAGTGGGACGAACGATGGAAAGGGGTTCATTGTAGGTCGTGATGAAAACATCCACCTCAGGCCAGAGTGCCGGGTCTTTCGTGAGCGGTTCGGCCTTTCGACGGAGGGGAGAAATGGACTGGAAATATCCGAGGACGGTGACGATCCAGGAGAATAGCTCGGCCCCGAAAAGAAGAAAGATGAAGGGATACTCATATCCCCGGATCCGGGGATCCCCGATGCCCAGGGTCTGGGTGGCCCGCCACCACCCATAGCGTCCGGTAAGAAAGATGGAGAGGGAAATCAGGGTGAGGAGCATCCATCGCTGCCCCGGAAAGGCGGCGCGAAGGATGACCGCTATCAGGAAGACGGCGGCCCCCAGCCAGAGTTGGGTGCTCCAGTCATGGGCCGGAATCGTCATGAGATAGAGGAGCGGGAGGATCAAGGCCAGGAGAAGGGCGACCTGGACAGGAAAGAGAGCTCCCGGACTATTTCGTGCCAAGGCGTCACCTTCATTTTTGGAGGGGGCAGGGGCTGTGCCATGTGTCTCCACCAGAGTTCCTGCAGGCCTGCCCCCGTGGAGCCTGTAACGGATAACCCAATGGACGGGATACTCCGGTTTGAATCGAAAGAACGGTTTCTAGAGGTCAAATCCCCCTTGTCTCAGGCCTCTCCGGCCGACCGTCCGTTGTCTGGCATGATTGATTGTCAATATTTTCCTGCAAATTCCATGCTATTGTGACTGGCCCCGGAACATGTCTTTTCTCCCCGTTTTTTGGGGAGAAAAGAGTCAAGAATCTGTCAAGAAGACTGACACAGGAGAGCCATCCTGTCAGAAGGTTTGACAGGAGAAAAGAAAAAATCCGGGTGTCAGGGTTGGGGTCGGGTTGGAAGGAGAAGGTTCCCTTTTGCGTTAAAGGCAAAACGACCCTCGAGAAAACCTGTCCCGAAGAGTGCCAGGACCTGGTCATAGTAGTCGGGGGGAGTTCCGTAAAGTCCCTTGTGACGCATCATTGCGAGGGCGTGGAGGAGGAATTTGAGGTGTCTTTCCTCTCCTCTTGTCCGGAGTAGTGGAAGGATGGCGGCCAAAAAACCCGGAGGACCCTTTCCCGCCGTCCATCCGGCAAGGGTGTTCGCATAGAGCGGAGGGCTGTGATGCCGGTCGAGATGGCGGACCATTCCCCCCATATGGAACAGAAGCCTTTTTCTGAGGGGGCTCCGGGAGGGAAGGAGGGAGGCCCAGAGGTAGACCCGGATGGCATCGTAGCTTCCCAGGGGGCCTGTGACGGGATCAGGGCGGACCTGTCCCTTCTTTGTGACGGCGATCCAGTCCGGGACGAATCCGCGCGGGGCTATGGAACCCATATGGGACAATGTGGTCTCGAGAATCTGTTTCCATGGGGATCGGGGGGAAACTGCGTCAAAGTCAAGCAGGATTTCCGGGGGGAGATAGCTTGGGTTTAAGCGGACTGATCCGTCCGGAAGCCGGAATCCCCAGGGTCCCGGGAGAAGGGCCCAGCCATAGCCCGGTAGAAAGGCCGTTTCATTTTTTTCGATCATCGACAGAAGATGGCGTCCCTGGTTCTCATAATCCGGGTTTTTCCAGATCCGGCCGGCTTCGATCAAGGTATAGGCCATCCAGCAATCGGCGTCGGAGGCCGGATTCACATCCAGGATTCCCCAGCTGCCGTCCGGGCGCTTGCCCCAGATCCAGGCTGGCAAGTGGCGGTCGAGGTCACCTTCGGCCAGGTTGTTCCTGGTCCATTCGAGAACCTTCCGGAATGTCTCCCGGTCTCCTGAGACGAGGGAGAAATAGAGCGTATAGGCCTCTCCTTCCGAGGTCGACCTGTCTTTATCTGTCCGGTCGATGACCCGCCCGTCGCTTTGAAGAAAATGGTGCCGGAAGTGATCCCAGAGAGGCCAGGAAGGAGAAGGGGAGGTTCCAAGAGCCGGCCCGGGTCCCCCTAGAAGGACTCCGGCGATCCAAGGGACGAGGAGGAGGGTCAGGAGAGGCCTGGTCCTATAAGAATGTCTCTTTCCTGTCATGAAACTCTCCCTGAAAGTCACCGTTTTTTGGGATTCTGCATTTTCCGGCGGATCATACCCCGACTCGGATAGTGTTTGCCCGGGAAAATTCTTTCAGTCTTTTAAAGGATTCGCAAGCTAAAGGGGGAAGGGTGACGACTTAAGCGCAATTGTGACGAAGGGATATATAAAAAAAGATCGAATTTCCGAGGATTGTCAGGAAAAGCATTGGTGCCGGAGACCGGGATCGAACCGGTATGACCTTTCGGTCGAGGGATTTTAAGTTCGAAAAAGGGGCGTGGCCTTTATGGGGATTTTATTTGTTATTCTTTATTTTCAATGATTTGATGTGTTCCGAGAAATAATGATGAATCAGAAGATTTCAGTTTCAGTGGACCAAAATTGGACCAAATTTCTGATTGGAATATTTCTTGTAAGTTCAGGGGAAGAGCGCCAGATAGTTGCGTCTACAAAGACGGATCGGTTCCGTCA
>DAIBTC010000005.1 GCA_027415345.1 Nitrospirota bacterium
ATCCTTTCCGGATGGCGTGTCGGTCACGAAGGTCCCCCTGTTTTTGGGGAGAAGGCAGGGTCTCCGGAAAGGCTTGTTCTCAGCCGATGAATGGACAACACCTCGGTCAGGAGATCCGGAAGGGTGGAGAGAGGAATCATGTTCGGACCATCGCTTGGGGCGTGATCGGGGTCCGGATGTGTTTCAAGGAAGAGGCCATCACATCCTGCCGCCATGGCAGCCCGGGCCAGCAAGGGCACGAAAATACGGTCCCCCCCGGAGCGGTCCCCCCCTCCCCCGGGACTCTGCACGGAATGTGTCCCGTCGAAGATCACGGGATATCCAAGGCGGGCCATGATAGCCAGGGCGCGGAAATCCACCACCAGATTGTGATATCCGAAGGTGGATCCGCGTTCGCAAAGAAGGATCCGTTCATTGCCCGTACCGGCAATTTTTGCTGCCGCAGGCCCCATGTCCTCCGGTGCCAGAAACTGCCCCTTTTTCAGGTGGACGGGCTTTTCGGCCCGGCCCGCCGCCTCAAGAAGATCGGTCTGCCGGCAAAGGAAGGCTGGAATCTGCAAAATATCGAGGACCTGGGCGGCATCCGGGACCTCCACGGATTCATGGATGTCTGACAAAACGGGGAGCCCGTACCGTCGGCGGATCTCCTCGAGAATGGCCAGTCCCTCGGTTCGTCCGATTCCCCTGAAGCTATGTCGGGAGGTCCGGTTGGCCTTGTCGTAGGAGGCCTTGAAGACCACGGACAGGGAGAGCTGGTCCCGGATTTCTGCGATCCTGTGGGCGACCTCAAGGGCGTGAGCGCGGGACTCTATGACGCAGGGACCCAGAATGAAGGCCGGAGGATGTCCCTCCCCGATGCGGAAGAAGGGATAACTCGGATCACCGATCGGGACAGGTCCCGTCCTGCGTCCCGGGCTCATAATGTTTCCTGTGGAGGCCGCTTCCCTTTGGCGTGGCGAAGGGAAGCCTGGAGAAACCCGGAAAAGAGCGGATGCGGTGAGAGGGGCCTGGACCGGAATTCTGGATGAAATTGGGAGGCCACATAAAAAGGATGGGAGGGAATTTCGACGACCTCCACCAGCTTTCTCTCCCCGAATGTTCCCGAAACATCGAGGCCTTCCTTTTTGATACGACCGATATAGTCCGGGTTGACTTCGAAGCGGTGGCGGTGCCGTTCCCGGATTTTCAGTGTCCCGTAAAGTTCAGAGACCCTCGTTCCGGGGAGAAGGTCCACGTCGTAGAGTCCGAGCCTCATGGTGCCTCCCAGGTCGGGATTGGCTCTCTGTTCCGGGAGAAGATCGATGACCGGGTCGACGGGATGGGGGGTGAACTCCCGGCTGGTGGCCTCGGTCAGTCCAAGTTTCTTCCGGGCAAATTCGATGACGGCAAGTTGCATCCCGAGACAGATGCCGAGGAAGGGAACGCCGTTTTCTCGGGCATGAGTGATGGCCCGGATCTTTCCGTCAATGCCCCTTGAGCCGAAGCCGCCAGGAACCAGGATTCCCCCGAGACCGCCAAAGTGGGCGGAAGGATCGGGAGAGGCCTCGATTTCTTCCGCGTCGAGCCATTCGAGTGAGACGCGTATGCCTTGCTGGAAGCCCGCATGATTCAACGCTTCAATCAGGCTTTTGTAGGAATCCTTGAGGTTCAGGTATTTTCCGACAATGCCGATGGTGACATTCTTCCTGGCGCGCTGGATCCGGTGCACCATCGCCCTCCAGGGGGCAATCCGGGCCGGGGGAATCCGCATGCGGAGATGCCTCAGGAGGTAACGGTCAAGTTTCTGTCGATAGAACTCGAGGGGGATCTGATAGATGGTGGGGACGTCCGGGGCCGAAATCACCGCCTCGGAATCAACATCGCAGAAAAGGGCAATTTTGTTCTTGACTTCCTCGGGGATCTCTTCTTCAGCGCGGCAGAGGATAATGTTCGGACTGATCCCTATCTCCCGAAGCTTGTGGACGGAATGCTGGGAGGGCTTGGTCTTGAGCTCGGAGGAGGCCCTCACATAGGGGACAAGGGTCAGGTGGACGAAGGCCACATTGTGTTTTCCGACCTCCCGTGGAAACTGGCGAATCGTTTCCAGAAAGGGGAGGGACTCGATGTCTCCCACCGTACCCCCGATCTCGACAAGAAGGATATCGGCATTTTTCCCCCGCTCGAGAATGACCCGCTTGATCTCATTGGTGATGTGCGGAACGACCTGGACCGTTCCTCCGAGAAAGTCTCCCCGCCGTTCGCGGGTGATGACATCGTAGTAGATCCGCCCGGTGGTGTGGTTGTTCTCCTTACCCATGGTCAGGGAGGTAAAGCGCTCGTAATGACCGAGATCGAGATCGGTCTCGGCCCCGTCGGAGGTCACGAAGACCTCTCCGTGCTGGTAGGGATTCATGGTCCCCGGATCGACGTTGATGTAGGGGTCGAATTTCAGGAAGTCGACCTTGTATCCCCGGCTCTCAAGGAGGCACCCCAGGGAGGCCGAGGCGATCCCTTTTCCCAGCGAGGAGACCACTCCCCCTGTCACGAAGATAAACTTCATAGCCGATTATGCCGGGAAACCCTGCTCCGGTTGGATGCAGGGGGACTGACGCATGGTGTCCCGGCCGTCTCCTTTCGTTTTTGCGCCGTTTGTCGAAATTCCTCTGATCTCTATTACGTCGTTTCGCCCGAAAGGGATTTGGAGAAGAGTGCAAGATCTTCCGGGGTGTCAACCCTCCAGGAAGGAAGGTCAGTTCTGGCCACATAGATCGCAAAGCCGTAGTCGAGAGCCCGCAGTTGTTCAAGCTTTTCGAGTTCCTCAAGAGGAGAAACCGGGAGACGCGCAAACTCGAGGAGGGCCGGCCTGCGGAATGCGTATATTCCCAGGTGCTGGTCCCAGCGTAGATCCGGACGTTCCGGAGCGATTCCGTCCCGGTCCATGGGAATGGGACTCCTTGAAAAATAGAGAGCCATGTTTCTCTGGTTGCAGACGACCTTGACGATATTCCTGTTCAAGATCTCGGTCGGATCGGAAAGGGTCCGGCGGAGGGTGGAGATGGGGAGACGCTCATCGCGAAACAGGGGTTCGACCGCCTGGTCGATGATGCGGGGATCTCCCATAATTTCGTCGGCCTGGAGATTCACAACGATCTGTGCGGAAAGGGTTTTGGCCACCTCGGCCACCCGATCGGATCCTGTATGGGCTCCACTGGAGGTCAGGACGGCTTCAAAGCCGTGCTTCCGGGCCTCGGAGACGATTTCAGGGGAGTCCGTGGCGATGATGACCCGATCCACCACCTGGGACTTCCTGGCCATTTTTGCGACATGGATGACAAGGGGGATCCCGTTGACAAGGGCGAGAGGTTTGCCGGGAAATCGGGTCGAGGCCATGCGGGCCGGAATGACAACCACCACATCCGTTCCCGACTCCTCCCCGAGGCTTTCGGAGGCCGGCATGGCCCCTGGGAAGGCCGCAAAAAAAGGGTGATCAGAGATTTGAGCCATGATCATTCTCCTTCAGAGACGGACCCGGGGTCGGAAGCCGGCAGGCCGGAAGACCCCTCTTGATGTTTCAAAGAGCGAGGAGAGGGTCAGCACTTCTCGTAACTGCTCCCGGCTGACGGTAGAGGTCCCGACCATGCCGACGACGATGCCGGCGGCCAGGTTGGAGAGAACGGCCGCTTCGAGAAGGGAGGCTCCTGCGGCATGCGCCAGGGAAAGGGTGGCCATGACGGTATCCCCGGCCCCTGTAACATCAAAGACATCCTGGGCCACTGCCGGGATGTGGGAGGCGTGCAAGGAGTCCCCCCCCTCGAAAAGGGTCATCCCGGCTTCCCCACGAGTGATAAGGACGGCCTGGGATGCCGTCCTGTCGAGGAGTGTCTGCCCCGCGAGAAGCAGGGTCGCCTCATCCGTAATTTCGATCCCCGAGGAACGGGAGGCCTCCAGATGGTTGGGGGTCAGTAGGGTTACCCCCCGGAAAAAATCGATCGAGGCCACCTTGGGATCGACAAAGACCGAAATGTCCCGGTCCCGGGCCATGTCGATCATGGCCCTGACCATTGCCGGAGCCAGCATTCCCTTGGCATAGTCGGAAAAGATGACGGCCTGGATGGAGTCAAGGATCCGGGAATAAAGCTCAAGGGATTCCTTCTGGGTTTCTTCGGGGATTTCGGAACGGATTTCCCGGTCGATGCGAAGAAGCTGCTGGTTGTGGGCCATGATCCGGGATTTTGTCGTCGTCGGTCTCCCGTGAAGAAATAGAAGGCCCGTCGTGTCGATTCCCATGCGTTCCATGTCCTCGCGAAGCCTGATCCCTTCCCCGTCGTCTCCGGCCACTGACAAAATGGAGACAGAGCCTCCGAGGCGACTGATGTTGTGGGCCACGTTGGCCGCGCCTCCCAGGCGGTAGGAATCGCTCGTCACTCCCACAACCGCGACGGGGGCTTCGGGAGAAATCCGGTCAACGCGTCCCCAGATATAATGGTCGAGCATGACGTCGCCTACGACCAGAATCCGTGTTGAGGGAAATCTGTCCATTGTTTCGACAAGTCGTGAGAGAAGTACCTCGCTCATGAAGCCTCCGGTCAAAATATTCTCCTGGCTAATGGATCATCTTTCCGAGTCGAGAGAGGCGGATCGAGCCGGTCTCCTTGTTCCATGACCAGTAAATGAGAACGGCACGCCCGACGATCTTGCGGCTCTTCACGAATCCCCAGAAACGGGAATCATAGGAATCGTCCCGGTTATCCCCCATCACAAAATAGGAATGGGGGGGAACAACCGTCTCGAAGTTGTCGCGTGGAATCATGTCCTTGACCGAGGGATCAAGGGTCTGGATATAGGGTTCGTGCTGGAGCGTTCCGTTGACGTAAAGCTGTTTCTTGGAGATGACGATATGGTCTCCGGGAATTCCGATCACCCGCTTGATGAAATCCTTGCTCTCGTCTTTCGGATACTTGAAGACGACCACGTCACCCCGTCTGGGATGGCCCGTCCGGACCAGGTATCGGTCGTGAAAGGGATTCTTTATCCCGTAGGCAAGCTTCGAGACAAGGATCTGGTCGCCTATGAGAAGGGTCGGAATCATCGAGCCGGACGGGATCCTGAAGGCCTGGACGATGAAAAGCTTGAGGACTGCGGCTATGATAAAGGCAGTGAGGAGCCCTTCGGTCAGCTCTCTCACGAATCCTTTCTTCTTCCTGGAGACCTCGGTTTCGGCGATTTTTGGCTCTTCGGAGGTTGGTCTCACTTTTCCCGACTTCCTTCCGAAACCCTGAGGACGGCCATGAAGGCCTCCTGAGGAACCTCGACGCGACCTATCTGTTTCATCCGTTTCTTCCCTTCCTTCTGTTTTTCAAGGAGCTTTCTCTTTCGGGTGATGTCCCCTCCGTAGCACTTTGCCAGAACATTCTTGCGCATGGCTCCGATCGTTTCCCGGGCAATGACACGCGAACCGATGGCCGCCTGGATGGCGACCTCAAACATCTGCCTTGGAATGACCTCTTTGAGCTTTTCAACGAGAAGACGACCCCGGGAATAGGCTCTCTCCTTGTGAACGATAAAGGAGAGGGCATCCACCCGTTCGCCGGAAACCAGAACATCGACCTTTTCCAGTTCGGCCGGTCGATAACCGAGCCATTCGTAGTCGAAGGAGGCGTAGCCCTTGGAAAGGCTTTTCAGTCGGTCATAGAAATCCAGGACGACCTCGTTGAGGGGAAGCTCATACTGGACCTGGACCCGACGGGAATCGAGGTAGCGAAGATCGCGCTGGACCCCCCGGCGTTCCTGGCAGAGGGTCATGACCGGTCCCAGGTATTCGGTGGGCATGTAAAGGGATCCGAGTATGAAGGGTTCGAAAATGGTTTCGATCTTGTTGGGGGATGGCATCTCGGCGGGGTTGACCACAGTCACCTCTTCTCCGCCCAGGAGCCGGACCTGGTAAACGACGGTCGGGGCTGTGCTGATAAGGGAGAGGGAGAATTCCCGCTCGAGACGTTCCTGAACGATCTCCATATGAAGAAGGCCCAGGAATCCGCACCTGAACCCGAATCCGAGGGCAAGTGATGTCTCCATTTCATAGGTGAAGGAGGCATCGTTCATACGCAGCTTGTCCAGGGCTTCCTTGAGGTCTTCGTACTGGTCAGACTCCGTAGGGAAAAGGCCGCAGAAAACCATCGGTTTCGTTTCCTGGAAGCCCGGATAGGGAAGAACCTCGGAATTGCCCGCATTGGCCACCGTATCGCCGATCCTGGTCTCCCGGACGGACTTGATGCCGGTGACCACAAATCCCACCTCCCCAGCGGAAAGGGAGGGAAGTTCAACGCGCTTTGGAGTAAAGGCCCCCACCGAAAGAACCGGATAGTCCTTCCCGGTGGAGAGGAGTCGTATGGATTTGCCGGGCGCGAGGGTGCCGTCGAAGACGCGGACAAGGATGACCGCGCCGAGATAGGCGTCGAACCAGGCGTCGAAAAGAAGGGCCCGAAGAGGAGCCTCCCTGCTCCCGGAAGGAGGCGGGACTTGATGGACAATCGCTTCCAGAACCTCTTCGATTCCGATCCCTTCTTTGGCCGAGATGAGAACGGCTCCCGACGCGTCAAGACCAACCGCCTCTTCGATCTGCTCCCGGGTCCGGGGAATGTCAGCTCCGGGCAGGTCGATCTTGTTGATGACCGGGATCATATGCACATTGTTTTCAAGGGCCAGATAGGCATTGGCAATGGTCTGGGCTTCCACTCCCTGGGAGGCATCCACGACGAGAAGGGCCCCTTCGCAGGCAGCGAGCGAGCGAGAGACCTCATAGGTAAAGTCCACATGACCCGGTGTGTCGATCAGGTTCAAAAGATAGTCTTGTCCATCCTTGGCCCGGTAGTTGAGACGGACATTGTGGGCCTTGATCGTGATGCCGCGTTCCCGCTCCAGATCCATCGCATCGAGGATCTGTTCCCGGGATTCCCTTTTCGTGACGGCTCCGGTGAGGTCAAGAAGACGGTCGGCCAGGGTGGATTTTCCGTGGTCGATATGGGCTATGATGCAGAAATTGCGAATTCGTTCAATCGGATAGTCCAAAAAATGCATTCCTTCTGCCAGGGCATGGAACTGGCCCCCGGATTATCTGTCGGAGGTGACGGAGACGGTCGGCCGGATGAAGGGACCCCTCGCTCCAGGGGAAAGACGGTCTCGGTATGTCGGAAAAATTAAAAATCCGACATGCCGAGACCATAGTAACAGAGGGACCCTTATGGTTCAAGAAATCGGGACTGCAGGCCGCTTTCTGGCAGATGGTGAAATCCTGAACATTCAGACAAAAAATGCGAAAGGGAAGGAAAGTCCGCCCTCCCCAGCAGGATTCAGGAATCCTTGTGTTTCGCGGGACAGGTGTTGATCCCCAGGAGGGCATACAGTGCGCAGAATCCGACAAGTCCTGTCGCGAGCGGTAGCAGGCCGATCCATCCCCAAGGTGTCTTCGGACCCACGTATACCAGGGAAATCAGGGCCAGCCCCAACAAAACACGGACCGCACGATCAATCGTTCCTTCGTTCACCTTCATCTTTATGCCTCCTTGATTCCGGGCGACCTTTCGGAAAAGCCCGTCATTCATAACAATGACAAATCCGGAAAAATATTCCAAAGCTTGTCCGGCCTTCTGATTTGAGTATACTCCTGCCGAAAGGCTGTGCAACGGGCAGAGGTGTCAGGAGGAGAGGGCAGAAGGACAGATGTCCGAGAGGACGCACTGTCCGCAAAGGGGATTTTTGGCCAGGCAGATATAACGGCCGTGAAGAAGGAGGCGAGAGGCTGAATCGATCCAGAGCTCCCGGGGCAGGAGCTCCGAGAGAGTCTGTTCAATCTTTTCCGGATTGTCAGACCTTGTCCAGCCAAGTCTCCGGCATACGCGTCCCACGTGGGTGTCGACAAAAATCGCCGGCTTGTGGAAGGCGTGGGCCAGGACAACGCTCGCCGTTTTCCTCCCGACTCCGGGAAGTGTAACGAGGTCATCCATCCGGTCGGGAACCCTTCCGTCGAATTTCTGAAGGAGGGCTGCGGCCAGTTCCCTGACATGCAAGGCTTTGCGGTGAAAGAAGCCCGTTGGGCGAAGGATCTCCTCGAGATCGGCGAGATTGGAGGCCGCCAGGGCTTTTGGATCGGGATAGCGCCCGAAGAGGGCGGGGGTGACCCGGTTGACCATCCGGTCGGTGGTTTGGGCAGAAAGGACGGTCGCCACAAGAAGTTCGAAGGGGCTTCGATAGGTGAGCTCCATTTTGGGGTCAGGGATGGACGCTTCAAGCCTTTTCAGAACCTCCCCGACAGGGGCTGCCGATTTCACGGGAGATCGTCCCAGGGATGGCGTTCTTGGCCCGACTCGTAAAGCTCCACCATGGTCAGGACCCATTCGGCGTGGCTCCATGTGAGGGGAGAGGCTGAAAGGGGTTCCATGGTCCGGGGATGGTACTGTTCAGCCAGCATTCCGTTTTTCCCCGCACGGGCCACCACCCAGTCGAGCAGTCTCCGGATCTTGTCCGAATGCAGGGGGTCGGGGACAGTGCGGATGAGCCACCGGACCTTCCAGAGAGTCGAAATGATCCAGGGGTTGCCAGGCGACAATGGATCTTCCCGGTAGTAGGGATCGTTCATGTACCGGATGACGCCCCCCGCCCCTCCCTGGGCCAGTATCTCGAAAAGGTGTTCCATGGCCGGGGCCATGAATGGGTCCTGGGGAGAGAAGAGGTCGATCCAGAACAGTGCGGAAAGGCTCGAGTCCGGAACCTGGTCAGGGAGGAGGGATCCGGACTTTGTCAGGTGAAGCCCCCGAAAAAAAGTCCGGGAGGCGGCATCGAAGAGGTGGGTCCGGACAGCCCGCTCTATTTCCTCGCCTGCCTTTTTGAAGCGCAAGGAGGCGGCAGAGTCCCCGAAACGGCCGGCCAGGCGTCCTGCCGCATCCAGACCCGCCCAGACTGTCGCCACTGTAAATGTCCAGATTCCCGGGCGTTCCTCCCATAGGTCGTAGGAGGGGATGGGAAGGCCTGTTTTTTCATCCCTGAAGGACTCCAGAAAGTTGGCGGCCGGAAGAACAAACGAGGAGTAGAGCGGGTGGAGGGAATCCAGGTCGCGATAGCGCTCGAGATGGCGTTCGAAGGCCCAGATGCAGAGCGCCGTTTCATCTTCCTGTATCGGAAAGGGCGGGGATCCCGGGACGCCGGCCGGATGCCAGGAAGATCCCGGAGAAAGAGTCGGATGATATTTGTGAAGAAGGAAGCCCTCACGGGAGAGAAGGGATGGAAGTAGGCGGTAGAAACGTCTGGTCAGGTCCCCGTATCCCGCCCTGTCAAGGGCATGGGCGATGATGGCTCCATCACGCGGCCAGAGGTAGGAATAGGTATCCCGTGAAAGGGAGAGGGAATCGGAGTCGACGGCAGCCACAATGGATCCGTTGGCGGCCATATGGTTCCGGAGGATGAAAAGACTGTGGCGGAGAAGGTTCCGGTAAGGCTCGGGAAGACGGTCCGAGGAGGCGGACGGGGTGTCGACCCAGAAATCGAAAAAGCTTCGGCATCTTGAAAGGGAATCCTTTGCTCCGGTCATTCCGACTCTTGAAAAGAGATCGGTCACCCGGTCGTAGGATGAGGCCGCCGCCAGAAGGGAGGTCCTTTCGGCACCCCCCCCCGCGGAAACTGGTATTCTGACCGAGTAGACGGAGTCGACCGCCCCCTGGGCGATGGGATTCCCTTCGAGGCGGCCGTCTTCGGCATCTCGCCATGTCCCTTCCCTGTGGCCATGGCGTGCCCCGCAGGCATATTCATGGAGGGAAGCGCTGTCCCCGTCCATGGTCGCCATCAGAAAATAGGTGTCATCCTTGTAGTGCAGCATGGCATTGTGCGCTGGCAGGAAAGCCGCAGTGTTTCCGATGTCCGAGTGGGAAATGTCCATGTCGTAGTGGAGGTAGAGCCGGAGATCAACCGGTCCGGGACCCTCGTTATCGATTCTGAGGTGGCGATAGAGGATGTCATTGGAGGTGTCGACCCAGTCCGTGAGGGCAAACCTCAGAAAAGAAAAGTCGGGAATTCTGAAACGCGATTCGATGACCGGCGCCCGCCCTTCATAGGATCGGGAGAGTATGTGGTCCGGCCTGAGCCAGGCAAAGGCCCCCCCAACGGAAAAGCCGATTCTGCAACGTCGCCCCCCCACATGGTTCTCTTTTCCAACCAGTGGATAGGTGAGCTCCCGGATGAAGCCGGATTGATCGAAGGAGATATAAAGACGACCATTCGAGATCGGGAGTTCCCGGGCCAATACGGCTCCTTTGATACGGGGGGAAGGACAAAACGACTGTCAACGATGCTACTCCTTGGGCCCTTTCTCTGCAAGGTGCAAAAAATCCTTGGCCACTGGCGGAACGAGAAACGGGAAGGGAAAAAGGGAAAGGCTTAAAAATCCCTTTCCCTTTTTCCAAATCCTACCTTGGGGAATGGGAATCCATCTTCCCGAAGAAATAGGATAGATACCCGATTCCCACAAAGAAGACGGTCGTGACGACAATGATCATGAGGGGATTGGTTGTTGGTCCGATCATGGCAACCTCCTGGATGGAACTTTCAATTATCAGATCCTGATTCCTACCTCCTTTTTTATTATACCACATGAATGATATGTAATTTATTATGATAATGTTTCGTTTAAAATAAATTAAAAATTTTATGAAGTAATTATTTGATAATATTCAGTGAATGCATTGCCGCTTTTCTCGGCATTTTGGGATTAATCCTCCTCCCTTGCGCTGTTCCTGGAGCTTCTTCCGAAGGCCTCAGCCCGTCTCCCGGCCGCATTACAAGAAAGGTACATACCTGCCACCTTTAGGGTCCTGTTAAGATTTTGAGCCTTCCCCGCTCCGGAGGTCCTGAGAATTCTCCCCGGGTGAAAAAACCAGACTATAGATCGATCTAGGAGAAAAGGCGGATGAATCGGCCAAGCGCGGCCAGGCTTCTGAGTCCACTTGTCTGGCCACCCTCTCAATCCTGAATCTTTGAGAATCCTGAGCGGGAGGCCGTGGAAAATCTGGAGGATCTGGTGCGGTTCATGAAGGAGGTGAGGGCGGCCGGTGTGCGCTTTGCGATTGACCACTTTGGCAGCGGATTCGCGTCGTTCGATTATCTCCGTGAACTCCCTGCCTCCTTTGTCAAGATCGGAGGGGAAATCCTTTTCAACCTTGCCTTCCATGGCCATGTCGACCGGCTGGTTGTGAAAAGGTGGGTCCGGATTTTCTGATGGCAGGGAATTTATTGGGTGGGACACCAATCGAAACGTAGGAAGACCTGACCGAGGCCCACAGGCTGGGAGTGTCGCTTGTCCGGGGCTATTTCATGGGTCGCCCCTTCCCGACCTTCTCCTGAAATCAGAATGTCTCCCCGTGTTTTCCCCGGGGAAGCGATCTGGTATGATGACCCGGTGGTCTGGATTCTCCGGATGTGGGCCGGTCACTTAACAAAGAGATCAATATTCATGACTAAAAAAGAGAGGTAAAAGAATGGCCATAGTGCACTGTTCCCGATGTGGAGCCGATGCGGAGGGACTTTCAGAGCCCCCCTTTCCGTCTCCCTTCGGCAAGGAGGTTCAGGAACATGTCTGCCAGGCATGCTGGGCGGCCTGGGAGGATATGCGGGTCAAGGTCATCAACGAATACCGCATTAACCTGGGGCTTCCGGAGCATCGCGCGATGCTGGTCAACATAACCCGGGAATTTCTGAATCTCCCGGCTCCTGATAAGAAACCCTAATTTTTCGGCACCTTCCCTGTCGAAACCAGCCGGTCTAGATGCCGGCTGGCTCCTGTCCCGAATGGCAGGTAAAGGGTTGTCGGATGTCCGCCTTCGTAAATGAGCCTTCTCGCTTCCCCGTCCAAAACCCCCATATACATCTGGAATTCAAACATTTTGCCATGTTTTTCCATCAGGGCCTGGGCGGCCCCCAGAAGTTCCCTGTCGTGGGTGGCGATGGCGAAGAAGTTTGATTCCTGGAAAAGGATTTCCATCAGAAGGCGGAAGCGTTCGGCAACCTCTTTTTCGCTGACGGGCGTTCCCGCGTCCAATAGGGGGAGACCCTTCACGAGCCGAATGCGTCCCCGGACCTGACGGATGAGTTCAAGGTCGGAAAGGGCACGAGGGATCCTGGCCGGAATGGTCACGGCCAGATGGGGAAATCGGGGTCGGAGGCCAAGGTAGAGATCGATCGTTGCCCCCACGGAGTCAGGGTCCTCCGTGTCAAGCCAGACTCCGTATCCGTATTCCTCAGCCCGGGTGATGAGGGGTGCAAGGCGTTCCATGGCCACCATCCATCCCTCGTCCAGCCCGAAGTTTCTCGGGTCGATCGACAACCCTCCCCGGATCATCCGGTGGCCCATGGTTGTCACGAGCTCCATGGCCTCCTTTCCTACGGGATCCGAATAACCTTCAAGAGGCCAGTGAGGTGCCAGAAGGGTACCCAGACCTTCCTTGTTCAGATGACGGGCCTTTTCCAGGGCCTCCTCCATCGTGTTTCCTGCCAGATATCCGGTCATTTTCTCCTCTTTTCCTCCGGGGTCGGGAACCCCCCATTCCTCAGTATAAATCCTTCAGGTCCCTCTCAAGGCTATTTTACTATTGTACAACACTCTCGAATTCCGGGAGCCTCCCCAGGGAAGGCTATTTGTCCCCCGGGGAACTGTCGTCGACAAGATTGATCATGTCTTCGAGGGAAAGCCTCCGGAAATCCTCCTCACCGGACCCTGCTCCGAAGGTCATGAGACGGTCAAAGAGTTCCTTCTTGGATTCCTTGAGTGTCTGGACGCGTTCCTCGACGGTTCCCCTTACCAGAAAACGGTAAACGAAGACCGTTTTTCTCTGTCCAATCCTGTGGGATCGGTCGCTGGCCTGGGATTCGACCTGGGGATTCCACCAAGGATCGTAGTGAAAAACGTAGTCGGCCTGGGTCAGGGTCAGGCCGACGCCACCGGCCTTGAGGCTGGCGAGAAAGAGCATGGGAGCCCCGGGATCGTCGGCCTGAAAGGCCTCCACCCGCCGCTTCCGTTCTTCGAGCGGGGTCGATCCGTCGAGTCGGACGTAACCGATCCCCAGTCCTGGCAGAACCTGTTCGAAGAGGTCGAGTATCCCTGTGAACTGGCTGAAAAGAAGGATCTTGTGGCCTTCGGAAACTCCTTCAGAAATCTTGTCGCAAACCAGGTCAAACTTGCTTGACGCTTCGAGCCCTCCCGCAAGTTCGGGAGGCAGGAGCGCCGGATGGCACACGAACTGTCGGAGTCTCAGGAGAAGCGTTAGGTATGCCATGTGCCTTGAGCCGTCAGACAGGAGGATCTCCTCCCTCCCATGGTTTCTGAGACGCTCGTATTGGGACCTTTCTTCGGGGGTCGGGTCGATCCAGAGATCCACTTCCACCTTCGGAGGGAGCTCGGTCAGGACCATCTCCTTTGTCCGGCGGAGGATGAGGGGGGCCACCAGATTTCCCAAAAGGGCGATCCTCCGGTTCTGTTCTTCTCCCAGGGCGTTTTCTCGAAGAAACCGACGTTCAAACTGGAGCCTGGATCCCAGGAGGCCCGGCATCAGGAGGTTCATGATCCCCCAGAGGTCGGAGAGGCGGTTTTCGACCGGAGTTCCTGTCACCAGAATCCTTTGGGAGGCGGGAAGGGAAAGGAGGGCCTGGTGGGTCCGGGACTCGGGGTTCTTGACTGTGTGGGCTTCGTCCAGAATAAGGCACGAAAAGGGAGGGCCAAGGGAGAGATGGGAGTCATTGCGGAGAGTTCCGTAGGTCGTCAGGACAAGATCGGCCCTTTCCATCTCCTGAATACGGGCTTGCCGGTTCAGTCCCGCATGGATGTGGAGGCGTAATCCGGGAGAGAACCGGCCGGCTTCATGGGCCCAATTGTAGAGAAGGGAAGCCGGAAGAACGACAAGGGGCGGCCTGCTCTCCCGAGCCACCTCGGGATTTTCCATTTTCAGGAAGGTGAGAAATCCCAGAATACTCACGGTCTTCCCGAGCCCCATCTCGTCGGCGAGGATTCCGGAGAGTCCCTCCCTTCGGAGGGAAACAAGAACGGATATGGCCTCCTTCTGATAGGGGCGAAGCGTCGCCAAAAAAAGGTTTCCGAGCCGTTCGAAGTCCTCATCCGGAAGATGCGACGGGGAAAATGGCCGTAATTTAACATCTGGATCGGCAAGGAGCGGGAGGTCCGGGCGGAGCATCCGGATCATGGAGACATAGAATCGACTCGCCCTCCCCCGCCCATCACCATCGAGGGAGAACAGCTGGCATATTTCGCGGTCGTGTTCCCGGGCCAATCCTTCCAGGTAGACCGAGACCCCGGACGGGAGCGCGAGAAGAGAAGATGTTCCTTCCGGAGGGCGGCCGGGGAGAGGAAAGGTTCCGGCGCCCGTCGAGACCTGTCCGTAAAGTTCCACCTCCTGGGCTGAGATGTCACGGATTCCGAGAGAGACATGAACGGGCCCGGGAAGGATGGATCCCTCGTAAAATTCGCTTTTGTCGATAAAAAATCCCAGGGCCTCAAGTTCGGGGACGATCCGGTCCAGGATTTCGCCCGTCTGGGAGAGGTCAGCGGGAATTCCGGAAGAGGAACTTGACAGTCTGGCAACCTTCTCAAAAAGATTCCGGGCAAGCAACTCCTTTTCCCGGTCCCGAGGGAGAAGAAGCGGGAAGGAGTCATTCCTGTCTTTCCCCGGAAGGTAATCCCCGAGACGGTGTCGTTCCGGACCGAAGAGAGGGATGGCCGCCTCGTCAGGATACCGGATCTCAGGCGTGAGCAACAGACCGCCCCCGGGGCGGCCGGTCAGTCTGAGGGCCGGTCTCCACCTGGAGCGGGAACCAAAAAGGGGTGCGAGTTCGGGGGGATGAAATTCGACAGAAACGGCCCCCCCTTCTCCCATCCCCGGGTCGAGAAAGGGGGCCCATTCACCCGGTGAGAGGGGGCGGGAGTCTCCCGCCCGTTCCATGAGCCTTCGAATCATGGGCGGGAAGGCCGCCTCCCGGGCCAGAAAAAGGAGGGAGCCCCCGCCAACGAGAAGAGAAAACTGATCATAGTTGATCAAAAGGACGTCTCTGACGGGCCGTCCCCTCCCGCCGATTTCGACCTCTCCTTCGAGCAGGACCTCCCCTCCCGGCTGATCGGCCCAGCGGGCCATGAGCCGGACAGGGGGGCAGTGGAGAGGAGATTCAATCCTGTAGGAGGTTTTTGTCCGGGCGGACAGAATCCGGACCCCGGGAAGGGCCAGGTACCGGGAGAGAGTCTCCCGCTCTCCGTTTCTTGGACGATATCCGGGAACGGCCCTGCCGTCGCCCCCTTTTGCAGGATGGGGTTCGAAGGCCCTGCAGAATAGATGGGCAGGGAGGGGAAGGGATCCCTCCCCGCGTCCCCGGCCGGACTCAAGGAGACGAAATTGGCGGTGGTCCATGGGTGTCATCTTGCGGGTCAAGGCTACGAAAAAGGGAGCCTGGCGAGTCCCTGCCAGAAGGAGTGTCAGGCATGGGAGTTCCCGGAGTTCTTCCGTCTCCGCCCGGGAGGTTCGGAAGGGAAGGGACGGGGGGGATTTCCCCAAGGCGGGGGGCAGGGGATGCCGGGAAGCGGTCCTTTCCCGGAAGATGAGAAGAACCGCAATGGCGTGCGTGCACGGAAGATCCTGCTCCGTCCGGCAAAGGGGGCATGATGCGAGGATGCCCGAATGGTCCGAGCGGAGGGCTATGGAGGCCGGTTCCCCCTCCCGGGACAGACGAAGCTTAGCTTTCAGGATTCCCGATGTCTGATAGGCGGAAAGGTCGAAGTCGACCGTTATTGACTCCAGAAGTCTCCGGGCGGCAGAGAGACGGATCGGAGGGAAAGCCTGGGTCAGAAGCAAATCGGCCATTTGGGATGCTCTTTCCTCGGCCCTGTCACCTTACGGCATTGATTTCCGAAATGAGGAGGACAGCAGTGAACAGAAGTCCCAGCACGAAGGCGCCTCCAATCAGGACGAAGGCCCGCTTGCGGTCCTTAGCCCTGTTTTCGGGGGCCTCGACCGGGGCCTTTTGCCGGGATCCGGGAATGAATGTCCGTCCGAGAAGGCCATCTACGACGCAGAAGGAAGCCATCGCCTGGATAAGGGAAAGGGCCGTTCCTGTCGCCAGAAGCACCATCCCGGAAGCATAGAGGACGGGATGGGTAAAAACGGCCTTCCACTGTTCATTGTAAATGACGACAAAGACAAGCCCCAGAAATGCCCCGCCGCCCCGGATCCATCGTCCTTTCCTGTCAATGTTGCAGATTCCCGGGAGATATTCGTCCTGGTCTGCCGGATCTTCAAGTCCTGTCGGGTTTTTTCGGGTTCCTGGGTTTTCCATCTCAAGGCTCCTTTGGTCCGGGCGGAAGATCGGAGTGAATTCTGGGCCCGGGTAGGGGGCGAAAAAGGGCCACGACCCGACCCTGGACCAGTGAGGGTAAGTCCGACTTCCGGATCTCCTGTTCCACGGTTCCAAAAGTCGGGGAGCGGAGAAGAAACCGGTCCTTCCTCCTGGCAAGGAATCCCGGAAGCAGTTCCCCTGTGGACGGATCCCGGAATATGATGATTCCTTCGCGTCCCCGGGCGGGAGTTTTCTGGACGAAGAGGATATCCCCTTCCTGAATCCCCGCCTCCGGCAGGGATCTTCCCGCTCCCACCTTCAGCGCATAATCGGGAGGATCTGTGAAATAGACAGGAGAAACAGGCAGGAAATCCGGGGCCCCTCCGGATGGAGGCCACCCCGCGAAACAGGGTATTTCCCTCTGGCCGTCCGCCGGGTCATGAAACAGGGTCAAGGCGGCACCGGTCAGCCGGATCGACCGGGCCTGCCCCGGACTCCTTTCAAGATACCCCTTCCGGATCAGGGCTTCAAGATGCGTGAGTCCGGAACGGGTATTTTCGGAGCCGATATGGCGGGCAACCTCCTTGATTGTGGGAGGTTGCTTTTTGAGCCGGATTTCCTTTTCTATAAAATCGAGGACAGATCTCTGCTTCTCAGTGAGCGACCTCAACAGCCGGTCCTCCGCTAGAAGCCGAACTCGGAAAGAAGCTGGTCGACAGTGTTCTGGTCGATGTCTCCCTGAGCCCCGACTCCTTTGAGTGTCTCTCCTGGGGAAGATGCCGGGGAGGACGGCGAGGGAGGAGCCGTCTTTTCCTCGTTCCGGATCGTGTCAGGGGAGGTTTCTATGAGGATTCTCACGAGCCTCGACTCAAGCTCTTTCAGATGGTTTCCAATCAGCTTGATGTTCTGACCGACAAGGTCCTGGAAGGCCATGGCTTCGAAGCCGTGCATAATCCCTTCGTCCGAGCGGTCAAGAATCTCCATGATCTCGTCCACAGCCGGTTTGATGGGAGCCTTGGATCCGGACAGGGGGCTGATGAGTGCGCGGATACGATTATGATCCTCCAGGAGTCTTTCGAGGATGTTCATGAGCTTGTGTGCCGCATCCTCGGTCATCTGGCTGATGACCCCAAGCCCCTGGGAGGTTTCAGGGATTTTTCCCTCCATGAACTTGAGGGAATCGACCATCGACGAGGAAAGGGACAGGACGCGTTGGATGTCACGGGCTGTCTGTCCAACCTGCTGGAAAAGATCCGAAGACTCTCCGGCCACTTCCTTCCTGGGCAGTTCTCCGGAAAATTCCTGCCTGAGGAGGGGAATGTCGAGAAGCCAGGTCTCTGAACCTTCCAATGTTTTATGTCTGGAAAGGAAGGGATGTTCCGGATGAGGGCTTCCTGCCGACTCGGGATCCTGGAGACGGAGAATGCGGCCGATCCTGGGAACGGCGATCAGGGCCTCGCGGTAGGAGGAAAGGGATATCCCCTTCAACCCCTCAAGGCTGTCGGGAATGGCCAGCGCAAACCACTCCTGGGGGAAAAAAGTGTGGGGCAGGCCGGGTTCTGCGGATCCCATGAGGGCATCGATCCGCCTGATCTCGGTCATCCGGATGCCGAGGTCGACTTCCCGGGAAAGGGGAAAGGTCATGATCTGCATCGGAATCTTCTTTTCTTTCCTTGGTTGGGCGTTAATCGGGGGCATCCTTCTTGATTTCATTTTGTTTGCCGGCTCTTCCGCCTCCGGAAGGTCCCCCCGAATTCTATGGGGGTAAAGTAGCATATTTGTAAAAATGGGGAAAGCCTTTCGGAGAAAACTCAGGGAGATCCTGAAGAGTGCCGGGGGCTGTCCTCCGGATGGGCCTTCCTAGACCTCGCCCTGGCCGAGACGGTCGAGCTGTTCGAGAACCTCCTGGCTCGCCTTGTCCATAAGAGAAAGGGCGGCAAGGGATTCCTCAAGGCGTTTTTCGGAAAACCTCTCCACAGCCTCCTGCCCGAAGCGGTGGACCTCTTCATGGGGGCGCTCAAGATCCCGGAAAGCGGCCTTTCCTGATAGGGTCCGGCCATCTCCTTCGTAATACCATTTGCCGAGGCGGCAATTCCGGTGGCTAGAGAAGGAATCCGGCTTCCTGTCGACGAGGCCAAAGAGAACCTGGTAGATCTCGAACTTGTAAACGAGGTGGTCCATCTTGACGACCTCGAGAAAGCCCCGGAGGGCTGAGCCCTCGATCGAGGCTTCCATCTTCCTGAACTGCCCCATCATGTCCTGCATGCTCCGGGAGGCTCCGGTTCCGGCCGAGGACAGGGCTTGGGACTGGTCGGAGAGGGCGACCATGGCCACCTTGGCCGACTGGGTCGCACTCTGGATGGCATTGACGAGGGAGGATATCTCCTGGGTTGCGGCTGAGGTCCGGCTCGCGAGCTTCCTGACCTCATCGGCCACCACAGCGAACCCCCGGCCCTGCTCTCCGGCCCGGGCAGATTCGATCGCGGCGTTCAGGGCAAGAAGGTTGGTCTGGTCGGCAATCTCCCGGATGGCGCTCACGATGGCGCCGATCTGTCCCGCCCGTTCCGAAAGGCCTTCCACCTCCCGGGCTGCGACCTTGGAGGCGCTCGACATCTTTTCCATATTGGAGGAAATGCTGTCGACGGTTCCGGCAGCCTGAAGGGCGATACGGTCCGTTTCATCCATGGCCGCCCTCTCCCGGCTCATGGTCTCGGCCAGGGAGACCAGGGAGCCCCGCACGGTGAAGATTGATTCCCCGAAGGATTTGACCTGAGAGAGAACCTCCCGTGTGAAATCCATCACCTTCCTGGTCTTTTCCGCCTCCTGCCGCTCGGTTTTGGCCAACTCCTCGGCCTTGAGGGTCCGGGACCTTAGATCTTCAAGCTCCCTGTCCCTTGAATGTGAAGGGGGTTGCTGGATGTTGTGTCCGCTATCCGAGGCGGGCGAACGTCCGAAAAGTCCCATGGCTGCGATCCTCCCGATCAATTGATTCCAAAGTCCACGAACAGGGGGCTTCCGGAGAACCTGTTCTTCTCGTGGCGCAAATCTTATCGGTATAACTCCCGGAACTCTTGATGTCGCGGGGGGGTCAGAGCTTCCGGATTTCGCCCGGTTTGCAGGTCAGAAAGGAAAGGGGGTGGACGAGGAGACGGTAGCGGTTGATCCCCCGGGAGAGAGTGATGGTCCCCCTGACCGGGCACATGGTTGTGGGTGCAGAACGGAGAAGATAGTGTCCCGGCGGGAGATCCTGTTCAAAGCGCCCATCGGTCCGGGTCAGAAACTCGATTTCCGGCCCGGTATGGGGAGAAAGGGGCCGGAGAAAGATGGCGGCCTTCCCGACAGGGGTCTCTTTCCAGAGCATGCGTCCCTGGAACCGGGCCTGAGAAGAAGGAGCAGGTGTCGAAGTGGCCGATTCCTGGCGATGGCAGGCGGCAAGACAGAGGGGAACGGCAAGGAGAAGGGCGGACAAACGGAGTGAGCGCAAGGTAGTCATAGGGGATCTCCATTGAAGAGTGACTGGGCGGAAAGGATGAGATGGGCTTCCTTCCTGGCCACCTCGCGGATCCTGTCCAGGTCGGTCTCCCGACCCCTGGACAGGATGTCGATCCATTCAAGGGCCCGGAGGATCTTTATCTCGAGAAAGTCCATCGAGGTTGAAAGGCTTCGCGGATGGCTGTTGAAAAAGGTCACAAAGGAAGTCCGGGCATCGACTCCCTCCTTCTCGAGAAGGGCAAGCGTTTCGGGGAAAAGATCGGGCATTGCTCCTCCGAAAAGCCAGATCTCTTCAGGGTAAAAATAGCGGCGGTAGGGGGAGTCCTGGGATTCCGAGAGTTCACGGGCCAACTCGCGATACTTGCCCCTGAGGCGGTTTTCGAATTCAGGATCGAGAGAAGGGATAGAATCCGGTGATGCCGGCGGAAGGGGGGCCCCACCGGGACGGGCCTTTCTGTCAACGATCCTTGCAAATCTTTGGAATTCCATACTGATTTGCGGCAGGTCCTTGTTGTCGACCTCCAGGGCGACACCTGCAAGGGCTGGGAGGGGAAGCTCCTCCAGTGCGGCTTCCAGACACTCAAAGAGGATGTCCGGAACCGGCTCGGAATGGTCGTCTATCAGGAAGGATTCCCCGGGAACCTGTCTCCATGCAAGTCCTCCCACATGAATTTCGACGACGCGTTCCAGCGGAAAGCCTTCCTTGAGCCATTTGACGAGAGAGGCCGGACTAACAGGATTGCCAGAGACGCCGAGATAGGTGAGGCAGTGGCCCAAATCGAGGCCTATCCCAAGGGGGGTGTTCCAGGTGAGGCGCTGGAAGAAGTCTCCCAGGTCCATGGGGCCTGGCGGGTGGGGAGGAAAAGGGGGCGTTTCGACGAGAAGGAGGCGTCCCTCCATCTGATCCTGGAGATGGAGGGCCCCCAGACGTGCGGCCGTCAATCCCTCCTTCGAGAGATGGGGAGGGGCATAGAGGCCAAATGCGAACCCTTCCATCGCCTTCTGGGCACACTCGTGAATCATCCAGGGAGATCCAAGGGCCTCCATGTGGACTCTGGCCCTCCGTTCCTCGTCCCGGTATGCCGGATTGGAGGTGAAGTCTGCTTGCGTGTACCAAAGACAATCCCCGTGGTAGACAAGAGGAATCCCTTCAGGAATCGATCGCCGTGCCTCTTCGAGGTCACATGTTCGTCCCCGGAAAATCTCGAGATACTCAACAGGGAGGCCGTGAGAAAGGCATTCGAGAAGATCCGTGAGAGGGGGAGAGTAGAGATCTGTCGAGAGACCGGCCCGTGGACGGGGAGACCGGCCGGCCTGATTGACAGGGGGGATCAAGGGGAGGGGGGATCGCGATGAGTCGGCCAAGGATCGTTTCCCAAAGTGTATTTGTCACTGTCCCGTGAAATTTCTACAAAAACGAGAATCCAGTATACCAAAGCGGCTGTCCCCCGTCGAAGGAGAGGGGGAAATTCACTTGACGTCTCTTACCGGGGTTCGTATACTTCGATTATTGATTGGTTAATCAATTAAAGGAGGATAGTCTATTGGCACAGGAGCCGGGGACCCACTCTTCCGGGGCCAAGGGAGAGGGGCGCGGGCAGGAGGAGCCGTCAGACCGCTGCGCTCAACGGAAAAGGGATATTCTTGATGCCGCCATGTCCTGTTTCGCCGACGAGGGCTATTTCCAGACGACAAACAGGAAGATCGCCCGCAAGGCAGGTATTACAGAGGGCCTGATATACCATTATTTCCCGAGCAAGAAGGCCCTCCTCCAGGCGATCATCATCGAAAAATTCAACGTGGACTCTTCCCCTGCCCTGAAATGCTATTCCCGGTGGGAAGGGGAGTTCGCCAAGACCCCTCCTGACGGGAAAAGCTTCCGGGCATTTCTTATGGATCTCGGCCATGCCACCTTCGAGGGCCTTGAAAAAAACCGGGATGTCCTGAGGATCCTCCTGAGCGAATATCGCCTCCTTGACGACGCCTCCGAACCATTGTTCCCCCGCCTGGTCATGGAACATTCAATGAACCGATTTTCCCGTATCCTTGGTCGCTATCTGGAGTTCATCGGATCGGCCGGACAAAACCCTGCCATGAAGGATGCCTTTTTCCTGGGTCCGATCGTCTCCGTTTTCCTTTTCCAGGATCTTCTTCAAGGCCATCGAGTCAGAACCCTCGACAGGGAGCTTTTCCTGAGAACGCTGGTCGACCATTTCATAGCAGGTATCAACGGGATGGAAAGTCATTCGGGTCAAAATCCAACTATAGGGAAGGACGGAAAAAAAGAATGAAGAGACTGCGACAGGGGTTGATCGCATTGGGGCTTCTTCTTGTGGGAGGGACGGGAGCTCTCCTTGAATCGATCCATGCCCAGGCCGACTCGATTCTCCACAGGTACGTCGGGGTGGAGACCTGCGAGATTTGCCATTCCTCCCAGAGGATCGGACGGCAGTTCTTTGTCTGGGCCCAAAGCCCCCATGCCCGGGCCTACCATGATCTTTCGTCCCCCGAGGCCCGCCAGATCGCGACCCGTCTTCATATCGCCGATCCTACGAAGGATGGTCGATGTCTCTCCTGCCACGTAACAGCCTACGGGAAGCCCCTTCCGGAAATTCTCTCCACTTTCAGGATGACGGATGGTGTCCAGTGCGAATCCTGCCATGGCCCGGGAGAGGACTATGCCCATTTTTCGGTGATGATCAGTCCACGGAAGTCGCGCCTGGCGGGCCTTGTCAACCGGCCTGACGAAAAGACATGCAAGACCTGTCACAATCCTGCCTCACCGACCTTCCGTGGCTTCGATTACCATCAGGCCCTGAAACGGATCGCCCATCCTGTTCCCTCCGAGTACAAGAAGGAAACCCACGAAACGGGAGGGGGAGAATGAGCGCCACACCCCAGACGGGTCAGCCCGTTCCCCCCTCCCGGAAGCGAAAGGGATTCATGATTGGGGGTGTCGGACTTTTCCTCACCCTGCTCGTCATTCTGGCCTACCTGCGGTATAACGCCTTTTATGTCTCAACCGAAGATGCCATGGTCGACGGAAATATTGTTCTTGTCTCGGCCAACATGAGGGGACGGGTCATGACCCTTCCCCTCAATATCGGGGATCCCGTCCACAAGGGCGATCTTCTGGCGCGGATCGACACCACCGGCTTCAGTGCCCTCCAGTCGCTTGGACAGAGGAATGTGGCCGCATTCGGAGACCTGGAGAGGACCCGGGCGGAGGAAGTCTCTCTGGAGGTCCGCCTGGCCAATGCCAAACGGGACATGGAACGTGGGGAGGCCTTGCGAAAGGGGGGATTCATCACGGAGTCCGACCTTGACCACCTGAAGACGGCCTACATGGATCTCAAGGCCCAACTTGCGGAAATAAAAAAACTCGAGTTCGTGAACCGGACGGCCCTCGAAACAACCGAATCCCATCCCCTGAATTACACCATCCATTCCCCCCTTAACGGACAGGTGGCGGAGAGGATCGCCCAAGTCGGGCAGGTCGTTTCCCGGGGACAGGCGGTGGTTTCCCTCGTTGACCCGAAGGACACCTGGGTGACCGCCAAGGTAAAGGAGACCCGCATGGGACGGGTCAAGGTCGGACAGCCGGTGGATATTTCCATCGATGCCTACCCGGGACAGGATTTTCATGGCCATGTCTTTCAGATTCTGCCGACCTCGGCTGCGGCAATTTCCCTCCTCCCCCCCGAAAATGCCTCCGGAACCTTCGTGAAGGTGACTCAACGGGTTCCCGTCCGGATCACGATCGATGATGCGAAGGGTGTCGTTCTTCGTCCTGGCCTTTCCTGCGAAATCCGGATCCATGTGAAGGAAGGATCCCCGTGGTAAGGGGGGATGACGGAAGTCTTTTCGGAGAGTCTCCCCACTATCGCTGGTGGGCCCTGGCGGTGGTGATGCTCTCCCTGTTTCTTCCCGTCCTCGATACGACCATCGTCAATGTTGCCCTCCCCTACATGATGGGAAGCCTCGATACGAACCAGGACGAAGTGCGATGGGTCATTACCGCCTACTCCATGGCCTTTGCAGTCTCCACCCTCGCCAGCGCCTGGACACGGACAGTCTTTGGCATCAAGAATCTTTACCTGGGATCGATCCTTCTCTTTGTCCTCTCCTCCTTTTTTGCCGGAATTTCTCCGAACCTGAATGTGATGATCATCTTCCGGATCCTTCAGGCGGTGGGGGGCGGGATCATGATGCCGCTGGGATTCACCATCATCACCGAAGCCTTCCCACCGGCCGAACGCCCCAAGGCCTTCGGCTTTTTCGGGATTGTCGTTGTTCTGGCCCCCACGATCGGACCGATCCTGGGAGGATGGCTTGTGGACAATTTCAACTGGCGGGATGTCTTCTTCATCAATGTTCCCTTCGGAATTCTAAGCTTTTTATTTACGGTTTTCGTGCTGAAAAAGGACCGGGAACATATCCTTGTCCCCTTTGATTACGCCGGATTCATTTCCCTGGGAACGGCCCTTTCCTTTCTTCTTGTGGGTCTGACCGAGGGCGAGCGTTGGGGATGGACGGCATTTTTTGTTTACGAATGCTGGGCTGTTGCGGCCATCGCCTTCTGGATCTATATCATGACAGCCTTTTCCGTCCGACATCCCCTGATCGATCTCTCAATTTTCCGGGACCTCGATTTCTCTCTCATCATGGTTGCCAACTTCTTTCGGGCCGTCGGTCTCTTCGGACGGATGTTCCTGCTTCCTCTCTTCGTCCAGACCTTCAATGCCTTTACGGCCACTGACGCCGGCCTTGTCCTTCTGCCTTCCTCTCTCATGGCAGGTATCGCCATGCCGGTGCTTGGGAGCCTTTCGGCAAAGGGGTCGGATACCTTCAAGCGCGTCCTTCTGGTCAGTGGATTCCTGATGCTGGCATTTTCCCAGTTTCTCTTCGCCTTCCTGACGAATGTACCGAAGATGAGCCAGATCATCATTGCCCAGCTTGTCTTTGGCCTTTCGATGGGCATGTTGAACGCTCTTCTCTCCTCCATTCCCCAGACATTGGTCGAACCCCGATATATCGGCCTGGCCTCGAGCCTCCAAAGCAACATGCTCCAGATCGGAGGCGCCCTGGGGGTCGCTGTGCTCGGAAATTTTCTGGACCATCAGCAGGCGGATTATTATGCCCGCTATCAGTCGGATGTGACCCATCATTCCTATTTTTATCAGCGCGTGGTCGATTTCTTTACCCAGTCGGCCACGCACGGGAATGTTCCCGACATCCAGGCCCGGGTGGGGGCCATGATCACCGGAACGGCCCAGAGCCAGTCGGCTATTTCCGGGTATAACGAGACATTCATCGCGGCCGGCCTGATGGCTCTTCTGGGGATCCCCATGATCCTTCTGATGCGGAGGCTGTCCCATCGGGGACCTGCCGCAAAACAGACTGTTGTCCATGGAGGCATCGAGTGAAATATCGAAACATGGTCCTATGTATGGGGATTCTGGGATTTCTGGGAGGGGGAGGGGAACGTGTCCTGGCCGACGTCTCTGGTCAGCTCCCCCTCTCCCTATCCCAGGTTCCGCAAGGACAACCCATCTCCCTAAAAGATGCTGTCAGGGAAGCTCTTGAGAGGCGTCCGGCCCTCAAGGCCTTTTCTGATCAGGTCAAGGCGTCCCGGGAAAGGGTCGGAGAGTCCAAGGCCGGCTATTTTCCCAACCTTTCGGCCTCATACTCGGATACGATTGGTAACAGCATCTTCGGATACTTCCTCATTCCGGGGTACCAGTATGCCAACTACAACCTCCTGACTGTCGGGATCACCCAGACTGTCCTGGACTTTGGCCGGGTCCACTCCCAGGTTCGCCAGAGCCGCCATCAGCTGAAATCGGTGAAGGCCCAGGATCTCCGGACCATTCAGGGGGTGATCCGGGATGTCGAAGTGGCCTATTTCAATCTCCTGAAGGCCCAGCACCGCGTCCTCTCGGCTCGCCAGAGCCTCGTCGATGCCGCATCCCATCTTGACGAGGCCCGGGCCCGGGTGGGCGCTGGAGTGGGACTTCGGCTCGACGTGACCCAGGCCAAGGTCAACTATGAGTCCGCCCGGCTTGACCTGATCCACGAGGTGACGGGCCTCAGGAAGGCCCAGGTGGATCTCGGGCGGGCCATCGGTTTTCGACACAAGAAACCCTTCGAGGCGAGCGATCCGGCAGGTGAATCCATCTCGGCCCGGGTGAATCCGGAGGCGGACATTGCCAAGTATCTTCCCGCCCACCCTGAACTTCTCTCAGACGTCGAGACTGTCAGGAGCCGGAAGGCCGCCCTCGATTCGGCCAAGAACCAGAACTATCCCACGATTACCGGGTCGGCCCAGTATTACTTGGCCCAGATCTCAATATCCTTTTTCGGACTTCCCACGACCCCCTTTTCGACCTTCAACGTCGGCGGACTTCTGAATGTTCCGATTTTCGAGGGAGGACTGATCACCCATCAGATCCATGAGGCCCGCGCTGGCCTTCACCAGTCGATGCACCAGAAGGAAGATGATGAAGTGCGGCTCATGGCAGGAATCCGGGATGCTGCCGAGGATGTCCGGGAGGCGAGGGAGCGGCTTCGGGAGACCCGGACCGCCCTGGACAACGCCGAAGAAAACGATCGTCTGATCGAGGCGGCCTACCGGGTCGGGACTGCCCACTCGGTGGATGTGGTCGATGCCGAAACCGCCCTCCGGCGGGCCCGGGTCAATGTGGACTCGGCCCGATTCGATCTTCTGTCTTCGCTGGTCCAGTACAGGTATGCCCTGGGGACTCTCTCTTCCGCCGATACGCCATGATGGACGAGGTGGAGCTCTATACGGACGGTGCCTGTTCGGGGAATCCCGGTCCGGGGGGGTGGGGGGCCCTTCTTGTCTGCCGGGGAACCGAACGGGAGATTTCGGGAGGAGATCCGGCGACCACCAACAACCGGATGGAACTGATGGCCGTTATCGCGGGATTGTCTGCCCTGAAAAAGCCTTGCCGGGTGACGGTCCATACCGACAGCCAGTATGTCAAAAACGGAATGACGACCTGGATCAAGGGCTGGAAAAAAAACGGATTCCGCACCTCCTCCGGAACATCCGTCAAAAACGAGGATCTCTGGCGGGAGCTTGACCGCCTTTCGACGATTCATGATGTAGCCTGGAAATGGATCCGCGGACACGACGGTCATGTGGAAAACGAGCGGGTGGATGCCCTCGCCAGGGGGGCGATTCCCGGGAGAAAGGGGTAGGCTTTCCCTCTCAGCGGCTTAAAGTGGGTGTCTTGAGTCGGAAAAAGGATGGGGGAAAGGCGAGTCAGGAATGGATTCGGATATAAAAAAAGGCCGGAGTTCAAAGACTCCGGCCTTTTTTTTTAGTTCGCCGCGTGGTGCTTCTTGTGATGCTTTTTCATATGGTGATGCTTCTTGTGGTGGGGATAGCAGCGGTGATGCCGCTTGTAGTACTTGGTGTGGTGGTTGCAGCGGTGGTGTTTCCAGTGCCGCTTGTGGTGCATCTTCTTGTGGGCCTTGTGCTTTGCCGGAGCGGCTGGGGTCGCGGCTGGAGCTGTAGCGGCGGCCGGAGCTTGGGCATCGGCGGCAAAGGTGACCGGGGCGGCAATCAGGGACAAAGAAAAGATGACTGCAGCGAGAGAACCGACAAAGGATGCCAGTTTTTTCATTGAAACTCCTTGATAGTGGTGGACAGATTAACACACGGCTCTCACTAAACTATCAGAGCCCGAAAGGATTCGCAAGTGGGGCAGTGAGAAAATGGCCGCAATGTGGAGGACCGACGCTTTCCCTGTCGCCGGAAAGTCGCCATTGATCATGGTCCGATTAAGTGAATGGATGTTCTTTCCTGGTCTCCGGAAAGGGAAACCAACATCAAGGGGGCCCGAAGGCCCCATTTGAAGGCCCGGAAAATCTCAGAAGTTGAATCCGGCGGTCAGGGGAACATACCAGAGGGCGTTCTGGCCATTCCCCCCGCTGACACCATGAGCGATGGCCTGCGGCATATAGGCGATCTTGGCCTCCACGAATACCCAGTCGATATTGAAGCCGAGACCGGCGTCTCCGTAGGCCGTCCAGGAATTGGCCGTTGATTTTCCGAAAAAGCTCTGTCCGCTCATGTTGGCTTCGTATCCTGCGCCGGCATCGATGACGAAGTAAAGATAATAGTCCGGATTGCCCCACAGCTTGACTTCGAGGCCCCCGGTCAGGGGGGTGGACTGGAGAGAGCCTCCTCCCTGGGCTGTCGGAATGGTATAGAGATCGGTCTGCGCCTCGATCCGGAAGGCAATCATGTCGTTGAACCAGTAAGCCACCCCCACGCCCCCTCCGTATCCGTTGTTCAGCAAATTGTTCCAGGTGGGGGCCGGGGTATTCTTGTAGGCCTCTCCCGTATCGGGCGAAACCATATTGTAGTTCCCGAAGATCATGAAGTCCCATACTCCCGCCCCGGATGTGACGGCAAAGGATCGGGAAGGGGCAAGAAAACTGGCTGCAACAACGGCCAGGACCAGAAGTCCCTTTAACCATCTGCTTTGGGTTGTCCTGAATGCTTGGCGGTTCATGTCACTCTCCTTATGGAAGGGTTAAGGAACATAACGTTCCTCCTGCATAGGTCTCTTCGGAGATTTTTTATAAAAGTTTAGGCCGGGAAAGTGCGGGCAAAGGAACGCCGGTCCTCTTGGCGGAAAGGAATTTCCGGGAGGTGCGGATGGGTCGAGTGAAGAGGAACGTTTCGGAAGGTTTTCAAAAATCCGGTAAAAATCCCTGTTAATGTTTTGACTCCGTGGAGGAGTGGCGCTCCACGATGCTCCGGGCGAGACGTACAGCCTCAATGAGGCTTCCTGGCTGGGCCAGCCCTTTTCCGACAATATTGTAGGCCGTTCCATGATCGACAGAAGTCCGGAGGATGGGAAGTCCGATGGTGACATTGACGGCCTTTCCGAATCCCAGGAGCTTGAGGGGGATCAGTCCCTGGTCATGATATTGGGCCACCACGATCGCATAGTCGCCCCGGGAAGCCTTGTGAAAGACGGTGTCGGCCGGCATGGGCCCTTCTACGTCGAGTCCTTCTGAACGGGCTTCCATGACCGCAGGAAAGATGATCTTTTCCTCTTCGTTCCCGAAGAGGGAGGCCTCTCCCGCATGGGGGTTAAGAGCGGCGACTGCGATCTTGCGCTCCTGAACTCCGAGAAGGGTCAGGGCCTCTCCGGCGAGGCGGATGGTTTCCAACTCTCTCTCGATGGAAAGCTGGCCAGGAACCTCCCGAAGGGCGATATGGATGGTGACGAGAATCACCCGAAGGGGACCTCCCACGAGCATCATGCCGACCCGGGGAGTGTGCGTGAGGGCGGCGATCAGTTCGGTATGGCCCGGATAGTTGTATCCGGCCGACCGGAGAGCCACCTTTGTTAGCGGGGCGGTTGTCATCGCCGCGATCCTTTTTTCCATGGCGAGATCGACCGCCGTCTTGACACAGGCATAGGCCCAGCGTCCCGATGCAACGGAAGGCTGGCCAGGCTGGACGGGTTCGAGCCCGGAAAGATCAGAGGGGGGAAGAACCGACAAGACTGACGGGTCATTCGGGACCTCCGAGGGATTCTGGATCGGCTGGACCAGCAGTTCGGGGGTGTAACGCCGCGCCATGTCCGAGATCAGGTCGATATCTCCGATGACGAGCTTTCTGAAACCGGAGATGTCCTTGTGGGTCCATCCCTTGACAATGATTTCGGGGCCGATTCCGGCCGGATCCCCCATAGTGATAGCAAAGGGAGCGCCGGGGTTAAAGGAGTCAAAGGGATTTGACGCTTTCATGGGATTCCTCCTGATCGGGTTCGATATGGACGACCACCTCGACAACCGCCGGATAGTGTTCCCGGATTCGTTCCTCGATCCGGTGGGCAATTTCGTGGGCGGAGAGAACGGTCATGTTTTGGGGAACATGGATGTTCAGATCCATTGTAATACGATTTTTAGATCCGCGGGCGCGAATGTTGTGACAATCCACCACACCAGGCGTCTGACGGACTAGAGTGGCGATTTCGCCGGATGGGAGAGGCGAGTGGTCTGAGAGAACCTGGGCTCCCTCCCGGAGAAGATGGAATCCCGCATAGCCGATCAGGACGGCGATCATGACACCGATCACTGGATCGGCAAACCCGAATCCCCGTGAGGAGAGAAAGAGTCCGAAAAGGACCGATCCGGAGGCCATGAGGTCTGACCTTATGTGGGTGGCGTCGGCGGCAACGATGTTGTCGCCCGTCTCCCGGGCGACCTTTTTTTCTCCCAGATAGAGCAAGGTCTGGAGTCCGATCGAAATCCCCATCACCAGGACGGAGGACCAGCCCACCTGGGGGGCCCGGTGCAGCTTGAACTGGTCGTAGCTGTGGCTCAGGACTTCATAGCCGGTAAAGAACAAGAGGAGGCCCACCCCTGCTTGCGTCAGGGGCTCATACTTCGAGTGTCCATAGGGGTGGTCCGCATCGGGGGGCCGGCGGGCCGCAAAGGATCCCAGAAGGCAGAGAAGATCGGAGAGTGAGTCGAGAAGGGAATGGTATCCGTCGGCAAGCATGCCCACTGAGTTGATCCGGTGTCCCCAGACGACCTTGAGTCCTGCCAGGGCCATATTGACTGCCAGGGCTGCTCCCAGAATCCGTGTCGGTGTTCCCAGCAAAAACCTTGGGGAAGTGTGGGGGGCGGTCATTTTCTGGAGCTTCTTCTTGCCATGTGCTCACGGATCGCCTGGCCGGTGTAGGAATCCTTGTGGCGCATGATTTCTTCCGGAGTTCCGGTGGCGACAAGGCGCCCTCCTCTTTCCCCTCCTTCCGGGCCCAGGTCAATCAGATGATCGGCGTTGGCGATGATGTCAATGTTATGTTCGATGACAACGACGGTATTGCCGGAGGAGACAAGGGCGTCGAGAGTGTCGAGAAGCTTCTGGATGTCAGCGAAATGGAGACCTGTGGTGGGTTCGTCGAGAATGTAGAGGGTATTGCCGGTGGCTCTGCGTGAGAGTTCCTTGGAGAGTTTGACCCGTTGGGCCTCTCCTCCGGAAAGGGTCGTCGCTGATTGCCCAAGATGTATATAGCCGAGACCGACTTCTCGCAGGGTGTCAAGCTTTCCCGAGATGGAGGGGACGGCCCCGAAAAATTCGAAGGCCTCATCGACCGTCATCTCGAGGATTTCGGCGATGGAGCGGCCCCGGTACCGGATTTCAAGTGTTTCGCGATTGTACCTGGCTCCGTGACAAAGGTCACAGACGACGTAGACGTCGGGGAGAAAATGCATCTCGATCTTGATGACGCCGTCACCCTGACACGCCTCGCAGCGACCACCCTTCACGTTGAAGCTGAAACGGCCGGGATCGTATCCCCGAGCCCGTGATTCCGGGACCTGGGAATAAAGTTCCCGGACCGGTGTGAACAATCCGGTATACGTGGCCGGATTGGACCTTGGCGTCCGGCCGATGGGAGACTGGTCGATATGGACCACCTTGTCGATCCTGTCCACCCCCCGTATCTCCCGGCACTGGCCGGGGCGCTCCCGGCTTCCATAGAAGAGACGGGCCAGCCGGTTGTAAAGGACATCGAGAACAAGGGTGCTTTTGCCCGAGCCGGAGACTCCGGTCACGACCGTCAGAAGACCCAGGGGAAAGGCCACATCGATTCCCTTGAGGTTGTGCTCGGTGGCTCCGACCAGGGTGAGATAGCCTTTCGGGGTCCGTGGAGGGCTTCGGCGAATGATCGATTTGGCCCCCGAAAGATAGGCTCCCGTGATCGAACGGGGATTCGACATGATTTCGGCAGGGGAGCCCTGGGCAAGGATTTCTCCTCCCAAACGCCCGGCCCCGGGACCCATATCGATCACGTGGTCGGCGGAGGAGATGGTTTCCTCGTCATGCTCGACCACCACGACGGAATTCCCGAGATCGCGCAGATGAAAGAGAGTGTCGAGGAGTTTCTTGTTGTCCCGGGGATGAAGTCCGATCGAAGGTTCATCGAGGATGTAAAGGACGCCCGTAAGCCCTGCGCCGATCTGGGTCGCGAGCCGGATACGCTGGGATTCGCCTCCTGAAAGCGTCTGGGCCGANCGTGAGAGGGTCAGGTAGTCAACGCCGACTTCTGAAAGGAAAGAGAGTCGTCCCCGGATTTCCCGGAGGATCTTTTTTGCGATCTGTTCTTCCTTTTCCGTGAGCGCCAGCTTTTCAAAAAAAATCAGGGCATCATGGACCGAGAGAGAGGAAACCTCGTGAATGTTCATTCCTCCCAAAGTCACGGCCAGGCTCTCGCGCTTGAGACGGGCTCCATGGCATGAAGGACAAGGTTTTTCCGAAAGGACCGACTCAAGTTCTCCCCGGGCCCAGGCTCCGATCTGGGTGCTCTTGTGAAGGTTTCCCAGAATCGGGACCAGCCCCTCAAATCCCGTTCGGGAAGAGGCCTTGCCGGACAGCTCCGAAAGGGGATGGGCTGACGTTCCGTAAAGAATCTCCTGAAAAAAGGACGGGTCCATTTTTGAAAAGGGGGTGAAAGGTTTTAACCCCCTTTCTTCCATGAACCGGAGGAGACGGGTGCGGACCGATGAGAGGTTCCGGCTTTCGAGGATCCTGATGCCACCTTCAGCAAGGGAAAGATCGGGGTGGGGGATGAGGAGGGCGGGATCGACCTCCATCAGAATGCCGATCCCCAGGCATTCAGGACAGGCGCCATAGGGAGAATTGAAACTGAAAAGCTTGGGAGCGAGCTCGGGGAGGCTGATATTGCAAACCGTGCAGGCTTCAGTTTCGGAAAGGATCTGGTCCTCCGAAATCCCGGGTTCTCCGGGCTTTTCGGGAAGATGGAGGATCACCCGTCCCTGTCCCTCCCGAAGTCCTGTGGCCAGGCTATCCGCCAACCTCTGGGCATTGTCGGCACGCACGGAGAGCCGGTCGATCACGATTTCGAGGCTATGAGCTTTCTTCCGGTCAATCTCCGGGATTTCGTCAAGATCGTAGATGCGCCCATCGAGACGAACCCGGGTGAATCCCTCCCTGGAAATACGGGCAAGCTCCTTGCGATATTCTCCCTTGCGCCCGGAGACGGCCGGGGCCAGGATCATGAATCGGGTTCCCTCCGGCATGGACTGGATCTGGTCGACCATCTGGGAGATGGTCTGCGGGGTCACGGGTCGACCGCAAACCGGGCAGTGAGGATGGCCGGCGCGGGCGAATAGAAGCCGGAGATAGTCGTGGATCTCCGTCACTGTTCCGACCGTGGAGCGGGGGTTCCGGGAGGTCACCTTCTGGTCGATGGCGATAGCCGGAGAAAGTCCTTCTATGGAGTCGACATCCGGTTTGTCCATCATTTCCAGAAACTGGCGAACATAGGCTGAGAGGGATTCGACATAACGCCGCTGGCCTTCTGCATAGAGAGTGTCGAAGGCCAGGGAACTCTTCCCGGAACCTGAAAGTCCGGTGATCACTACCAGGCGATTCCGGGGAATCTCGAGGTCGAAGTTCTTGAGGTTGTGCTGGCGGACCCCCTTGAGGGCGATGACCTCCCGGTCAGCCTTCCTGGGTGAGCGGGACAGGGTCATCAGAAGGCCCCCGGGACTTCGGCCGCTGTAGTTCCTTTCGGGACTGAGACTTCAAGATCCCTGGCGGGAACATGGGAGAGTATCCGGAATTTTTTGAGGTGGATCGACAGATGAGTTCCGTTCTGTTCCATGAAAAGGAGATCAGTCAGGACCCCCTCTCCCTTCAAAAGGGTAAGCCGGGCCTGGGCAAGATGGGGGTCGGGATGGCGCGGGATCAGGACGATGGAAATTCTCTCTCCCTTTTTTTCGGTTCCGGACCCTTCCGGTCGTACGAAAAACCATTTCGCAATGTCGGGGATGGATGCCAGAAGAATGGCGGGAGTTTCGGGAATACGGTGCTTTTTGATGGTTTTAAAAAGAACCTGGCGGTTCTGGGGGACATAAAGGGCCATCCGGTTCCCCTCCAGTTTCAGCCATTGGCCGGGGGGATCGGAATAATGAAGAATCATCAGTCCCGGAGCCCGATAGACGAGAGATCCTTCGGAGTGGTTCCCGGTCGTCCCCGGGGCTCCGAGCGTCTGGACAAAGTCTCCGGTAAATCCTTCCCCGCCTTTCACATTTTTGATCAGGAGGCCGAGCTCCCCCTGACCCGTTTCCGGGGATGATGCCCGGGCCCCCACTGATCCGGGGATGGCAGGGGAAAGAATGAGCATGGAAAGGACAAGGAGGAGCCCGCCTAGGGCTAAGCCTTTTAGGCGAATGGAAGTTTCGGGATCATTCATGTCGGTCGAATCCTTTCAGCAATGGTCTGGGGCGGCTGGTTCCATCCGAGGGCCCGATCACCCCCTCGGATTCCATGCGGTCGATCAGGCGGGCCGCACGGTTGTAACCGATGCGCAGATGGCGCTGGATCAGCGATGTGGACGCTTTCTTCTGTCGGACAACGACGGACAGTGCCTCCTGATAGAGTCCCTCTTCCTCGGGATCGTTTTCTCCCTGTCCCAGAGGATCTCCCTCCTTGGTGTCCACGGTGTTCCCCGCAAGGATCCTCTCTTCTTCCGGAAGGGGAGGGGGAGGAGGCATCCTCCGCCAGAATTCGACGATCCGGTGAACTTCGTCTTCAGAGATGTAGGCTCCGTGCAGCCTCCGTACGACATCGGAGCCCGGCGGCTTTATGAGCATGTCCCCCGCTCCCAGAAGGAACTCCGCCCCTCCGGTATCAAGGATGACACGCGAATCAATCTGGCTTGAGACCTGGAAGGCTATCTTTGTGGGAATGTTTGTCTTGATGAGGCCGGTCACGACCTGGGCGGAAGGACGCTGGGTGGCCAAAACAAGATGGATTCCGGCGGCTCTGGCCATCTGGGCCAGGCGGATGATGGGAGGCTCGACTTCCTTCTTTTGCGAAAGCATCAGGTCGGCCAGTTCGTCGATCACCACGACGATGTATGGGAAGGCCCTCTCGGGAGGGACAATTTTCTTGTATTCTCCAATATTTTTGACTCCTTCGTCCTTCATGAGATCGTACCTTCGGAGCATCTCTCCCACAAGGGCCCTAAGACGGACCACTGCCAGGCCGGGTTCCGTGACGACGGGTCCGAGAAGATGGGGAATTCCCTCGTAGGGGGCCATCTCGAGGCGTTTGGGATCAATCATCAGGAGCCGGACGTTTTCTGGACCGTTCTTCATGAGAAGACTCGAGATGATTCCGTTAAGACAGACAGACTTCCCCGTCCCCGTCGCACCGGCCACAAGCAGATGCGGCATGCGGGCGAGGTCGGAGGCGTAGGGCTCTCCGGCGACAGTCTTCCCGATCGCCAAGGCCAGTGGCGAGGGAATGGCCCGGTAGGAAAGGCTTTCGTAAATCTCGCGAAACGATACCTTTGAGCGGCGGGGGTTTGGGACCTCGATTCCGATCGTCGACTTTTCCGGAACGGGGACCTGGATCCGCACCTGGGGAACCTTGAGTGTCAGGGCGAGTTCACTTGCCAACCCTGTAACCCGGTTGACCTTGAGGCCGGGGGAGGGCGCGAATTCAAAAAGGGTGATGACGGGCCCTGTCTGGGCTCCGGCCATTCGTCCCGAAACCTGATAGATTCGGAAAAATTCCGCCAGGGTTTTCTGTGTTTCCCGGACGAACTCCCCGGTGTCTTCGGTCTCTGCCTGAGCCACGTCAAGAAGCGATGCCGGGGGAACCCTGGAGTTGGGAGGGATGTCAAGGAGCAGGGGAGTTTTTTTCGAAGGGGCAGCCGGGGCTGGCCGGGAAGGGGCCGCGATCTCCGCAAGAATCTCCGGTTCCTCCTTGGGGAGTGGCTTGGAAGTGTCCTCCGGAGCGCTTTCTATGGGAGCTTGCTGGGGCTGTTTGGGCCTTTGGAAAATGTTTTTCATAATATCCAGGACCTTCCGGGATCGGAGAACCGGCAGGACTGTGAGGAGAAGCAGCAATCCTCCCAGGGAAAGCGTTCCGAAGAGGAGAATGAGTCCCGGCCTGTTCAATAGCGGGAGGAGTTCCCGGACAAGAGCCGTTCCTATCAGTCCTCCCGGTGGGTAGGGAGCAGGGAGGGGACGGGTCAGGATCGTAGCGAACAGAGGGGAAAGGCCGGCCAGAAGAAAGGATGTTCCAGCGATGGCGGGAAAGGAGGACGACCCTCCCTTCAGTCGTGAAACGGCGTGCCACCCCAGCAAAAGGGGAAGTAGCAGGGAGGGGAGGCCCAGATAGGAATAAAGAAGGTCGGCCATCGTCGCACCGGCCATTCCGAACAGATTGATCGCAGAATGATCTGTCGAGCCGGTAAAAAGGGAGGGGTCATCCGGATGAAGCGTGACCAGGGCCCCTCCCATAAAGACGGCCAGTGCCGCCTCGAAAAGGGGAAAAAGAAGTTTCGCCGGCAATCCGGAAGGACGGTGCTCCCGGAGGGGAGAGGCCGTATCGCTCACGTCAGGTCTCGAGTATGACAGGAAGGATCATCGGATCCCTGTCGAACTGTTTCTTGAAATACTTTCGGAGATGATTGTGAATACGGGTTTTAAGGGCAGAAAGCTCACTTCTGATTTCTGGTTCGGCCCCGTCGAGGGCGACAAGGACCTGGGCCCGGATCAGTCCGTCCATTTCCTGGGAGCGCTCGGAGAGGGAAACGCCCCGGGAGAATACCTCGGGTCCGATCATGACCTGCCCGTCCTGACGCGATAGTCCCAGAATGACCATCACCATCCCGTCGGAGGCAAGTCGCTTCCGGTCGCGGATAACCCCTTCTCCGATATCGCCGACCCCCTTGCCGTCGATCAGGGTCCTTCCCGTTCGGACACGTTCCAGGAGCCTTCCCGAAATTCCGTCGAATTCGAGAACGTCCCCGTTTTCAATCAGATGGACGCGTTCATCGGGAATTCCCATCTTCCGAGCTGTCCTGGCGTGGGCGGTAAGGTGCCGGAACTCTCCGTGGATGGGAACGAAATGACGTGGTCGGAGCATGCGGATCATGAGCTTCTGGTCTTCGGCACTGGCGTGGCCGGAAACGTGAATGTCGGAAATGGCCCGGAAATGGACAGTGGCCCCTTTCCTGAGCAGAAGATTGATGATGCGGTCGATGGCCCGTTCATTGCCGGGAATGACGCGCGATGAGAGAAGGACGGTATCCCCCGGGCCAATGGAGACGTGCTTGTGGTCATTCACTGCCATCCGGAAAAGGCCGCTCATGGCCTCGCCCTGGCTCCCTGTCGTAAGAATGGTGATTTTCTCCGGGGGAAAGGATGAAGCCGCCTCGACTTTGACCACCCTGTCGGCGGGAATGTGAAGATGTCCGAGTTCAGAGGCCACCCGGTAGTTGTTTTCCATGGATCGTCCAGTAAAGACAATGTTCCGGCCATGTCTTATGGAGACGTCCGCGACCTGCTGCAATCGGTGAATGTTGGAAGAAAATGTGGAGACGATGACCCGGCCGGGGGCATTCTGTATGAACCGGTCAAGGTTTTCCCCGACAAGCTTTTCGGAGAGGGAAAGTCCTTCCTTCTCTGAATTCGTGCTGTCGGAGAGAAGTGCCAGGATGCCCTCTTCCCCGAGAGCGCAAAACCTGTGGATGTCGATATGGAGATCATCGATGGGGGTCAGGTCGATCTTGAAGTCTCCGGTATGGAGGACACGGCCGGCCGGAGTCCGGATGGCAAAGGCGACCCCGTCGGCGATCGAATGGGTGATGCGGACTGGTTCCACGGTAAAGGGCCCCATGGTGTATTCCTGTCGCGGGGTCAGGGAAATGAGTTTTGGCATTTCGTCGGCCTTGCGGGTTTGCCGGAGTTTTGATTCCAGCAGGCCGAGTGTCAGCGGGGTCCCCAGGACCGGAACGTCGAATTCACGGAGAAAGTATGGGACGGCTCCGATATGGTCTTCATGGCCGTGGGTCAGGAAAAGGCCAAGAACCCTGTCACGATTTTCTGTCAGGTATGAAAAATCGGGGATGATCAGGTCGATCCCCAGAAGGTCATCCTCGGGAAAGAGGACACCGCAGTCGATGACAATGATGCGGCCTTCGGATTCATAGACGGTCATGTTCATGCCAACTTCCCCGATTCCGCCGAGGGGAATGATCCTGAGGGTGGGGGAAGGTGATTGAAGCGGAGAGGGGAGATCGGTCAAAAGTTCCTCCTGTGAAAATAGGTCATTTGATTATCCTATCAAAAATTCCAGGGTTGTGCGCACGAAGGATTCGGGCCATGTCGAGCCAGCCATCCGGAGGGATCTCCTCGGGTCTCCGGCCGGGAAGGTCCGGAATCTCTGTGAAAAGGACCTCCATCCCTTCGGAAAGCGGGGGAGGGAGGGATTTCCCTAAGGCATTTTGCAAGGTCTTTCTTCGGTAGGAAAAGGCGCTTCTGGCCAGATGAATGGCCCCAGGGACGGAAGGATCAAGGCGTGATGGGCGAGGAAGAAAGGAAAGGACCATGGAATGGACCTTCGGGGGAGGGAAAAATGACCCCGGTCTTATGTTGAAAAGAGGTCGCGCCTCCGAAAGAAGGGCGGTTGAGACGGAGAGGGATCCGTAGCTTTTTTCTCCAGGGCTCGAGACGATGCGTTCACCCACCTCCTTCTGAAACATCAGGACGGCCTGTCTGGGAGGCGAGGGGGAGGAGATGATTTTCATGAACAGCGGGACCGAGATATTGTAGGGAAGGTTCGAGACCAGCAGATAGGGGAAGTCCCAGAGGTCAAAGGGATCGTCCAGGGCATCGGAATGCCGGATTTCCAAAGTGGCGGGGAATAGGGAGAGCTGTTTTTGGAGCTCTGGCAAAAGTCTGGCATCTTTTTCTATCAGGACCAGGCGGCGGGACTTTTCTGCCAGGATTCTGGTAAGGATCATGCGGCCGGGTCCGATCTCGAGAACGGGAAGTTCTTCAAGAAGATTCGGGTCGAGGGCTCCGACAATCCTCCGGGCGATCGCAGGGTCCGTGAGAAAATGTTGGCCGAGATGTTTTGACGGAGGAGGAAGACCCTCCCGATTTCCATTATGAACGACCATAGAGTAAAATGAATCCTCGTATATTGTTGATGAAACCGATTCATGTTGTCCGCCACTTGCCGGAACCTCCGCCAGGGGCCGGACGGTGAGCCGATTTGTGGAGAGTTCCCGTTATGGCCCTCATGCCATCCTATCAGGAAGGGTACGGATTGTCCGGGGAGAGCCGGGAAGGAGACCAGTGGGCCTTCCGCTGGTTCATCCTGGTCTCTTTCCTGGTCCATTCGGCAGCCCTTGCCCTGTTCCTGAAGGATCCGGCCTTTCATCAAACCATCGAGAACATAATTGCGGCCAAGCCAAAGACCCTTTCCCCTCTTGATCAAAAGAAGCTGGCCGAGGAAAAGAAGCCAGTCTTCATTGATCTTGTCGATCCCTCGAAGGTTCCCATCCGGCCCCAGTCTTCGGCCCCCCTTCTCCCGAAGGGATTTTCCATTAACGGAAAGCCGAAGGGGGTCGAACACCGGACCGTCCATAATCCCCCCGTGCCCAAATCCGCTCCAAGGACTCCTCTTCCCCCCGAAGTCCTTGCAAGGACCGAAGCACCCCGGGAGGCCCCCAAGGCCGACAAAGCCCCCGGGTTTCGTCAGGTTCACAAGTCCAAGCGGCATGAAAAGCCCAACAAGTCCAAGGCCGAAACGGACCGTGAAGTTCCCAGACCCGACATGAAGGAGGCGGCCCGCAAGGAGAGCAAGGTTCAGCCCGAGAAACCTGTCATCCGACAGCCCCTGACCAAGCAGCAGATCCAGAAAATCCTGGCCCAGGAGTCACTCGGAAATCCTCTGACCCGGCACCTCGACCTGTCCAAGGAAGTTGCTCCGGCTTACAGCGACCGGCAGTCTGAACTCGACCGGATTGCCGCCAACCTCGAAGATGAAACCTATTCAAGCTATATCCGGAGAATCCAGGAGCGCTTCGAAACAATCGGAGAATACCCTCCCGATGCCGCGGCTCGTGGTACGACGGGCCGGGCACTGGTGACATTCACGATCAATGCCGATGGAACGCTTGCCCATATTGCCCTCACGCAAAGCTCCGGAAGCCGGGCGCTTGACGAAGAGTCGCTGCGCATTGTCAGGGTTGCGGCCCCCTATATTCCTCTTCCGGTTTCCTTCCACAAGACCAGCCTGACACTGACCTGGGCCTTCATATACTATAACGGTGGATTCCATGTCATCCAGTAAATTTCGAGTTTCACCGGCTCTAGGCCTACTTTTTGCCATTTTTCTGCTGGCCTTCCTCCCGGACACCTCCCCGGGAGAGGAACCTCTCCGGGGGAAGGCCAGCAGCTCCCTCGACCAATTCCGGAACAATTTGCTTCTTCTTCAGCGTGAGCCGCCTTTCCCCTCTCTATGGGGAGCATCGGAAAAGGGTTGGCGGAAAATGGCGATGTGGGAGAACCTCCACCCCCAGGACCTTCCACAGCCGTTGAACGGCAGGGCGGTTTTTCTGAAAGCCTGGTTCCGCTCTCCGGATACGGCCCTTACTGAGGAGGGTCTGGCGCCTGCCCTTTCGGCTTTCCCTGACCTGGCCCCCCTTCTCCTCTGGCATCTTGCCCATTCGGAGAATGTCGGAAAGAACGACCGGGAGATGCTCTCGCGTCTTTCCGCAGGCCGGGAGAACGATCTTTTCTCTCCCTCATCGCGTCCCGAAGGGGGAGATGGCCGGGCCCGGGACCTCTTCCGGAGGGCCATGGCGGCTTCGGGGGAAGAGAGATCCGCCCTCCTTGGCCGTCTTGTCTCAAACCATCCCCTGAGTCCGGAAAGTACCATAGCCCTTTTAAGGCTTGGGCCAAACCGGGTCGGAGGAGATCTTCTCGTCCCGCGCTGGGTCTATCTCCAGGCCATGGGGGCCAATGACCTTGTCCGTCGCGAAACGAAGGCCTATCTCGAATCCTCTCCCCCCTTTCCCTTTCGGGACAGGGCCCTTTACCTCGAAGCCCGGTCCCTTGCCCTGCTCGGACATTCCCGGAAGGCGATGGTCCTGATCGAACAGACTCTCTCTT
>DAIBTC010000060.1 GCA_027415345.1 Nitrospirota bacterium
CAAATTGTTGTCATTTATTTATTTTACTATAATCACCCTTGAGAATCCTAACCCGATTTCGGACTCAAAATCCCTCGACCGAAAGGTCATACCGGTTCGATCCCGGTCTCCGGCACCCGTATTTGAGCCATGTCCATCACCCTCCCGCTCGGTTGCGAAATCTTCCAAAGATTGAAAGAATTCTTCCACTCCGTCTCATCGCCATCGGGAGGAGTCCCGAGGCTTGCGAAACGACAGGAATCGTCACCCCAATTTCCTGGAGGCCTGCATGACAAGAAAAAGCCATCGACCGATGGGAAGGAACTCCTTTCGTCTCCTGCTCCTTTCGGGAATGGTGGCTTTTCTCATGACCGGATCTCCCGGACTCCTTTCTGCCTCAGCCTATTCCTCCTGGCCGCTCTGGAACCATTTCAGGCAGACCTTTCTGCAGGGGGACGGGCGGGTGATCGACCGCACGGACCATGACAGGAGCACCTCGGAAGGAGAGGCCTACTCGCTCTTCTTTTCCCTGGTCTCGGGAGACCAGCGATCCTTTAGGGACATCCTCTCCTGGATCACCAACAACCTGGCCCGGGGAGACCTGGCGGCCCATCTTCCGGCCTGGCTCTGGGGAAAACGACCGGACGGACGCTGGGGGATCCTGGACAACAACTCGGCCTCCGACGCCGATTGCTGGATCGCCTACTCCCTGATCGAGGCAGGCCGGATCTGGAAGATTCCGGAATACGGGGCCCAGGGCCGACGCCTTCTCTCCCTGATCGAAAAAAATGAAGTCTCCTTCCTGAATGGATACGGATGGGCCCTCCTTCCGGGACCCTGGGGCTTTCGCCTTCCCAACGGGGCCACCCGCCTGAATCCCAGCTACCTGTCTCCCCAGCTCCTGATCCGGTTTGCCTCCGTTTCCCCCGGCTTCCACTGGAGAGAGATCCTCGAGGCCTCCCTGACCCATATGACCGCCATCGCCCCCCACGGCCTTGTCCCGAACTGGATCCTCGTGACGCGAAATGGCCATGTCCGTCCCGATCCCGTCACGGGGCCGATCGGAAGCTACGACGCGATCCGCAGCTATCTCTGGGCCGGCCTCCTTCAGCCACACAGCCCTTTGCAAAAGCGCCTGCTCGCCTGCATGTCGGGCATGCTCCAGACCCTTGACCGACGCTCCCGTGTCCCGCTCTACGCCAACGCCCTCCTTGGCTGGACCGCCGGGAATGGTCCGGAGGGATTCTCCGCCGCCCTTCTCCCCGCTCTCCGCGCCGAGAAAAAAAGGTACCTCATGACAGAGACCCTCCTCTCCTTGCACCAGGCCCTTCACAAGGGTCTCTACGGCACCCCTCCCCGATATTACGACCAGGTGCTCGCTCTCTTTGGAACCGGATTTCTGGACCGGAGATTCGCCTTCGGGTCGGACGGGACCCTGATGCTTCCCGGAAGCTCCCCCTTCTCTTCCTGATCCCCTCTTTCGCCTGTCAAAGCCTCTGACAGGGAACGGCCACAATGTCAGCCTTTTTAACACATCATGAAATCGGCTCCCACAAAAAACAATTCAAGCCGGCCGCTTGCACTTCCCTCTTCCATAGCATGATATTTGCAGCTCCAGAACGACAATTCCTCATGCCCCATATGAATCCTCCGGATGGACACCCTTCCCTCGTGGGACATGCGCCCTCAGAAGGCCGGCCCCTTTTTCATGTCCGGGAATCGCTTGCGGACCGGAAATTTGGATCCGACATGAGGCGGCAGGGGTCTGGAACGGTGGTGGGCACTCGCGGGTCCTGGCCCGCCTGTCCTTAAAATAGATAGGTGCCCCCGTGGCGTCCAAAGAATCCGGAAGCTTTTTTTCCTGGAAAATCGTTCTTCTCCTCGCCGGAATCCCGCCTTTTCTTTTTCTCATGACCATTCCCGCAAAGGACTGGACGACCCAGCTCTGGCTGGGCGGCTCCCTTCTCCTGATCGCGCTTCTGATGAGAGCCCTCTTTCCCGGAAGACGATGGGTGCTCATCACGATGATCTTCATCTCCCTCTACCTCACAGGCCGATACGGGTGGTGGCGGGCCACCCAGACACTGGGCATCGGCGACCCGCGCATCCACGGATACGAATATCCCTTCATCTTTCTTTTGTTTGGTGCCGAGCTCTTCTCCTGGACCGTCACCGTCCTCGGATACTTCCAGTCTCTCTCTCCCCTTCAGAGAAAGGCCGAGCCTCTTCCCGAAGAGACGGAGCTCTGGCCTCACGTGGACGTCTTCATCACCACCTACAACGAACCCCTGTCCATTGTCCGGCCGACGGTCCTGGGTGCACTGAACCTGGACTGGCCCCCCGAAAAGCTCAAGATCTATCTCCTCGACGATGGGAATCGCCCGGCCTTCCGGGATTTCGCCAATGCGGCCGGAATCGAGTATCTCGCCCGGCCCGAACGGCGCCATGCCAAGGCCGGCAATCTCAACTACGCCTTCTCCCGCACTTCCGGAAAATACATCGCCGTATTCGACTGCGACCATATCCCGACCCGCTCCTTTCTCCAGACAACCGTCGGGATCCTGGAGAAACAACCCCGCTACTCCTTCGTCCAGACTCCCCACCATTTCTACTCTCCCGACCCCTACGAACGAAACCTGGATGTCTTCCATGAGATTCCGAACGAGGGATCCCTCTTTTATGGCGTCGTCCAGGACGGCAACGACTTCTGGGATGCGACCACCTTCTGTGGATCCTGCGCCGTCTTGAGACGCACCTCCCTCGAGGAGATCGGCGGCATCGCGGTCGATACGGTGACGGAGGATGCGCACACCTCCCTGCGTCTCCACAAAAAAGGATGGCAGTCGGCCTATCTGAACCTTCCCCAGGCGGCGGGCCTTGCCACGACCACCCTGTCCGCCCACATCCGTCAACGGGTCCGATGGGCCCGGGGAATGATCCAGATCTTCCGGATCGACAACCCCCTCTTCACCCCGGGACTCACCCTTTTCCAGCGTCTGTGCTATCTGAACGGGATGATGCACTTCCTGTTTTCACTGCCACGGATCATCTTTCTGCTCGCCCCTCTGGCCTATCTCTATTTCGGCATCAAGATCTTCGATGCCGACGCCTACTCCATTGCGGCCTATGCCCTGCCGGTCCTGGCCGTGGCTCTCCTCACCAACTCCACAATCCAGGGGGCTCACCGCCACTCCTTCTGGAACGAAGTCTACGAAACGACCCTGGCCCCCTACATCCTCCTTCCGACGGTGGTGGCGCTTCTCAATCCCAAAGCCGGGATCTTCAACGTCACCTCCAAGGAAGGGGTCATCCGGGAAGATTTTTTCGACACCCGTATCGCCCGCCCCTTCATCGTCTTCTGGCTCCTCAACCTCGGAGGGCTGGTCGCCGGGATTTATCGTTACACCCGAGGTCTGGGAGAAATCCCCACCATTGTCCTGACCCTGGTCTGGGTCATCCACAACATGATCGTCCTGGGCGCCACGCTTGCGGTGGGTTGGGAAACGACCCAGCGGAGAAATCGTCCCCGCATCCCCCTGACTCTGCCGGCCCGCATCATGGGTCCGGGACAGAAGATCCTCTCGGGAGAAACCGAAGATGTCTCCGACCTGGGCGTTCGACTCCGGATCGGCCAGGGGGACTCCCTTCTTCTGGGCGAACGACTCCTGCTCCAGATCGCCCTCTACGACACGGTGTACGAATTTCCCTGCGAGGTCGTGGGCCTTGACGAATTTTCCGTACGACTCAACTTTCTCCCCCTGACCCTGGCTGAAGAGAGGAACCTTGTCCTGATCCTCTACGGAAGGGCCGATGCCTGGGCGATGATTCGCTCCCAGAATCGCCGGGACAGAATCATGGCGAGCCTGGGCCAGATCATGAAGTTCGCCGCTTTCGGCCAGATCAGGCTCCTCCGGGCCCTCTTCCGGGAAAGGCAGGCCCAGTGAGAAGGTCTCCCGGGATGACTCCCTTCCGTTTCTCCGTGCTGCTCCTCCTGGTTGGACTTTTTTTCTCGAATCCGGACCCGTCCCTTGCGACGCCCCCCGAATCCCCCGCGGTCGCCTCCCCTCCGTTTGAGGCCTACCGGCAGTTTGCGAAATCCTTCACCTTTTCGGAGCTGGGATGGAGACGGGCCGTGGAGATCTCCGGAACGAGCATGGACCGGAGCGCCTTCTTCGGATTTCCCCCCAGTCAGATGGTAGAACAGGGCCAGGTGACGGTCCGATTCTCCTATCTTCCGAGGAAGACCTCCGTCCGAATGCCGCGCCTCGAGTTGGACATCAACGAAACCTCTCTGGGAACACTGCCCCTCCCCTTGGGCCCTCCCGAGCATCCCACGCCACAGTCGGCCACATTCAGGATCCCCCCCTATCTGGTCACGACGCTCAACTCCCTCAGGATCCGGGTGGCGAAAGATCCGAACCATCCCTGCGACAGGATTTATACGGGACCCTTTATCCGGATCGACCCGGGAAGCTGGGTCTCCCTTTCGGGAATCCGGATCCATTTTCCGAACCGGCTCTCGGACCTTCCTCTCCCCTTCCTCTATCACGCCATGACCGGGACACGGACGCTGACCTTCCTGTTGGGCCACACCGACATTCCCCTTCTCGAAGCCGCCGGGATCACGGCGTCCTGGATCGGCGTGAAAAGCGAGAGCACCCCGCTCAAATTTCAGGCCACAGCCGGACTCCCCAACGACCCCGGATCCCTCCCCACCGGCAATCTGATCCTGGTGGCCGCCACCCCCCAGCTCCCGCCCTGGCCCTTCATCCCCCCCGTCAATGGACCGACCCTGGCCCTCGTGGACAATCCGGACGATCCCTACGGAAAAATTCTCCTGATCCTGGGCAGGAACTCCGGGGAAGTCCGGACAGCCGCCCTCGGTCTTTCCCTGGGACAGTTTGACGCATCGGGGTCCCTGGCGACGGTTTCCAGCATCATTCTTCCGGCCTCGCGCGGAAAAAACGAGGCCCCCCGGTGGATCGACACCCGCAAACCCGTCCGACTCGACACCCTGGTGGACAAGGACCGGCTCAAGGTGAGCGGAACCGGATCGCTTCCCGTCCGTTTTTCCCTTCCCTCCGACCTCTTTGTCTGGCATCAATCCTCTTTTCCCCTCGCACTTCATTACCGGTATGCCACCCTTCCGGGGGAAGAGCGCTCGCGGCTCGACCTTCTTCTGAACAAGCAATTCCAGGACTCGATTCCCCTCCCCTCCACCCCGCCCGGAGCCTCCGATCAATTCCGGTCCATTCCTGTCAGCCTCAAGGATCTCACCCCTTTCCGGAATGTCCTCCGGATCAACTTCAACTTCCAGTCGGGGATACCGGGGATCCTCTCCTGCACAGCCAACCACAATCCGCGCCTCCAGGGAACGATCCTCGGGAATTCGTCTCTCGATCTGACCGCCATCCCTCACTATGTCCGCCTCCCCAACCTCCGCCTCGTCCCCAACGGCGGATATCCCTTCACCCGATACCCGGACCTTCGGGGAACGGCCGTCGTCCTGCCCGAATCTCCCGGCGAGGGGGATCTCCGCATTTTTCTCCATCTCATGGCCTTCCTCTCGGAGGAAACGGGCTCCCCGGGAATTTATCTGTCGGTCACGACGGCCGATCATCTTTCCGCATTCCGGGACCGGAACCTGATCCTGATCGGAACCTACGACACGAACCCCCTCCTGATCCGGTACGGGAAAGCCCTTCCCCTCGACACCCCTGAATCCCGCTCCCGAATCCGGCTCGAAAGCCGGCTGGAAAGCCTCTTCCGGTGGTCCAACCCTCCCCCCCATGCCTACGGGCCAGAGGCCCTCGCCGCCTACTTCAAGGAAGACCGGAATCCCCTGGGGGTGATGGAAGAGGACGTCTCTCCGCTGGCCCCCCGGAAGGTCATCCTCTCCCTGGGTGGCGTGAGCGAAGCGTCCCTGCTCTCGATGGACCGGGTCCTCTTCGATCCGAGACACTTTTCCGACATCTTCGGACAGGTGAGCGTTGTGGGCGCCGACCGCATCCACTCCTTCCTCGTTCCGGGAGACCGCTTTTCCCTGGGACATCTTCCGATCCTGACTGCCCTGCGATTCTGGTTCTATTCCCATCCCCTGGGAACGCTGGCGGCCCTTCTTCTCCTCAGTGCCCTCCTGGCCAGCATCCTTTCCGGAATCCTGCCGGCACTCGCACACCGGAGACAGGGCCCATGACCCTCTTCACCCGGAGTCTTTCCATGCCTTCTGTGAACGCTCGCCTTCAGGACTGTCTTTGGGCCCCCCTGTGTGGAATGCTCCTTTTCCTGGGATTTTTTTATGAAAACGCCAGGGCGGAAACACCGGTGACCCTCGCTCTCGAAAAAAAAGCGGAGTTCTGGGCGTCCCATGGTCGCGACGATCTTGAGACCCAGACCTATCGCCAACTTCTCTTTATCGACCCAACAAACCGGCCGGCCCTCATCGCCCTGGCCTCCGACGCGCTCCGCGAAGGGAATCGTCCCCTGGCCAGACGATACATCGCAACCCTTCGAAAGCTCGATCCCCAGGACCCCTCTCTTCCCTCCTTCGCGAGAGAATCACAGCTCGGGCCCTTGTGGAGCCGGGAAATCGAACGGGCCCGGAGAGCGAGTGACCGCCACCTCTATTTTCGGGCCCTCTCCCACTACCAGAAGGCCTTCGGCCCCTATCCGCCCCCGCCCCGATACGCCGTCGAATATTTCAATGACATGGTTCATTCGAAGGAGGGTCGCCGGGAGGCGGAGCGCCAGCTCAGGGGGCTTGTCCGCACCTACCCCGAAAGCCTCCACTACCGTCTGGCCCTGGGTGAGATCCTCTCCTACAAGGACAACACCCGTCCGGAAGCCGTCGAGATCCTGAAACCCATGGCCGAATCCCCTTCGCCCGTCTCGGACACTGCGACGGCGGCCTGGAGACAGCTTCTTCTCTGGGAAGGGACCCTTCCACGCAACATCCCCCAGATGAAGGCCTATCTTCTCCTCCACCCGAAGGACCGACTCCTGTCCGACCAGCTTGGACTTGCGGAGAAGCGCGCGCTTTCCGCCGGCCCCGAATCCCGGGAAGCCTATCGCTCTCTGGACCGAGGCCAATTCGGAAAGGCCATCCAGCTTTTCCGGGGGCTCCTCGAAAAAGATCCCCGGAATCCCGGCTACTGGATCGGGCTCTCCTACGCCTACCTGGGCAGGAAGGATTTCGAAAAGTCACGGTCTGCCCTTGCGAATGCCCGCCGGCTTCCGCTCACCCGTTTGCAGGCCGGAGAAGAACGCGACCTTTCGGCCCAGATCTCCTTCTGGACTTTCATGGGGCGCGGGAAGAAGGAAGAGGCGGACGGGGATTTCGAAGCCGCCCAAACGGACTATGCGAACGCCGACCGGATCCGGCCGGATCAGCCGATCGTGAAGGTGGCCCAGGCCGGCCTCGCCGCACGCATGGGCCATATGAACCGTGCGGAGAGCCTCTACAAAAAGGCATTGGAGGTCTCCCCGGATGACTCTCCCGCCTGGATGGGCCTCCTGTCCCTCTACGGACGCGAAGGTCAGGACCGCAAGGCACTCGCCAAGCTCACGACCCTCAATTCCTCCCTCCGGATGAGGCTCGAGGAAAATCCGGATTTTCTGGTGACCGAAGGAGGAATCCTGGCTCACACAGACCATCCCGCCCAGGCCCGGAGGGCCTTTCAAAGAGCCCTCCAATCCCCGGTGAGGGTTCCCCCGGATCACGAAATCCTGTGGGGCTGGACCATGCTCGACGCAGGCTCCCGACGTCCCCTCTCCCTCCTACTGTCCCGTCTCGACAAGGTCCGGAATCTGAGCCAGACAGACCAGGGGAATCTCCGGAAACTGCATCACCTCCGGGCTTTCAGGGAAGAACAAGGACTTCTGGCCCGAAAGGACTACGAGCAGGCCCTTTCCCGCATGAAAGATCATGCCAGCCACCATCCCTCTGACCCGTTCTACCAGGAGCAGGAGGCCTCGATCCTGGAAGCTCAGGGAAAGAACCGCGAGGCCTACCGCCTGATCCTGACCCTTGGTCCGGGATCGACCCTCTCGTCCTATGAAGCGGCATCCGGGGTCGCCATTGCCGCAGGCCACCCCCTCCAGGCGGAGGTCTGGATCGATGATGCCGGAGCACGGTGGCCGGGCAGTGTCCGCGTGGCACTCCTCAAGGTCCATCTCCTGGAGGCCCGAAAGGAGCCGAAAAAAGCCAGAAAGATCCTGGAGAAGGCCCTCATCCGGCATCCCCGGGACCCTCGTCTGCTTCTCGCCAAGGCGGACAACGACCGGATCCTGGGCCACCTGAACCAGGCGCGATCGGAGATCGAACAGGCCATCGCCGCCCTCCGGACCCCCTCGCCCTCCCAGCAGCCCCCTCTGGACATTGCGCTTCTTTCGATGCAGGCCCGTACGGCCCTCGCCTCGGTCGAAAAAGACAGGCAACGCCGAACCAGGGGACATCTCGAGCTGATGGCGGGAGAAACGGCCTTTACCCAGTACACCCAGTATTACTACGCCCAGGTCGGAGACCTCATTCCTCTGACCGGCTTTGGACACTTCCAGTCGGACAACGGAGGCGAACCCTTCCCGCTCCTGCACCTCTTCCTCATGGGAAACGCCTTCACGTTCGAATACCATCCGACGCCGACCGATTCCTCCTTCCTTTCCCAATCCTATGAAGGGCTGACCCCCGCCGTGGGAATCCGATTCCCGACCTCCTTCGGGTACTGGGAGGGGGATGCGGGGGTGGCTGTCGCCCAGCACTTCCAGACACTGACTCCGCCGGGAACGGTCACAGGATTGTTCCTCCAGACGGATCTTCTCTGGAACTTTCTGGGAGGAGGCCTGGATCTCTTTGCAAACTTCACCGGATACATCGATTACGTCTATTTCCAGTCACGCTACCTCACGCCGGTCTGGCAGGGGAACTCGAAGCGCACCCGTCTGGATCTCGGGCCTGAATTCATCACCCAGGGAAATTCGACCTACGATGCCTTCCAGGGAGGGGTCGCCCTCCGCCTCTGGCTGGCGCCCCTGGATTCGTCAATCCTGTTTGACGGTGGCGTTCTTGGCTCCTCCGCCTTTCCGGGAGTGGGAGGCTATGAAGGGGTCTCATGGTATTTTCTCTATTGACGGACACGAATGGATGCAGGGAACCGAAGCGTCCCAAAACAGGATTCTGGAGGTCCCGATGAGCCTCTCCTCGGATATCAAGAGGGTTCTCGAAATATTCAATGCCACCAAGGAGCACCCCCGACCGTACCACGAGTTCGAAAAGGTCCCCTTGCGCTCTCCGGAACGATCCTTCGACAGGGAAGAGGGGAGCTCCGCCTCCTCATCCGGTTCGCGTTTTGAACTACCCGAGAGCCCCGGAGGAAGCCGGGCGACGACACCTTTCGTCCTTCCACCGGCCCCCGGCCGAAAGGTGTTCAGACCGCTTGCCCCCCCGCAGGCAACCATCAGAGAGCCAGAGGAGTGGCCGGGAATCAAGGCCGTTGTCTCCGACCTCGTCCCCGCTCTTCCTGTCAGCCCGACCCGTTGGCCGGTCATGTTTCTGACCAGCTTCGCGGGAGGAAGCGGACGAAGCACAATGGCCTCCGTCCTGATCGTCGAAAATGCCCGGCAGGGACGTCCCTGCCTTCTGATCGACCTGAACGAGAGCAGCATGTACCCCTATCTGCTCATGGCCTTCCGGCAGGAAGAGTCGGTCCGGACCGGCAGCAGCTGGACGTTTTACACCTATAAACCGACGGGCGTTCCCATTATCGTGATCCGTCCCGATCCCGAGGATGTCCAGGAAATAGCGGCAGGATCCGCCCGCCTCTCCACTCTTCGGGACGACCTCGTTGCCCAGGCTTCCTCTCTTTTCGCCCAATCGGGAGGACTTGACCCACTTGTCCTGATCGACGGTCCCCCCATGACCCGTCCGTTTTTCGAGGAGGCGACCGGCGTCGCCTCCCTGATCCTGTCTCCGATCAAGCCCGACTTCCCCTCCCTTCTCTCCGTCAAGGAGATGGAAAAAAGCTTCGACCGCATCGAGCGGAATGAATCGCGCTATTGCGAACGGTTTTATCTTCTCAACCGGTTTGTTTCCAATCATCCCCTTCATCAGGACATCTCCGAAGTTTTTCGACAGATCCTGTCGAGAAAGCTTTGTCCCTTCGTCATTCCCGATGATCCGGCCGTC
>DAIBTC010000061.1 GCA_027415345.1 Nitrospirota bacterium
TCTCGACAACGCCATCAAATATTCTCCTCCTGGGCGATTGATCCGGATCTCGGCGGAACAAAAGGAAGGAAAGGTGATCATCTGCGTCATCGACAACGGGGTCGGAATTCCCCGGGATGACCTTCCCCGGATTTTCGAACGCTTCTATCGGGTCGACCGCTCCCGGAGTTCCAGTGTGTCGGGGACAGGACTCGGCCTGTCGATTGTTCGTCATGTGGTCACCCTCCTCCAGGGCCGGGTCGATGTCAAAAGCGAGCCCGGAGCTGGAACGACCGTGTGCCTGACCTTTCCCCAGAAAATCGTCAAGCTCTGAACCAGTCCAGGAGAGGCCCTCTCTCCTTCAAGAGTCCCGCAGCGAGGCCTCTCCCTTCCACGATCCCCAGGTAACCCTCTGAAAAGATGATTTTTTCAGGTTTTTCGGTCTTAAAATGTAAGATTACAGAAAATCCTGTAGGATTCCCCGGCCAAGACGCCCTTTGTTGCTGTTTTCGACCCCATTTGCTAGGGTTGGCAGAACAGGAGGACTTGACTGAACCATTTTGGAGGAGGTGTTCCATGCGTCTGGGGATGATCGGATTGGGGAGAATGGGGGGCAACATGGTTCGTCGCCTCCGGAAAAGCGGGCTCGAGGTTGTCGCCTACAGCCATACTCCCGCGAGCGTCGAGGCTTTGTGCAGGGAGACGGGAAGCATGCCTGCGACCTCGCTTGACGACCTGGTGGGAAAGCTTTCTTCTCCCCGCATCATCTGGCTCATGATCCCGGCAGCCGCGACCGATGCGCAGATCTCCGAGATCGTTCCCCTCCTGTCGAAGGGGGACATCTTAATCGACGGGGGGAACTCCTATTATCATGACGACATCAGGCGCGCAGGGGAACTTTTGCCCAAGGGAATCCATTATCTGGATGTCGGGACAAGCGGGGGAGTCTGGGGACTCGAGAGAGGCTACTGCCAGATGATCGGAGGAGAGACGGAGGTCGTGAAACTTCTCGACCCGGTCTTCCGGGCCCTGGCTCCTGGACGGGCGGCGGCTCCCCCCACTCCTGAACGCGCGAAGTCCGGCCGGGGAGGAACGGCGGAAGAGGGATACCTCCATTGCGGGCCGGCGGGAGCGGGTCATTTTGTCAAGATGGTGCACAATGGCATCGAGTATGGCCTGATGGCCGCCTATGCCGAGGGGTTCAATATTTTAAGGAATGCCGGGATCGGAAAAAGCTCCCACGAGATCGATGCCGAAACGGCGCCGCTTCGGCATCCAGCTCATTACTCCTATGACATGAAGCTCGAAGATATTGCCGAGCTTTGGCGCCGTGGGAGCGTGGTGGCCTCCTGGCTTCTCGATCTTTCCGCTTCAGAGCTGGCCAGGGATCCAGAGCTTTCGGCCTTTCACGGGCGTGTCTCCGATTCGGGTGAAGGACGGTGGACGGTTTCGGCGGCCATCGATGAAGGTGTCCCGGCCCCCGTGCTGGCAACTGCGCTCTTTTCCCGCTTCGATTCCCAGGGAAAGGGCGATTTCGCTGACAAGGTCCTCTCGGCCATGCGCCACGCCTTCGGGGGGCATCTCGAAAAGCCGAGCTGACCCCAAAATTCCAGGAGGGGGGGGACCGCTGCCCCCCTCTTTTTTTTGAACACATTCGTCGATTTGCCCCCCTTTCCGATTCCCCCCTGACTCTCCCCCATTTTCTTGAACCTTAATGCCCGCCATGGAGACCGGATTGACTCCTTTTTGGATGTGCGTTATTATTTACATTACGAGCTTTATAAAAAACATCCTGAAGAAGTATCAGGATTCATCTTGTGGATTTTTCTTGAAAAGAGGTCGTTGTGGCCAATATTTGCATGGATCTTGAGGACCGTTCGTTTTTAACGCCATCGGCTCCCATGGGGGGTGTGGTGTTGCCCGATCATGGCCATGGACTTGTGATGGGACAGGTCGTTCTTGAAGAGAACGCCATTGAGAATGCGGCCCGGAAGATCGCCGGTGCCAGAAATCCGACCATATTTCCGGGACCCCTTGTCCTCTGGAGATCGACGCACGACTCGGTCCGGATGGCGGGAGCCGTCTTGCGGCTCGCCCAGGCCGGTTCGATGAAGATCATCCCGATGGCCGACTACAGGCCCAAGTACCCCAAGATCAATCCGGAAGAAGAAATCAATCCCAGCCACCCCAACCTTACGATCTGGCACAACCGGATCGATGTCTGTCTTTTCGTGGGCGTCCATTGTCATTACTCGAATATCGCCCTGAAGATCATCCGGGGAGGGACGGACTGCTTCACAATCGCCCTCTGTTCCTATGCCGGCGATGATGAGGCCCACCTGACGATCCGGGATCTGACACCCGAGACGGTGGACCGCCTGGCGGCCTGTGTCACGAAAATGAAAAAAGGCTAGGGACGGATTCTGGGGTGGTGTTCGTTTTTCTGAATGTCTAAAAAAAGGGGCCCGGATGAAAAACAGGGAGAAGGAGCTGGGTGTCGTTCCTTCCGTTGTTTCGGAACAGGTTTTTTCGGTCTGGGTCGACGAAGGGGGGGCTCCCCAGTTCCTTGAGGATCCCGCAGCGGAAATTCCCCCCGAATACTTCGTCCATGTGGATCCCCGGAGAGCTCCCCTGGCGGGGGACTATCTTCTTCTTTCCACTCTGGAGGGCCTGGTTTTTGGCCGGTTGAGCGAGGACGGAGCTTTCGTCCATATCGGCTGCCAGATGGCTTCCCTCGAGGCGCCAATCCTGGTTCTAGGCGTCGTCATCGCCGGCTTTGAATGGTTTACTCTCCCCTGAAAGACTCCTCACCGGACCCTGCGCCAAGCGGGCGTCCTTAAGAAAGGATGATCATGCCAAACAGATTATTGTCTCCCGGACCGGCCGGCCTCCTGCCGCCGGCAGCCACTGCGATGGGACTCGACCTACCGGTCGAAGGGACCGGAGCCGTCGAGGGCCGTATCCTCCCGGAGGCGCAGGTTCTCGAGGAGGCCGCCCGGAAACTTGCCCACGCCAAGGTTCCCACCTTTTTTCCCGGTCCGATGGTCCTCTGGCAATTTTCGGAGGAATCGCGTCGTGTCGCCGATGCTGTCCTTGAGGTTGCGGAGTCCAATGGAATCGCGATTATTCCCATGCCCGACTACCGTCCGAAATATCCGAAGATCGAGCCCGAGTCGGAGATCAATCCCAATCACCCCAACCTCACGATCTGGCATAACAAGATCGACGTCTGTCTTTTTGTGGGCGTTCATTGCCATTATTCCAATATCGCCCTCAAGATTATCCGGGGAGGGACAAGCTGCTATACGATCGCCCTTTGTTCTTATGCCGGCGACGAGGAGGCAAACCTGACGGTCCGTGACCTTTCGGCTTCCAAGATCCTGGAGATGGGACGTCTCATCCGGAAGATGAAGACCAATTCCCGGGGCTTCTGAAGGTCATCTTGAAATTGATGGGAATTTCAAAGAGGCCGATCCCCCGGCAGGGGATCGGCCTCTTGTGATTTCAAGGGAGACATCCGAAGGGACGGAAGGTTTCCGGGGAGGAAAGAGATCTCCCGTTGGGGTATGATGGAAAACCGGGAAAGATCCCGAATCCGGTGGGGAGAGGGTGAAAGGGCCTTGATCCTGCCGTTGCTCCGGACACTTCCGCCCGAGAGGAAATCGACCGGGGAAGGGAGGATCAACTGACCTGCGGGAGGTTGGGTTGCTCTATCTTTACGAAAGCCAGAGGCTTGAGGTTCTTGCAGATCTCCTTGTCGACCGCATGACAGGGTGGGCCAAGGAGGGGCGTTTGGATCCCCTTCGCCCGGAAATTCTCATTCCCCAGAACCCGGTCATCGGGCGATGGCTCGCCTACCGGATCTCCGGGCAGACGGGAGTCTCTGCGAACCTTTCCTTTCCCCTTGCCGGCCGCTTCATTCGTGACCTGATCGAGCGGGCCTGGGGAGATCCCCGCCATCCGGTCCACTTCGAAAAAGAGACCCTTCTGCTTCGTCTTTTCGAATCTCTCCCCGGCCTTCTCTCCCTTCCGGCCTTTGCCGAAGTCAGGGGATTCCTGGGCCAGGGGATCCCCGAAATCCGTCTCTACGAACTCTCGGCCCTTCTGGCCGACCTTTATGACCGCTCCATGATCTATCGTCCCGCCCTTCTTTTAGCCTGGGAGGAGGGAGCCGAACCGGAGGGGTGGCCCTCTATCCTTTGGCGACATCTTGCCGGAAGCTCCCGTCCCCTTCATCGGGCCCGGATGATGGAGATCTTTTTCCAGCACGAAGGACGGGAACTTGAGGGTGTTCTTCCGCCCCGTCTCTCCCTCTTTGGTCTAACAGGGATGGCGCCGGTCGACCTCCGCTTTTTCAGGACCCTGGGAGAGAGAGGTCTGTGCGAGGTTCATTTCTATTTTCAAAATCCTTGCGAGGAATACTGGGGGGATATCGTTTCGGCAAGGAAGCGGGATCAGGCTCCGAGCGGTCAGGAGGTCTACCTGGAAACAGGAAACCCCTTCCTCTCCTCCTGGGGGGAGCAATTCCGGGTCCTTCACCAGAGCCTCTCCGACCTTCCCGAGACGGAAAGAATTTTCCCCGCCGCACCAAAGACCCTCCTTGGTGCTCTCCAGGAGGATATCCGGACTCTTTCGGACAGGGGAGCCAGGGTCCGGGAGAAGATCCTTGAAAAAATGACCATCCCTTTGGGGGACCGCTCCATCGAGCTGGTATGCTGCTCGAGTCCTGTCCGGGAGGTCGAGATGCTGAGAGACCGGCTTCTTGGACTTTTTTCCGAGATCCCCGGCCTCTCTCCGGAGGATGTAGTGGTCCTGGCTCCCGATATCGGCCGTTACACGGGAATCATCCGGTCGGTCTTCGGAGCCCCTGTCCGGGGGGCCGGAACCGGCGGGGGCGATCCCGAGATTCCCTTTGTCATCTCCGACCGCCGGGAACTTCTGGAGGAGCCCGCCTTCGAGGCCCTTCTCCTCCTTCTCCGTCTCCCCACGGTCCGTCTGACGGCTCCCCTGATCTTCCTTCTTCTTTCTGTCCCTGCCATCGCCAGGAAGTTCGCTTTGGAGGAGGTCCGCCCTGCCCGTCTTCAGGAAATCCTCCAGAGTTCCGGCATACGATGGGGGCGAAGCGGATCGGACCGGCCGTCCCCCTATGCGGGACGGATCGAGAATACGGTCGCCGAAGGCCGGTTGCGGCTCCTTTTGGGATATGCCTGCGGGGAAGAGAGGATTTCAAAGACTTCCGGGGGCCCTGATCCCCTCTTTCTCCCGGAGGATCCGGACGGGGCGATCGCCGGATCCCTCGCGACCTTTTTCGAAACTCTCGACCACCATATGGACGAGCTGTCGGAGAGCCATTCTGCGGAGCAATGGCCCGACCTTCTCAGAAGGCTCCTCGAGGCTTTTTTCGATCTTGACCTTTCCCGGGGGTTGGACCGCGACCTTGTCGCCCTTCCGGAGCGTCTTGCCAGGGGATTTTCGGAGGCCGGGACCCATGTGAGCCTCTCTTCCCGAGTTCTGGCCCGCCATCTCGAGCGAATGGCCGGCGCCGGGGAGGGATCCGATCGCTTCTTTTCGGGGGGGGTGACCTTCGGCCGCATGGTTCCGCTTCGCTCCATCCCCTTCCGGGTTGTCTGTCTTCTCGGGATGAACGATGCCGATTTTCCCCGGCCCTCCTGGCCTCCTTCCTTCGACTGGCTGGTGGCCTCCCCCCAGCCGGGGGACCGTTCAGTCCGCGACGATGACCGGACCCTTTTCCTGGAGGCCCTCCTCTCGGCCAGGGATTGTCTCTGGATCAGCTATGAAGGAATCGAAAGCCGGGACGGGAGCTCCCGGGAGCCCTCGGTGCTTATCCGGGAGTTGATGGACCAGCTCTCCGAGGGGTTTTCCGGGGAGAGGCAGCCTATCACTGACCAGATCACCCTCAAGGCTCCCATCGATCCCCTTTCCCCGGAGCATTACTCCCGGGATGGCGACCCCCGCCTCCTAAGCTATTCCCGGAGCTGGCGGTCGGCGCTGGATGCGACCAGGAGGGCCCCTGTAAGGGAGAAGGTTTTTTTCGATCCCCGACTTTCCTGGAGCCATCGGGACAGGGAAGAGACCCCTTCCGGGAGAGAGGGAATCGCGCTCTCTGATCTCCGGGAGTTCATCAGGGACCCTGTGCGCTATTTTCTGATCCGCCAGATGGGGCTTCCCCATTCTGACCGGACCCTTCTCCTTGAAGAGGACGAACCCTTCGGAGTCGATGAAAAACGGCTGGCTTCGGGGAGGCTTCGCGGAAAGCCGTCCTGGGAGTCGGAGCTCCCCTGGCCCCCGCTTCGCTCCCTTGTCAGAGACCGGATCGAGTCGGATATCGCACTCTACCGGCGGAGAGTGTCCGAGAGAACGGGGGTCTCCCTTCCTTCGATCCCGGGATCCGTCCCGGTGGAGGGTCTGGAGGGGCTCTTTCACGGCGTCCGGCTTTACGGGTCGATCGAGGGACTCTACCAGGGGCCGGACAAGGGCCGGATCCTCCTCGTCGAGCGCTGGCCCCGGACACCCTATCCGGCCGATTATCTGGATAGCTTTCTCCTCCACCTTCTTTCGAGTCTCTTTGTCGAGGGATATGAGGGCTGTGTCCTGACAGGGAAGGGGGGAAAAAAGGAGGGGGAGAAGGATCCCTCCCGGGTTCCTGTGGCTCTCTGGCGCTGGGATCTCCTTCCGGAAGAGGTGGCGGCCCGCCATTTTCTCTCCTGTCTCCGGGCCTTCCGGAAGGGATCTCTCTCTCCCCTTCCCTTCGACCCGGAGGCCTCCCTGGCCTATGCCAGGGAACATGAAAGGTTTCTCCGATCGGGCCCCCTTCCCGGATCCCACTCCGCCGGCTCTCCCGCAGAAAAGGCCCGCGCCATGATCCGGGCGGCCCGCCTTCCGCCCTTTTCTGCCCGAAACTCATTTTTTGATCCCCGCCGCCGATCGACCTTCTGGAGCGCGCTTGCCTTTTCCGGCCGCGATCTGGCGGGAGAACCGGCCTTTGCTCTCTGGTCCCTTCGGCTCCTCCGGCCTCTCCTTTCGGGGATGACCGAGGAGGGGGTCTCGTGATGGGCGGCGATCCCCTCCTGGACCTTCCCCTCTCCGGGCTCCATCTGCTCGAAGCCTCTGCCGGAACGGGGAAGACGACGGCTCTGACCGGCCTCTTCCTTCGCGGGATTCTGGAAGGGATCGGGGTTGAGCAGATCCTCGTGGTCACCTTTACCGAGTCGGCGGCCGAGGAGGTTCGGGGGCGCATCCATGACATTCTGGTGTCGGCCAGGAGACGGGCCCTGGGAGAGCCGGATCCGGACAAGCTCTCGCCCTTCCTCTCCCTGGTCCGCCCGGACCATGCCCGTTTCCTCACCCGGGCCCTCTTCGATTTCGACCGGTCAACGGTGACCACCATCCATGCCTTCTGCCGCCGTCTGCTTCGGGAATATGCCTTTGAGTTCAAATCCCCCTTTTCCCTCGAGATTGAAGAGAACCCCGGCTTGTCCCGGGGGCCGGCCTTTCGGGAGATCTGGCGGCGCCGGGTCTATCCGGAATCTCCGGAGATTGCCCACCTGATCGCTTCGGTCTTTCCCGGGGGACCTGGGGATCTGGGCTCCCTGGTCTCCGACGCCGCCCTCTTTGCCGAGTCGGAGCATGTTTTGTCCGGATCGCTCCCGGAGACCGATGATTTTCACGTTGTGCGGGAGGCCTATCTTCGGGATCTTGCCCTCATGCCCCGGGTCACACCCGGCCTGGCGGAGGAGGCCGGGCGTCTCTGGGAGGCGGAAGAGCTTCCGGCAAAGGCGGGTCGAGGGAAAAAAAGAAAAGATCCGGAGGGAGGAAGAGAAGGGCCTCATCTCCCCCTGATCCGACGCTTAAAGGAGCTTCTGGAGGGCGGTCCTGCGCCTCCCCCGGGCTTTGGTTCCCTGGACGGAGAGCTCAGGACGGCCCTTGACCGCTTGCCTCCGGAAATCCGGGGGGAGTTCGCACCCCTCATCCGCCTTCTCGAGGGAGAGGGAGAACGAACCCGGAGCCTCCGGAACTCTTTCAGGAAGGACCTCCTCTCCTATCTGAGGACGGAGGATCTTGCCTTGAGGGAAGGGCGGGGAAAGGAAACCTTCGACGACATGATTCTCCGGGTTCTGGAAGGTTTGCTTTCCGATACCTACGGAGCCCTTTCGGAGAAGATCCGGACCCGTTTTCCGCTGGCCTTCGTCGATGAATTCCAGGATACGGACCTTGCGCAGTTCCGGATTTTCGACCGGATCTACTCTCTCTCCTCTCCCTCCTCCGGAGTCCAGGGGAAGGGGAGTGCCCTCTTCCTTGTCGGCGATCCGAAACAGTCCATCTTTCGCTTCCGGGGGGCTGACATCTCGGCCTATCTCGAAGCCCGCCATCGGGCGACCACTCTTCCGGGAGGTTCCCTGATCGGCCTTTCCGTGAACTACCGGTCCGACCGGCGTCATGTGGAGGGGTTGAACCGCCTCTTCGACCTTGTTCCGGATCCCTTCCGAACCGGGGGAGCCATCCTCTATGAACCGGTCCGTTCCAGCCATGAGGGGGCCTCCCGCTTCCGGGATCCCCTGGGGGAACGGGGGGGTGAGGCAGTCCCTATCCTTCTCGAGCCGGGCGGGGAAGGGGAGAGGATTGACGATTTCGCCAGGGGTTGTGCCCGGGAGATCTCCCGCCTGCTCGGCGGGGGACCCACCATTGACGGCCGTCCGGTGCGTCCGGAGGATATTGCCGTTCTCGTCCGGCAGCACTCCCACGGCAAAAAAGTCCAGGAGGCGCTGGAAGATCGGGGGATCCCTTCCGTCTCCTACGGGTCGGGGAGCGTTCTCGAGACCGACGAGGCCTTCGACCTCGAGATGCTTCTCCTGTCGCTTTCCTCCCCCGATGACCGGCGTCAGGCGCGCCTTGTCTTTGCCTCCCGCTTCTTCGGGATGACCGCCTCGGAGCTTCGGGAGATCGAGGAGTCCCCCGAGCTCTGGAACCAGAGGGTTGACCCTTTTTTCCGGGCGGCCCTCCAGTGGGAGAAGGGGGGAGCGATGGGAACGCTCCGAAGCTTCTTTCTGGATCAGGGAATCTTTTCGAGGCTTCTTTCCGGGCGGGGAGGGCGGAGGCGCATCACCCATCTCTTTCACCTCTTCGAATTTCTGGAGGAGCTGGGACGGGACAGGCCGCCGCTGGTCCTTCTGGTTGACCGCTATCTTGCGGCCCGCCGGGAGGCGCCCGGAAAAAAAAACGACAGGAATGCCCCCCGTCTCGACACCTTCGGGGGGAGGGTCAGGATCCTGACTCTCCACAAGGCCAAAGGGATGGAGTTTCCTGTGGTCATCCTCCCCTTTGGCCTTCCCTCACAGGGGGAAAGGGAGGATGAAGAGAGCCTGGAAGGGCCCGGAGACGAGGCGGAGGAGATGCGGCTCCTCTATGTCGCCCTGACGCGCGCCGTTCACCGGACCGTCATCATGATCCCCTCCCTGACCTTGCACCAAAGGGCGCTGGGGCACCTCTTCGGACTTTCACCGGATTCCGGGAAGGGGAAAAAGGCCTTCACGGACTTCCGGGAGAGGGTCGGGATTCTTATCAAGGGAGACCCCCACCTGTTCGCCCCCGTTCCGGAAGGGAGCCTCCTCCCGCCCCTGCCTCCGAACCTCCCCGCTCCCGCCCCCAACCTCGCCCCGCTCAAACCCCTGCCCCGTATCCCTGCCCCGAAAAGGACCGAAAGCTTTTCCTCCCTCCTCAGGCGCTCCCTCGAGATTTCGGGAGAGGGGGAGGAGCGGGGGAGTCTTCGCGCCGAGGACGAAGGGCCAGAGGAGCTTCCGGCGGAGGAGCCCGGGGAGGAGAGCCTGCCTGCCGGACCCCTTTTCGGCTCCTACTTCCACCGGATCATGGAACATCTCGGCGGGGAGGGGGAGAATTCCTCCCTTCTTTC
>DAIBTC010000062.1 GCA_027415345.1 Nitrospirota bacterium
GGGGACAGCCATAAATCCGGCCGTGCGAAAAATGAGAACAAGTGCGCGGATTCACTCTGTCCGGAAGAAAACCCTGACATTATACCTTTGGAGATGTAGGCTTGGCAATAGTGCTGCGATGTGCGTTCGGGCACATTCTGTGATTTTGATAATCGTTCCCGGTGTACCATTTATGGCGGAAGCCGCCAGGCAGAAAAAGGGGGTGAAGGGAAGGGTTTTTTGAAGAAAGGGGAACCCGAATTGGCGGCTCCGTGAGGAGAGCGGTCGAGAAAATCCTGATTTCATGAAGTGACCAAGGCTGGCATCGCCCTTGCTTTCCCCTCCGGCAGGAGGGACATCATGCCGCATGCCGAACTGATCAACATCTTTGTCGACAATTTCGGGGAAAATCCCCTGATCACCGAGTTTGCCAACAACGTCGCCAATTTCGTCGTCTATGGACTGGGGGCCTTTCTCTTCATCCTGGGAATGGCCCGGGCGGGATTCGCCATGAAGAGCCACGACGCCGACGGAATCCGCCAGGGAGTCATGACGGTGGCGGGAGGGGCCCTGGTCCTCATGTCCAAGGCAATATGGGACACCCTGACCGTCTGGGCGGGACTCTGATGGAGTCCTACCGCCACATTCTGCGGGCGCCCCTTCTCGGGCGCTACCAGATTCCTGGGGATCTTCTTCTCCCCCTCTTCTGGATCCTTCTGGGCTTTCTCTTCGGGATCAACCTGGTCTTTCTCCTCTTTTGCCTCGGCCTTTCCCTCCTGGCCCTTTTCTGGATCCGGAAGATGGGGGAAGGGACGATCCGGGGGCGCCTCCTCTACCATCTCAGAGGCCGGATTCATCGTGTGGGGTAGAGGGGCGGCAAGGGAAGGGGGAGTCCACCGCCTCTTCGATCTTGCCAGGCTCTCCGGGACGACCCTGGTGGGTTCCAGCGGACGCCTGGGCCGAATTCTCTTCCTGTCGGGGGTGAACCTCTTTCCGCTGGACGAGGAGGAGGCGTCCCGGATCTACCGGGGGCTCGTGGCCCTCCTTTCCCACCTTCCGGAAGGGTACGGATTGCAGTTTCGGGTGGAGGTCCGCCACGGACGACCGGGGCAGACGCCAGGCCTCGTTCCCGAAGGTCTGGATTCCAGAAAGAGACAGTCGCCCATCGGGGAAGAAGATCCGATGGGAATCCTTTTCCGGGACAGGCAGAGGGACTTTCGGGAGAGAGCGGCCCGGCGCCGGAGACTGGTGCTTTCGATCGTGGGCTATCCCGATCATGAAAAGTCCCGTCTTCGTCCCTCCTTCTTTCCCAGGGGACAGGCCGCTCCGGCCTCTCGGGACAAGGAGGGGAAGGAAGGTTTTGCCCGGAGACTCCGGGAAATCCGGGAGGTGGAGGAGACCCTCCTGGCTCTCCTGCCCGGGGCCGGAATGGAAGGAGTCCGGCCCGACGAGGAAGAGATCCTTCGTCATCTGGCCGAACGGGCGAATCCCGGCCTTCATGTGGCAAATCCCTTTCGCCCCGACCGCCGGGGAGCGATTGCGCCCCTCTTCCAGACCACCTTCCAGGAGTTTCCCGGAGAACTGCGGGCCTTCCGTCCAGATGGTACCCTCCTGTGGGGGCGCTTCCACGCCCTCCGCCAGCTTCCGGCCCTCTTCCACCGGGAGACCCTTGCCCCCATTCTCGAAGGGCCGGACTTCGACTGCGACCTGACGCTCAACCTCTTCAAGCCGGACCGGTCGCTCGTGAGCCGCTCGGTCCAGTCAACTTCCACCCTCAACCGCTTCCTGACCCTCCTCCTCCCGGGAAAATCCTACCGCCTCGAATCGGTCATCTCCGGCCAGGAGGAGTTTCTCCGGGAGCTCCACGAGGGTCCCGAAGAAGAAAGCCGCCCCCTGGTCGCCAACCTGACCTTCGGGTACTGGCACCCGGACCGGAAGGTCCTGTCGGGCCAGGGAATCGAGACGGTCCGGAGCTTTGGCGAGGCCGACGGGGCCCTTTGCGCCCTGGAGCCCTTTCGGCAATGGCCGCTCTTCCGCAGCCAGTTTCCCCTGGACGGAGATGCCAACGACCGCTGGGAGGTCCTCTCCGCCTCCCATGCGGCCCGCTTTGTTCCGGTCTGGGACCGGTTCCCGGACCAGGAGAACGCCTGGTTCGTCGCCAAGAACCACCGTCAGGAGATCCTGGGGCTCGACCTCTGGAGCCGGGAGCTCCCCAACGCGAACGGCCTGGTGATCGGCCGCTCGGGGTCGGGAAAATCCTTCGGGGTGAAACTCCTTCTCATCCAGTACCTGTTGTCCGACCTCTCCAATCAGACCATCATCGTGGAAAACGGGGGGGACTTCGAACGGCTCGCGGGCTTTTTGGGAGGAGACTACGTCCGGATCGACCTCTCGGGCTCCTTCTCCCTCAATCCCTTTCCTCTCCGGGCCGACCTTCTGGGAACGAAGGGGGAATACGATCCGGACTGGACGGGATTTCTCGTGGCTCTTCTGGAAACCTTCCTCGTCACCGCCCATCCCGTCGGCCCTCTCCACCGGAGCATCCTGGCCCAATGCCTGGGCGACCTCTATGACCGCCTCCCCGATCCCGAAAGCCGCCCCTGCCTGACCGACCTTGTCCGGACCCTCTTCGCCTACCGGGGCCGGGATGCCGAAGACGAGGAGGCGGCCCTCAAAATGGCCAAAACCCTCGAGTCCTGGGCCACCGGCCTCTATGCCCCCCTCTTCAACAATCCTTCGGGCTTCGCTCCCGCCTCCCGGATCCTGGCCTTCGACCTCTCGGGGCTCGACCGCCAGGAGGCCCTCCGGGGGATCGTCTTCGCCTTCATCGCCGGCCTCTCCATGGAGCGCCTCTTTCGCCAGAAGAACCGCCGGCTCTATTTCGTCTTCGACGAGGCTCACCGTCTCATGACCCAGTTCCGGGGAACGACCTTTCTCGAACATCTCTACCGGACCGCCCGAAAGTTCGGAGGCGGAGTGATCGCCATGAGCCAGTCCCCGGAGGACTGGCTTATGGAGGGGCGGGAAGGGGGGATTCTCGGGAACTCTTCCTGGAAGTGGATCTTCCCCTGTTCGGTTCTTCCGGAGACCTACCGGAAGATCGGTCTCTCGGAGCGGGAAATCGCCATCATCGACTCTCTGGACTCCCTCCGGGGAGACTATGCCGAGTGCTATCTCACGATGGGGACGCGCCGGGGAATTTTAAGGCTTGAGCCCTCTCCCCTCGAATACGCGATCTCCGCCCGCTCCCCCGAGGAAGACCGGAGGTTCGACCGCCTCCGGGAGGAGGAGGGGACCCTTTCCGGGGCTGTTCTGGCCTTTGCCCGCGAGCGATGGGAGGCGCGATGGTCCGGCGAAGACTAGGGACGGGAGCCGCAGGCCTTCTCCTTCTTGTCCTCTTCTTTCCGGAAGCCGCCCGGGCGGGCGTTCTTCCCGGGCCTTACACGGTGATCGAATCCCGGATCCTCTGGGTCGAAAGCCAGATGCGGCTCTCGATGAGCCGGTTCCACCAGCTTTTTCTCAAGAAGAACGAGGGAGCCGACTTCTACAGCACTCCCGCTCTTCCTCCGGTTGCGCTTCCGCCTCCCGCCACTCCGGTGGGAGGGAGCGGCGTTTCAGGTCTCACCCAGTCGGCCGCCGAAGGGATGGGAGAGGCCGTGGGGGCTCTTCCCGGCGTCCAGGGAGAATTCGAAAGCGGCGCGGGCGTTCACGACCTGGCCTACAAGGCAAGCCCCGAAGGGGCCCTTCGCCTGGGCGCCGACATGGAGGGGCGTATCTTCGAGACGTTGGTCAACATCCACCAGGATCTCCTCTATCTCCTCAAGGTCCAGTCCTCCCGCTCCGGCTTGAAGGGAGAGATCCTGGACCGGTCGCACTCGGAGAATCTCCGGGACCAGGAAATCCTGAAGATCGATCTTCCGCAGTGGATCATGGTCCGGTGAGAGGGAGGCCGGCGTGACCTGTCCCTCGACCCAGGGAATCCTGGTCTTCCAGGATTCGGCCACCATCCCCTGCGTTCTTCTCCCTGTCAGGGAGCAGATGGCCGGACTGACCCGGATCCTTCTCTTCGTGAGCCTCCCGCTCGCGATTCTTTTCCTGGGCTTCAAGATGCGGGAAGGGGAACGGGTCTTCGGAGATCTCCTGAAGATCCTTCTGGTCTTTTTGGGGCTTGCCGGCTACGATTCCTGGTTCACGGACGGGGTCCGGGTGGTGGGGGCTGTGGCGCAGAGTCTCTATCCCAGCGCCCTGGTCCTCTCCTTCTACGAACATATCTGGCAGTCTTCCCTGATCCCGGGCTCGGTCGGCTCCTTCGTGAGCTTCCTTTCCGACCCCATGGGGATCCTCTATCTGCTTCTCCTCGATGGCCTCAAGGTGATCGTGCTGGCCTTCTCCCTCGTCCGCTACGCCCTCCTGGCCTTCCTTTATATCGTGGGCCCCCTTCTTTTTGCGGCGGCCATCATCCCGGGACTCTTCTTCCTGGTGGGTCAGTGGGCCCGGAACACCCTGGAAATCAGCCTCTGGCTCCTCTTCCACAACCTCCTGATCGGGATCTTCTCCGCCATCAATCTCACCCAGGCCCTCTCGAGCGGACCGGTGACCACAATCCTTACAAACCGGGTCTTCGAGATCGGGATCCTCCTGGTGCTCGTCCTGATGATCCTCTTCGTCCCGATCCTGACCCATCTCCTTCTCGATCGCTCCTACGAGGGGATCGGCTCCTTCGTCGGGCCCCAGGCCGAGACCCTCGGGCGGACCCTCTGGCACAACATGGTGTCGAAGCCTCTTTTAAAGGGGGAGCTTCCCTTCGGTATGGGAGAGTTCAAGATGGGGACGACGACCAAGGATCTGGGGCAAGGGCGCCGGGTCTACCGCAAGCGGCAGCTCCGCCTGGGGCCCATGGATTTTACCTCCATGGTCTGGCAGCGGGAGAGCCGGAAAAAAGGTCCGGAGCGTGAGGGAAAGGGGGACGCTGTCGACCCCTCCCCCGCAACATCCAAAAAGACCCCGGCGAAAAAGGGAGCGGCCCGGAGCCGGAAGACGGGCGGGACGGCCGGAAAAAGCGGGACCACAGCCTCAAAGGGGCGCCGGAAGGCTCCGGCAAAAGAGGCGGGGGAGGCGGGGAAGGCCCCCGCTCCCCGGACCCGGAAAAGGGGCGGGGTCCAATCCCTTCCGCCCGGCCCTCCCGAGAAAGGAGGTGACGGATGAGGGAATTTGATGAGGGAGAGGCTCTTGGTGGGGAAGCCCCGCTGGACGTGATCCCTTCCTATACGGTCTCCCGTGAGGAGCTGGAGCGGGGGTTCGGGTCGATGCGCCGGCTTCTCTGGGGGCTGGCCTTCCTGATGGTGGTCAATGTGGGTGTCACCCTTCTTCTTTCCGGGGACCGCTCCCTCATCGTCGCCCTCTCCTCCGACGGCCACATGCAGCTTCTCTCCCGGGTCTCGGACACCGTCTACCGAAAGAACCGCGACCGGATCCTCAAGACCTTCGCCACGGACTTTCTTTCGAACCTGACGGCCTATGACTCCTTCGAGGTCTCCTACCGGTTCGAGAAGGCCCTGTCGGCCATGACGCCCGATCTCAGGGTCCGGATGAAGCGGGAGATCGTGGCGCAGAACCTCGTGGCCACCATCCGGAAGGCCAGGATCCAAACCTCCCTCGTCGTCCGGGATTTCTCCTTCAGGCGGGTAGCCCGCGGGGTCTGGTCGGTCGATCTCAAAGGGGAGCGGACCACCACCGTCTATGGACAGGACCAGGGCCGGAGAGCGGAATTTGCCGCCCGCCTTCTCATCCGCAAAGGTGGGGCCACAGCCTTCAATCCCTATGGCCTCTGGGTCGAGAATTTCCAGGATCAGCCGCAGGAGATCCCGGCCGGAGGAGGGCGCCCCTGATGAACCGGACCTTCTGGGCGGGATTCGGAATGGCGGTGGTCGTCATCCTCCTCCCCGTGCTCTTTCTGATCGACGCCCGTTCCTCCGTCGACTCCCGGCCTCCGGAAAAAAGCCCCGGGAAGACCTCTCCGCCACCTCCGGATCAGGCGGAGCCCACGGCCTCCCTTCCGGCCCTTCCCGAGGCCAGGGTCCCGGTCTCCCCCTCTTCGCTCGCCCCTCCGCCTCCCTTGACACCGCTGGCCTCCCTTTCGCCCCGGGAGATGGAGCATCCCGAGATCGTCTTCAGCCCCGAGAGGATCCGGCGAAGCCTTGCCAAGGATCCGAGGCTCGGGAAATCCCTCCGAAGGACGGTCCCGAAGCCCTCGGGGATCCGGACCATCGTCTACGACCCGACCCATGTCACGACGGTTAAAACGGCCGTCTCCCATGTGACCCTCATCGACCTTCCGGAGGAGGCCAAGGAGGTCTACCTTGGCGATGCCAAACTCTTTCTCGCCGAGGTCTTCGGACCCCGCGTCAAGGTCAAGCCCATCACCTGGAACCCGAAAGAGACCACCAACATGATCGTCTATACCCTTCACCGCCAGTTTGCCTTTCGTCTCAGGGTGGTGCCCGAGGGAGAGGAGGACGATCTCCTCACCTTCTATCTCCCCCGGAGCGACACCGTCGTCAACCTCACCCCCCTCCGTCAAAAGATGGAGAAGGATCTCGCCCTCCGGGAACAGGGCGATCTCCGGAAGGCGGCCCTCAAAACCCTCCGGAGGGCCGGGGCTTCCGAGCCGGTGGGCGTCTTTTCCGAAAAGAACGGGCTCCGGGCCGCTTTCCTGGGATTTTCAAGCCTCGGAAAGGAGCGGTATGCCCTTTTTGAGGTCCGCAATAAAAGCCGCCGGGCTGTCCGGCTTTCGGGGATCCGGCTTCGTCTCTTCAAAAGCTCCCTCTTCTGGGAGGGGCGTCGGGAATGGGTCGAGGGAGAGGACTTCAGCCGGGGATACCGCCTTGAGATTTTGCCAAACGGCAAGAGACGGGTCCTTCTTCCGGCCGACCTGCCCCCGCTCTCCTCCTCGCGCGAAGGCTATCTGGCCGAGCTCTGGATCGAGGGGGACTCGGGGGGTCGACAGACCTTCAGGCTCGAGGCTAAGGGGCATCCACGGTGAACCGGTGGCTTTTTCTGGGGGGAACGGCCGTGGCCGGACTTCTCCTTTATCTTATCTTCAAGGTGGATCATCCGGGGAACGATCGCTCCCGGGGACTTTCGGGGGCTAACCTCTCTCCGGGGATTTCCGGGGAGGCCCGCTGGAACGATCTTGCCGCCCCGATGCTTCCCCCTCCGGGACGACCGGAGCCCTTTCCGCAGAACCCCCTCCGGGGGGGAGGGGTGCGAGCAGCCGTTCCGGAGCGCCATCCGCTCGACACAAAGGCCACGGTCTATCTTGACGGCCAGGGGCCGGCCTCTCCCGAGACGGGAAGTCCGGATGGGGCCGGCGCTCCGCTCGTCCTCTCCGCGATCCGGAGCGTCCTGGGAGGTGAGGGAGGGCTTCCCGGGGAGTCCATTGCAAAGAAAGCCGAGGAGATCCGCAGAAGGGCCGGGGGAGCTGCTCCGGGGAATGAGAAGGGAGGAAAGGTTCCGGCCGGGAGCGAACTCCATGTCGTGATCCTGCGGACCGTGGACGGGCCCGGAAACCGTCTTCCGGTGATGGCAAGGCTCACCTCCGGGACCCTCTCCGCCCTCCATCTGCCGGGCGGAACGAAGATTTTGGGCTACCCCGAAACCCTGACCCCCGACGGCCGACTCCGGATCCGCTTCGTCCGGATCCTCTACCCCGGGGGGTTCGAGGCCCACACGACCGGATTGGCCCTCTCGGGGGGCCGGGAGGGAGTCCCGGTTTCTGTTTCGCGCCACCGGGGGAGGAACATGGCCCGGTCGATGGCCCAGAACAGCCTCATGCTGGGAGGAGAGGCGGTCGACACCCTGGGATGGTCGGGGACCAATGTGGGGGATCTCATGGCCATGCAGGCGGGGGGAAATGCCCTGGCCCAGGCTGGGAGCCAGATGCCCCCGCCCGACAACCGGACAAGCTTTCGTCTTGATCGGGGAACCCGGTGTTCGGTCATGATCCTCGAGGCCTTTCCTGTTCCCGAGGTTGGCTTGGGGGAGCGGTGAGAGGAGACGAGGGCCACCAGAAGCTTCTTCGGGCGCTCAAAGAGATGGAAGCCACCTTGAACGGGGCGATGAAGGAGCGCGAAGAGGTGGTCCGTTCCCTGATCCTGGCCCTTCTATCGGGAGAACACCTCTATCTGGTGGGGCCGCCCGGCACGGGAAAGAGCCTCATCGTCCGGATGGCCGCCGCCCGCTTCCCGGGGCTTGTCTATGTCGAGCGCCTTCTCCACCAGGAGAGCGACCGAGCCTCCCTTTCCCGGGCCCCTCTGGGCGGGGAGGGAATCGCCGAAGGGTCGATTGTCTTTCTGGACGAGATCCTCCGGGCTCCGAAATCCCTCCTCCTGACCCTTCTCTCCTTCATGAACGAACGGATCTGGCATGACCCCGATCCCCGGCCAGCCCGGCTCCTCTCCCTTTTTGCCGCAAGCAATGCCCATCCATCCCAGTCCGACCATCTCGAGGCCTTCTTCGACCGTTTTGCCCTTAGGTGTCTGGTGGAGCCGGTCCGCCATTTCGACTCATTTGCCGAAATGCTCGAGGAGGGAGAAGGAAGGTTTATGGGGAGGGGGTCCGGTGAGGCCTTTTCCCCCGAGGACTTCCTGAGCCTCCAGCGCTTTGTGGTCCGGGAGATCCCGCTCGCTCCCGGGGTGGTGAGGCTTCTCTGGGAGCTTCGCCACCGGCTGGGACGGGAGGGAATCACCCTCTCGGACCGGCGGTGGAAGATGGTGGTCAAGATCCTGAAGGCCGTGGCCTGCTACGAGGGGGAGGCCACGGCTGGTCCCCGTCAGGTGGGAGGCCTTCTCCCCGTTCTCTGGACCTATCCGCCCGAGATCCGGACGATCCGGCGGGTCCTTGGGAGCCTCATGGAGGGGAGGGCGGGAGAAGCTCCGGAGAGAGCTGGGGGAATCCCCCGGGTAGAACCGGCAGACTAGGATGTCTCCGTTTCTCGCGGGGCGGAGGCTTCGCCGGCAAACCTGAACCACCCCCGCCGTTCGGAGACGACCCGGGGACGTCTGCGGATCAGGGCGACCCGGATCGCGTTCTTGAGGTCCCGGGAGGGGACTGCCTCCGGACGCTCTTTTATCGCCTGGAAGAGCGCCTCGAGGCTCATGGCCTCCCCTTTCTCCCGGAGAAGGGCCTCGGCCAGCTCTCCCACCGGAACAAGACCTTCCCTGGAGCTCTTGCCGGGGAGCGTTCCGGAGGAGGGTGAGGGGGAAGGGGGGGCCGAGAAAGGAGCCGCAGAGCCTTCTTCCCCGGAAGACTCCTGGCCCGTTTTATCCTGAAGAAGGGCCTCAAGGCTCCCGATGATCTCGCGGATCGCCTGCATTTCCGATTCCAGCCGCCGAAGCTCCTCCCGGGAGCGTCCCAGAAATTCCCGTGCGGTCATACGAAAGTCCATCGGACCCCTCTCTTTGAACGTACGAATTTTTATGTTCGTTCGCTGGTCAATCGAGAGAAATCCTATCATACGAATACGTTTTTGAGAAGAAGAGGGGCCTCGGATCCATTAAAAACTGATACAAATAAAAGTAGTCACCATAAAGCAAAACTTAAATACAGGTTTTTTAAAATTATATATGTATATAGATAGCTTGAATTGTGTATTTCCTATAAAATCTCACGCCTGTGACAGGGGGGCGAAGGGCTGTGTTGTCCGGAATTGGAAGGAAGACGTCTGCTTTGTTACAGTGAAGGGAGGAAAGGAGGGAGACAATGGGAAATTCCGGGAGAATCCGTACTGATGCGTACATGATCCCGACAGAACGACCGCAAGGGACCGCGGTCTATGTGCAGGTTCCTTTCTGTCCCGAACGATGCGATTTCTGCTCCATCCCCGTTTCGGTCTCCCAATCAAGAATCGGGGACTATCTTGAGGCTCTT
>DAIBTC010000063.1:0-230 GCA_027415345.1 Nitrospirota bacterium
GACCCTGTCCTGAAACTTCCTGACATGGATCTGGATCGTCGAGCCATCCGGAGGGATGGATCCCCTGGAGATGACCGCATCGAATCCGCCGGCCCGAAGGTTCCGGACTAGGATGGTATCGAGAGAGGGTCCGATGGGGTTCTCCGGAACAAGCTGGGCGTATGACCCGTCATTTTTGAAAAAAGTTCCGATGTCTTCCATGTCATGGGGGACTTGGGTCGGAAGGACAT
>DAIBTC010000063.1:240-9554 GCA_027415345.1 Nitrospirota bacterium
ATTTTGGGTGGACAGGAGGCGCCATGGGATCCGGAACGAGTATCGGAGGCGCCGGACCGTAGGAGGTACAGGCGGAAACAAGAAAAAGGGCAAGCAGGAGAGCCAGCCCTGGAAAAGGACGGGCGGGAAGACCCGGAGAGAATCGGGATGTGAAATCTTTTTTCATCGACAATCCTTTCATTGGAAATTGGTCACGGGCTTAGTGAGTTCCCACTTCGGAAGGAGCCGCTCCCTTCGGAAGAATGGAGAGATCCTTGCGGCTGGTGATGGGGGAGCCGCCGGGAGGATTCCTCCAGATGACGGCTATATGGTGAAGACCCTCTTTTAGCGGAGGGGCCGTCACCCATGTGGTTCGCTCCTCGGAAAGGTCCGCCATGGCCACCGGCTGACCGTCCACTGTCACCTCAAGCTGGTAAAAGACTTGCGGGGGGGGCAGTGTGGGGAAGAGGACATGGATCTTCAGCGGGTTTCCAGAAAGAGGAGCCTTAGGGTAGAGCACCTGGAAGGGGAGGGAGGCCGCAAATCCCTGACGCCAAGAGAGCAGCAGAAGGAAGAGGAGCAATAGGGGTGCCCCGAAAAAAACTGGGAATGGAAGGAGGCTTCCTGTTCCTGTCTTTCGTCTATCCATCCACTCTCCTCTCTGATACAATGGCCCAATGATCATCTCTCGCAATTCCCACCTTTTTCTAAAATACATCATCCTGGAGCGTGTTGCGAAGGGAATGTTTGCCCTCCTGATCGGTCTTGGAGGTCTTTCCTTAGGTCCTGTGCGGCTCAACCATCTTCTTTACCATTGGGCCCAGAACTTCAATATCGATGTCGACAACGCCTGGACGGGGCAGATATTCAGGAAAACCGGCCTCATCGGGCCCAACATGCTTCTGGTCATCTCGGTCGGAGGAATCGCATACGGTATCCTGAATTTTATCGTAGCCTGGGGTCTCCACCGGAGATTCCGGTGGGCCGAATACATGACGATCATTGAGATCTCAGCCCTGATCCCGGTCGAAGTCTATGCGATGCATTCCCATTTCTCGTTGTGGCGACTCGGAGTCTTTGTCCTCAACATCATCATAGTGATCTACCTTCTTCGGAACCGCCAGCTCTTTCATGGGGTTCACGAACACACGGAGCCTGTCGCCGAGGGATGAATCCCGCCGGCTAGCCCCAAGGCGGAGGGTTACCGGACCATGCCGGCTTTGGTTCCTTTGATCCTTTTTCTTTCGAATTTTCTGAACTATCTCGATCGCCAACTCTTTTCGGCCCTGTTTCCCATCATCGCTCCGGCCTTTCGTCTTTCCGATCCCCTTGTGGGTGCCTTGGGCTCTTCCTTTACCCTTTCCTATCTTTTCGCAGCCCCCCTTGCGGGCTTTCTCTCGGACCGGATTCACCCGAGACAAGTTCTGGCGGGGGGAATCTTCGTATTTTCTGCCGGAATGTGGATCTGTGCCTTGTCCCAAGGGGCGGCAGGCCTTTTTCTGGGGCGCTCCCTGACAGGAGTCGGGGAGGCCGCCCTGTTTGTCGTCGGCCCCCAGTCCATCGGCACCGAGCGGGGGTCGGCAAGAAAGCTGGCCATCTTTCTCTCTGCGATGCCCCTGGGGGGTGCGGCCGGGTTTGTGGCGGCCTCCCATGCCACGGCCGCCTCCTTCCGCCACATTCTGATCTTCCCCGTCATTCCCGGGGTTATCCTCGCCCTGATTCTTCTTTCTGTCTCCATCCCTTTTCCGGACAAGGGCTCTTCTCCCGCCCAACCCCGGCAGGTGGCGGTTCTTTTTTCCAGGGATCGCTCCCTTTGGTCCATCCTGACTGTGGAAGGAACCAATATCTTTGTCATGGGGGGAATGTCCGTCTGGATTTCGCTTTACCTAACCAGGGAGAAACATCTCGGGATGGGGCTGGCGAGCGAAATGACGGGAGTGGCCCTGGTCATCGGGGGACTGGCGGGAATCCTTCTTTCAGGAGTTCTGTGCGACCGGATTTCCTCCGGAAGTCTCCGTCCTCTCTACCTTGTTCTCCAGGGCAGCCAGGGCCTTTCGCTGGCCGGAATCATCATCGTTCTTGCTGTTTCGGGGAAGGTCCTCCTCTTTGCGGGGCTTCTGATTGCCAGTGTCGGTCTTTTCGGAAGCAATGTCCCCGTTCTGGTCGCCCTCTTGAGAAAGTCCCCCCCCGCCATGTGGGGAACGGTTCTGGGAAGCGTCCTCTTTGTGGCCCATCTCTTCGGGGATCTTCCCTCGGCCACGGTCATCGGTCTCTTTGCCTCGAAGATCGGCCTGTCCCGTTCCCTGGAACTGCTTCTTCCCGTGCCTGTCATGATCGGTCTCCTGTCCCTCTGGGTTGTCCTAGACAACGAAGAGAAGAAGAGAACCCCTTGATTTTCGATGGTGATCGGACGATGCTAGAACCTCGTGAATCTGTCTTTATTGTCAAAACCGGTATCAGGAGAGCTCATTGGGCAAATCTGTCAGGGACATTATGGTCAAGGATGTCATTACGGTCAGGAAGGAAACCTCCCTCCGGGATCTGGCGGAAATTCTGACCTCCCGGCACATCGGGGGGGTTCCCGTCCTGGATGAGGGAGGACGGTATCTGGGAGTTGTGGGGGAACATGACCTGATCCGCCACGAAAAGCCCCTTCATATCCCGACCGTCATCACCCTTTTCGATTCATGGATCCCTCTTGAACTTCCCTCCTCACTCAAAAAGGAGATCGAGAGGATATCGGCCACGAGAGTGGCGGACCTTTTTAATCAAAAGGCTCCGACCGTCACTCCTGACACTCCCGTTCGGAATGCGGTCTCCCTCTTCGAGCGGGAGGATGTGGATATTCTCCCTGTCCTTGAGTCCGGCAAGATCGTCGGTGTGGTCGGGAGAGGGGATCTGGTCCATCTTCTCGTGACCGGCGATGACCTTATCGATTAGTCAAGACGACACACTGATTCTTCCGGAGTCGCTGGATACCGAGGAGGTGGGCCTGACCCTGGGGGAGACAGCCCCTTTGGGAGTGCTGATCCTTCTTTCAGGGCCCATGGGATCGGGAAAGACCTCTTTGGCCCGGGGTGTGGCAAGGGGGCTGGGGATTGCGGCAAATGTCGTCAGTCCGACCTTTCTTTATCTCCAGTGCTATGAAACGAGGGAGTGCGGGGGGAGGGCCGATTTTCTCCATGCCGACTGGGACCGTGTCTCCGGTGAACCCGAGGAACTGGAGGAGTCCCTGCTGGACGGCAGGGAAGCCCGGGTGACTCTCGTTGAATGGGGGGAAAAACTTTCGCGATCCGTCCGGGAATCCTTTACCACGGTGTTGCATGTCGGGATCTCCCCCTTGTCCTCCGGCCGGCACCTGTCCATGACGTGGTCCGCTCTGGGGCTGGGAGGGGAGATGGTAGGTGAGTGGAGAAGGTCCTTTTTCTCCACGATGGCGGGTCGGGGATATCCGGCCCCGGGAGATGAGGTCTTGGGTCCCGGAATCTAAAAAACGCTGAGGAGACCGGAGATGGAACATCTTTTCGCCCCATGGCGCATGCGTTATATCCGGGGAGAGTCCAGGACGGCCCCTGGCGGCGGATGCCTCCTGTGCGATATTCCCGCCCTGGGTGTGTCCCGGGAGAGGCTCGTTCTCTTTTGCGGCTCTCTCTGTTATGTCGTCATGAATGCCTTTCCTTATACCAGCGGTCACCTGATGGTTGTCCCGCACGCGCACGGCCCCACGATGGGGGATTTCCCCCTTGAAACCCTCTGCGAAATGACCGGACTTCTCAAGGAGTGTGAACGGATCATCGGGGAGACCTTCCATCCCGGGGGGTTCAATATGGGAATCAACGTCGGACAGGCTGCGGGGGCCGGGATCGCCGGACATCTGCATGCCCATATCCTCCCCCGGTGGGAAGGGGACACCAATTTTTTGACCACAGTTCACGAAACGCGCGTTGTGCCGGAAGATCTCCGGGAAACCTACGACAGGCTCCTCCCATTTTTCCGGAACCTGTGATCCCCCTTGGCACCGCCTCCCTTAAAGGGGTAGAATTAAAAATAGACTTAAAACCGAAGGGGGCCTCATGGGTGCATCCTCTGCGAGATTGTTTCGCCTAGTCGCGATTTCCTCTGTTATCTTCCTTTCCGGGTTGGGGCTTGGCATTCACCCCGAACCGGCCGGGGCCTGGGTGGTCGACGAAAAACCGAACTATCCCGTGGCTCCCGTAAGGGCCAGCCTGACCTCCCTCTATGATCAATACCGGCAGTTGGCCATGGAGATGGATGCCATGCTGAAGAGGAAGCAGATCCCTGTCGCCGAATATGAGGGGTGGAAGAAGGATTGGTCCCGGCGCATGTTTGCTGCGGAATCCGGCCTGAAAACCCTTTATCCTTATTTCATGCCGATCAACCAGCACCCATGGACCCGCGAGGCGGCCGTCTTCACCAACCTCCAGGGGGTCCGGGAGTGGCTCTGGACGGTCGAGCAGGACAAGGAAAGCCTGGTCTTGGGAAAGCCGAACTTCGATATTGACAACGGTGTCATTTATCCCAGGAATATCGACATGTTCAGGGGGTTCCTCCAGAAGGCGGGCGGAATATTGACCGGAGGGCCCTTTTACGGTAATTTCTTCAAGGATACCCAGGCGACCATCCTGGCCAACTATTGCGTCTATCCCGAGGTTCACGGGGATGGGTCGACCCATATGACCAAACTCGTGAAACCTTCCTTTCACAGGATGGGGCTTGTCAACGGACTGAAGGAAAAGGAGGAGGCCAGGGCCAAGCCTCCCGCAACCGAAGGTTCCGGAAATTCCCAGACTCCCTAGCTCTGAAGCCTTCCCTTAAGGGTAAGGCTCCTCAACTCCTTTAAATCCGGGTCCGCGAGCCCGGAAAGGGGCGTTTGTCATGAATGTCGAGATCGAAGTTGCGCTTTCCGTCTGTTTCTTTCCTCTCCCAGGCGGGAGGTCCCGGTGATTCCGGATATGTCCCCTCCCACTGCTCCATCGCCCCGTATCCTTCTCGACGCTCCCCGGATTGATCGCATCCTCCGGCGCATGGCTCACGAAATCCTTGAGAAGAACCAGGGTCCAAAGGATCTTTACCTTGTAGGTGTCCTTGAGGGGGGCGATCTTCTGGCCCGTCGTCTGAGGGACCTCATCGTCTCCTTCGAGGGGGTTGAGCCTCCTGTCGGAGCGGTGGATGTGACCCTTTACCGGGATGACCTTTCCGGAAGAGGAGGACCCGTCCCTTTTTTGAGGCAAAGCCATCTCCCGATTCCTGTCGACGGACGCAAGATCCTTCTTGTGGACGATGTCCTCTTTACAGGCCGGACCGTCCGGGCAGCGATGGATTTTCTGATTGATTTCGGCCGGCCTTCGAGGATCATGCTGGCCGTCCTTGTCGACAGGGGGCATCGAGAACTCCCCATCCGGGCGGATTTTGTCGGAAAGAATCTCCCGACAGCCCGAGACGAAAAGGTCGAGGTCGATCTGACCCCCGGAACCGAAGCCGTCTACCTGACCCGATCCGAGCCCTCCGGAGTGTCCCATGATCAATAAGATTCTCGCCACGGGAGCACCCCCCTTCGGCCCGCATTTGCTCTCGGTTTCCGGCCTCTCCCCCGAGGTTCTCACGGGGATCCTCGATACAGCCGAGTCCTTTCTGGAGGTTGGCCACCAGACCGTCAAGAAGGTACCGGTCCTTAGGGGGAAAACCCTCGTCAATCTCTTTTACGAATCCTCGACTCGGACGCGCTCTTCATTCGAGATCGCGGCAAAACGTCTCTCCGCAGATGTGATCAATGTCTCCCCAACCCAGAGCAGCGTGACAAAGGGCGAGAGTCTGCTCGACACCGTTCGGACCATCGAGGCCTTGGGGGCCGACGGTCTGGTGATCCGGCATCCCTCTTCGGGGGCGCCAGCCTTTGTCGCCGATCGTCTCCGCTGCCATGTGATCAATGGAGGAGACGGATGCCACCAGCATCCGACCCAGGCTCTCCTGGATCTTTTCACGATCAGAAAGAGGATGGGGAGGATCGAAGGCTTGAAGGTTGCCATTGTCGGGGACATTCTCCACAGCCGGGTCGCCCGTTCGAACATCATGACCCTCGCCCGCATGGGAGCCCATGTCCGACTCGTGGCTCCTCCCACCCTGATCCCCCCGGGAATCCGGACCTGGCCCGTCGAGGTTTATCATCGCCTGGACGAGGGAATCAGGGGGTGCGATGTGGTCATGGCCCTTCGTCTTCAGCTGGAACGGGCCGCGGGAGGCTATATTCCTTCCGTTTCGGAGTATGCAAGACTCTATGGCATAAATGCGGATGTGCTAGATCGCCTTGCCCCCGGAGCCCTTGTCCTTCATCCGGGTCCGGTCAACAGGGGTGTCGAAATATCCGGGGAGGAGGGTTTCGCTGACAGGTCAGCGATCCTTTCCCAGGTTGAATTCGGGGTGTCAGTGCGGATGGCGGTCCTCTACCTCCTCATGGGAGGAGGATCCGAAGAGGCGTTCCCCGACAAGGGAGGGAAAGAGTGAGAGATCGGGAAGGGGAAAGTCTGTTCGTCCGGAATGTCCGATTCTTCGACCCGGCGGAAGGAGTGTCAGGCTTCGGGAATGTCCTGATCAGGGATGGAAGGGTCGAATCTCTCGGGAATGTCTCTCCCTCGGGAACTGTTCGGGAGATCGACGGGAATGGAGGACTTCTGTTTCCTGGATTTGTCGATCTTCATGCCCACTTCAGGGAGCCGGGATTCGAATACAAGGAGACGATCGCATCCGGATCCCATGCGGCAGTGGCGGGGGGATTCACAGCCGTATGCGTCATGGCCAACACCGATCCTGTGAATGATACGGCCGACGTGACGCGGGCCATCCTCGAACGGGCTCGGGATGTGGGGCGGGCGAGGGTCTTTCCGATCGGGGCCGTCACACGGGGGCTGGGAGGGGAGCACCTGACAGAGATGGGTCGGCTTTCGGAGGCGGGATGCATTGCCTTCTCCGATGACGGAAAACCTGTTGCAACCTCCCGGATGTTGCGTCGGGCTCTCGAGTACTCCCGCCTTTTCGCCCGCCCGGTCATCGACCATTGTGAAGACCCTGAACTTTCGAACCGGGGTGTGATGAATGAGGGATCTGTCTCTTCCGAGCTCGGACTTTCCGGGATTCCGAACGCTTCCGAGGAGGTATGTGTCGCCCGGGATCTCTCGGTTCTCGAGGCCTCTGGCGGCAGACTCCATGTGGCGCATCTGTCGACGGCAGGGGCGGTGAGAATGGTCCGTGAGGCCAAGCGACGGAACCTTCCGGTGACGGCTGAAACCTGTCCCCACTATTTCTCCCTTACCGACGAGGCTGTCCGCTGCCACGGGACACACGCCAAGATGAACCCGCCCCTCCGGAGGGAGGAGGACCGCCTCGCCGTGATCGAAGGCCTGAAGGACGGGACGATCGATGTGATCGCAACCGACCATGCCCCCCACGCTTCCCACGAGAAGGAGCAGGAATTTGACCGGGCCCCCTTCGGGATCATCGGTCTCGAAACCGCTTTTTCTGTGTCGCTTGAACTTGTCCGGGAAGGCCATCTCACTCTGGCGGAGCTCGTCTATCGCCTTTCTGCCAGGCCGGCAGCCATTTTTGGCCTTCCGGTGGGGCGTCTTGTCCCGGGGGGGCTGGCCGATCTTGTCCTGGTCGACCTGTCAGGAGAATGGAAAGCCGGCTCACGGGGGTACTTTTCCAAAAGCCGGAACAGTCCGTATACGGGAAGCGTAATGAAGGGGAAGATTCTCCGGACGATCGTCGGAGGCCGGCTCGTATACGACAGTGAAGGAGAAGGATGTGGCTGATCGATCCATTTCGGGGAAAATCACCCTCGCCCTCGAGGACGGAACGGTCTTGGCAGGATATTCCGCGGGTGTGCCCGGGACGGTCATGGGGGAATTCGTCTTCAACACCGCGATGAGCGGCTACGAGGAGGTGCTGACAGATCCCTCCTATGCCGGCCAGATTGTGGCCATGACAGCTCCGTTGATCGGAAACACCGGAATCACGAGGGAGGATGGCGAATCGGGAAAGGTTCACCTTGCGGGATTTGTCGCCCGGGAGATCAAGGACTTTCCCTCGAATCACCGGGCGAAGCTCTCGCTTCCGGAGTACTTCCGGGAGGAGGGGGTGGTGGCCGCTTCGGGCATCGATACTCGCGCACTGACATTGAAGATCCGGGAGAGGGGAAGCCTCCGGGGGATCCTGACAACCGAAGACCGGACTCCCGAAGATCTGATCGAGGCCGCTCGGGAAGTGCCCTCCATCTCGGAGACCGACTATGTCAGGAGAGTGGCCTCCCGGACTCCAAGAACCCTCCTTCCCGAAGGTCCCACGACACAGCGGGTCATTCTTGTGGATTATGGAGCCAAGGAGTCCATCATCCAGAACCTTCTCTCCCTTGGGGTCGAGGTCACGGTGGTTCCGCCGGAGACGAAGGCCCGGCAGATTCTCGAAGACCGTCCGGATGGGGTCGTCCTCTCGAACGGGCCCGGCGATCCGGCGGTTCTCGACGATATCGTCTCGGAAATCCGGGGTCTGATCGGTCGCCTTCCCCTTTTTGGCATCTGCCTCGGCCACCAGCTTTTGGCCCGAGCTGTGGGAGGTCGGACCTACAAGCTGCCCTTCGGCCATCATGGCGTCAACCACCCGGTTCTCGACCGCCTGCGAGGAAAGGTGCTGATCACCTCCCAGAACCACAACTATGCGGTGGATCCGGAGACCCTTCCCTCGGGGGCGACGAAGACCTTCGAGAGCCTTTATGATCATTCCCTCGAGGGGCTGTGGTTTCGCGAAAGCCGGATCTACTCGGTCCAGTTTCACCCGGAGGCGGCTCCGGGGCCCCATGACGCCCGGAATGTCTTCGGAGCCTTTTTCAACATGATGGCCGGGAAGGACCCGTGAGTCGGGGAGGAGTTCCGGATCTTTCCGGAATTCAGGAGGAAAAAGAACGTTTTCGGGTCATCAAGGGATATGAAGCTCTCCGTTCCTGCCATGTCTGTCCGAGAAATTGTGGGGTCAACCGGCTTGAGGGGGAGACCGGAACCTGCCGTACCGGTCTCCGGGCCCGTCTCGGCGCCGCCAACCTCCATTTTGGAGAGGAACCCTGCCTCACCGGCTCCAGGGGATCGGGAACGGTCTTCTTCGCCTACTGCAATCTGGCCTGCGACTTCTGCCAGAACTTCCCTTTAAGCCAGTACGGGTATGGCCGGGAGGTGGATCCCGCAGAACTCGGGGAGATCTTCCTCTCCCTCCAAAGGAAGGGCGCCCACAATATCAACCTTGTGACACCGAGCCATGTGATTCCCCAGATC
>DAIBTC010000064.1 GCA_027415345.1 Nitrospirota bacterium
ACCTGTCCTTTCGGGATTGACCCCCCTGTTCAGCCGATACCCGGGGGTGATGTTCGTCTCCGATGTCTCGGTGAGCCGGCTTGAATACTTCTCGGATCTTCCCGGCCAGGAATAACGACAGGGGCTCTCCCGTCCGGGGGCATAGGCTAGGGATCCCTCCCTGGATACGGAGGGGTGTGGCAAGGACATCTTGATACCGGGAGGATCGAATGGATCAGGCGTCAGTCAAGGCTCCCCTCGACGTTCCGGCAGACCGCCGGAACACCTGGACAGAAAACTACCGTCTGATGACCCGCAACACCGGGCGCCTCTTCCTGATGGCGGGGGACCAGAAGGTCGAACATTTGAACGACGACTTCCATGGACACGGGATCGATCCGGAGGATGGCTCCCCGGAGCATCTCTTCCGGATCGCGGCCGCCTCCCCGGTCGGATGTTTTGCCACCCAGCTCGGTCTGATCGCCAGGTACGGGGCGAACTATCCCGACATCCCCTACCTGGTCAAACTCAATTCGAAGAGCCATCTGGTCAAGACCGCCCAGCGGGACCCGGTCTCCCGCCAATGGCAAACGATGGATCAGGTGGCCGGATTCGTCCAGTCCTCGGGGCTCCGCATCGTCGGGGTGGGATATACCATCTATCCCGGAAGCGAATTCGAGCCCGAGATGCTGACCGAGGCCTCCCGCCTGATCAATGACGCCCACAGGATGGGAATGGTCGTGGTGATCTGGGCCTATCCCCGCGGAAAGGCCGTCACCCGCGAACAGGATCCCCATCTCGTGGCCGGAGCCGCCGGGGTCGCCGCCTGTCTGGGGGCCGACTTCGTCAAGGTCAATCCCCCGCTTTCCCCGGAAGGAAACCCTGACGGACACCTGCTCGCCGAAGCCGTCAAGGCCGCCGGAAGGACGGGCGTGGTCTGCGCAGGGGGCCACGAAACTACTCCGGACGCCTTTCTTTCCCGCCTTCATGAACAGATCCATGAAGGGGGAACCGTCGGATGCGCGACCGGCCGCAATGTCCACCAGCGGTCTCTGGAAGAGGCCATCAGCCTCTGCAAGGCCATCCATGCCGTGGCCATCGCCAACGAAACGCCCCGGGAGGCCCTGCGGTTTTTCCAGAAAAAACACTGAAAAATGGGAAGGCAGGAAACCCTGCCCTTCCCAAGACGGCCTTTTGGGGTTGGAGCCGACAGGAATTGAGAGGAGACCCGCCATGAGGTCAGAGACAAAGGATCGTGGAGAATGAGGATTTTCAAGAGAACGCCGGGGTGTCCCCTGACACCGTGGTTCGTCTGGGGCCTTGCCCTGGGGGTTATCCTGCTCTCCCAGACAGCCCGGGCCTCGGATGACCTGACCGACAAGGCCCAGGCGGCGGGAGACGCCCTTTCGAAATCCGTGGAGAAGGGGATCCACAAGACCGGCGATTACCTAAAGAGCGATTCCTTCCACCAGACGATGCATCAGATCACGACCCGGGCGGCCGAGGCTATCACCAACGCCGGAAACTGGGTGGGCCGGAAACTGGACAAGATCAAGGACTCCGGTTCCACCAAAAAATAGGTCTGGACTTAAAGGAACCTTTAAGGAAGAGGGCCTCCCGAAGACACTGAAGACCCTGGAGGACCAAATCCCCGAAGGGCCCCTCCCGATCCTGAAACGGGAGAACTCCCCCCCCTTGGACATGAGGGCCAATCCCTTCATCGGCCGTGTCTTTGGAGTTCCTAGCCCTTCTGTTCGGCGGAGGGGTCGAGCTCGGAGCTCCCGGTTCCGAAGGACCGGCCCTTCCCGTCAAGAATCCTGTGTTCGGCCAGAAACTCCCTCATCCTAAGAAGGCACGACAGGACAATCTCCTGCTCTTCCGGCGAGAAGGAATCGAAGATTGACGACACCCGGTCCATGAAGGGGGCGCAGAGACCTTCGAGGGATTTTTCCGCCTTGGAGGTGAGCGAGACGATCGTCACCCGGCGATCGGCCGGAAGAGGTCTCCGTTCGACCAGGCCTTCCCGCTCCAGCACGTCCACATGGGCGGTGATATTGGTGGCCGTCACCCCCAGACGGTCTTTGAGGGCGCTCATCATCATCGGTCCATACTCGTAAAGGCTCCCCAGAAGATACATCCGCTGCGGGGTGATCCCCTCCTGCTCCATCTGGGACTCCGCCCATCGCACATAGGCCGGCCCCAGCATCCAGAAGAGTTTCATGAGCTTGATCCGGACCGGTGTGTCGCCCGACAGGTCCAGACTGCACATCCCTTTTTTTTCCTCCTCCAACCTCTCGCCCCTCCTTTCTTATTTCTGATTCCTCTTATTCTACCATATTATTTCGATTTAAAATATTTCATAAGTTGACCATCAAGGATTGGGTTGTTTAAAATTGAGCAAACAGGAATTTGACGCTTCCGGGAGATATGGGAATGTTCCGACACGTTGTTTCGAGTTGCCGAAAGATGAGTCTTCCATGACTGGACCGCCCCCGAAAGCGGGGACCTTCCGGCCTGCCGGAGCGATTCTTCTCCTCCTTTGGCTCTTCCTTTCAGGATGCGCCGTCGGACCCGATTTCAAAAAACCGCCCGGCCCCGCCGGCCAGCAGTTCACGCGCCATCCCGTCCCGGCCTCCATCGGGGAGAAGGATGCCCGGGGAGAGGGTCGCCAGATCCTGCGCGTCGACCAGGAGATCCCGGGCCAATGGTGGAGACTCTTCCATTCGGAGGCCCTAAACGGCCTGATCGAGCGGGCCCTTGTGGCAAACCCGGATCTTCGCGCCGCCGAGGCGACCCTCCTCGAGGCGATGGAAAACACCTCGGCTGGCCGGGGAGCCTTCGCCCCCTCGGCCAGCGGAACTCTCCAGACGGTCCAGCAGTATTTCAACGGGGCCACCTTCGGCCTTCCCCAGCTCTCGAGTCTCTTCACCCTCAACACAGGCTCCGTTAGCGTCACCTACCCCTTGGACCTCTTCGGGGGGATAAGGCGTCAGGTCGAGTCTTTAAAGGCCCAGGAGGACTACCAGCGCTTCGAACTCGAGGCCTCCTACCTGACCCTGACCTCCAACATCGTCCTCTCCGTGGTCCAGGAGGCCTCCCTCACGGCCCAGATCGACGCCACGAAGGCGATCATCCGGGCCCTGAAAAAGGAACGTGACAGCGTCCGCCGCCAATTTGCGCTGGGTCTTGCCTCCCGGTCGGCGGTCCTCGTCCAGGAAACCGCCCTGGCCCAGGAACAGAGCACCCTTCCCGGGCTCATGAAGCAGCGCTCCCTGGCCCGACACCAGCTCTCGGTCTATCTCGGACGTTTTCCCGGGGAGGATATCGGGGACCGCTTCAGGCTGGAGGATCTCCATCTTCCGGGGACTCTCCCGGTCAGCCTTCCCTCCCGCCTGGTCGAGCACCGCCCCGACATCCAGGCGGCCTCGGCCCAGCTCCACGCCGCCAGCGCCCAGGTCGGAGTCGCCACGGCCAACATGCTCCCCCAGATCACCCTGACCGGCCAGTACGGGAGCGAAAGCATCGCGGGATACTTTGCCCCCGGAAGCCAGTTCTGGAGCTACGGGCCGGGCCTGAATGTCCCGCTCTTCCAGGGTGGAACACTGTTTTTCCGGAGAAAGGCCGCGATCGCCGCCCTCAAGGCCGCCCGGGCCAAATATGAAAGCACGGTCCTCGCCGCCTTCCAGAATGTGGCCGACACACTCCGGACCCTGGAGGCCGATGCCGAGACCCTGGAGGCCGAAAAGGCGGTCTTCCGGGCGGCCAGGGAGAGCTTTTCCATTTCCCGCCACCAGTTCTCGGCCGGAGCGATCGGCTACCCCACCCTCTACAACGCCGAACAGAACTACGAGCAGGCCCGCATCGCCCTGATCCAGGCCCAGGCCGCCCGCATCGCCGACACGGCCGCCCTTTTCCAGGCCCTGGGCGGAGGGTGGTGGAACATGGCTCCGGCCTCACCCAAGGGGGTAGGTCTTCAAAAGTCCGCCTCCACCCCCGTGAAAGGCTCCCATTCATGAGAGGAGCCGACAATCTTCCGCTCAAATTCTTAGGCCCCCCGGGGAGCCGGCCATGATCACCTTCTTTATCCGGCGCCCCATCTTCGCCTCCTCCATCGCCATCATCATGGTGCTCACCGGGCTGATCTCCTTCCGCTTTCTCCCGGTCTCCCAGTTTCCCGACATCACCCCTCCCGAGGTGACCGTCACCGCCAACTATCCGGGTGCCAGTGCCCAGGTGGTCGCCGACACGGTGACGACCCCCCTTGAGCAGCAGATCAGCGGCGTTCCGGGGATGGCCTACATGTCCTCCGTGAGCTCAAACGACGGGAGCTCGACCATCACCATCACCTTCAAGGTCGGCTATCCCATCGACATTGCGGCAGTGGACGTCCAGAACCGGATCTCGCAGGCCACGGCCCAGCTTCCCGCCATCGTGAACCAGGGCGGGGTCGTGGTCCAGAAGCGAAACCCCAACTTCGTCCTGATCGTGAACCTCCTCTCCCCCGACGGGAGCGTCGATCCGGTGACCCTCAGCAACTACGCCTACCTCCAGCTTGTGGACCCCCTGAAGCGGCTTCCGGGGGTGAGCGATGTCCAGATTTTCGGGGAACGACGCTACTCGATGCGGGTCTGGCTCGATCCGGACCGCCTGGCGCGCCTCGGGATCACCGCGGTGGATGTCCAGAACGCCATCGCGGAGCAGAATATCCAGGTCGCCGGAGGCAAGATCGGCGAATCCCCCGCCCCCCGGGGAACGATGTTCGAATACCAGATCAACGCCCTCGGCCGTCTTAAAACTCCCGAAGAGTTCGGAGGGATCATCCTGAAGGCCGGAACCGCCAGCAACGCGGTGGTGCGTCTCAGGGACGTGGCCCGGATCGAGCTCGGGGCCCTGCAGTACACCTCCTCGGCCTCCCTCGACGATTCCCCCACGGTCGCCCTCGGCATTTTCCAGATGCCCGGCTCAAATGCCCTCGATCTCGACCAAAAGGTCCGGGACAAGATGGCCGAGCTCTCCCGGCACTTTCCCAAGGGACTCACCTACACCATCAAATACGACACGACAAAGTTCGTCTCCGCCTCCATGCGGGAGGTGGTCCTGACCCTTGGCGCGGCCCTTCTTCTCGTCTTCGGCGTCGTCTACCTCTTTCTCCAGAACTGGCGGACCATGCTGATCGCGGGGATCGCAATCCCGGTCTCGATGATCGGCACCCTCACCGTCATGAAGATGGTCGGATTTTCCCTGAACACCGTGAGCCTCCTGGGCATGGTTCTGGCGATCGGCCTCGTGGTGGACGATGCCATCGTGGTGGTCGAGAATGTCGAGCGCCAGCTCGAACACGGAGCCACCTCCCTTGAGGCCGTCCAGATCGCCATGGGGGAGGTGACCGGCCCCATCATCGCAACCTCGGCCGTCCTGGGGGCGGTCTTTGTCCCGGTGGCCTTCCTTCCGGGAATCACGGGCCAGCTCTACCGGCAGTTCGCCCTGACGATCGCCATATCGGTCGGGATCTCGGCCTTCAACTCGCTTACGCTCACACCGGCCCTCTCCGCCTGGCTTCTAAAGCCCGGACAGGCCTCTTCCTTCCGGATCTTCCAGGCCTTCAACCGGCTCTTCGAAGCCGCCCGGGAACGCTACCGGAGGTTCATCCGGACGATGATCCTGCACCGCGGAACGGCCCTGGGGGTCTTTCTGGCGGGGGCCCTCCTGACCTTCGGCCTTTTCGGGCGGGTCCCGAAAACCTTTCTTCCGGTCGAGGACCAGGGATACTTCTTCGTCATCGTCCAGCTTCCGGACGGGGCCTCCCTTCAGAGAACGAATGCCGTCACCCGGACTGTCCGCAAGATCCTCCTGGCCCAGCCGGGGGTCCAGGACGTGGTCTCGATCAGCGGGCTCAACTTCCTGACCTTCGCCACCCAGTCGAGCAGCGCCGCGGCCTTCGCCATTCTCAAGCCCTGGGACGTGCGGGGACGCACCCTGACCGCGACCTCCATCGTGAACGCCGTCAGGCCGAAGCTTCTGGCGATCCCGGAGGCGATCGCCCTGAGCTTCGATCCTCCCTCCATCCCGGGACTGGGATCGACCGGGGGATTCGAATTCGAGGTGGAGGATCTCACCGGTCAGGGAAGCCGGGCCCTTGACCGGGCCACCCAGGCCGTCATCGCGGAGGCGAGAAAGCAGCCGGAGATCGACGGACGCCAGGTCTTCACGACCTTCAGCACCGCCACCCCCCAGTTCAACTACGACCTGGACCGGACCCGGGCCAAGCTCCTGGGGCTGACCCTTCCCGACATCTTCAATACCCTCCAGATCTACCTGGGGTCCTTGTATGTGAACGACTTCAATCTCTATGGCCGGACCTTCCGCGTCACGATCCAAGCCGACAAGAGCCATCGGGGAGACCAGGGCTCCCTCTCCCGGTTTTACGTAAGAAACGCCACCGGGGCCATGGTCCCGCTCTCCGAGCTCGGCCGTCTCCGGCCGGTGGTGGGCCCCGAGACCATTTCCCACTACAACATTTACGGAGCGGCCAAGATCAGCGGCGGAGCCGCCCCGGGATACAGCTCCGCCGAGGCCATCGCGGCCATGGAGCGCGCCGCCGGACGGGCGCTCCCCGGGACCTTCGGCTACGAGTGGACCGGGATCACCTATCAGGAGCTGAAGGTGGGGGCCGTCCAGAAGATCACCTTCGCGGTCTCCCTGGCCTTCGTCTTTCTCTTTCTGGCCGCCCTCTACGAAAGCTGGTCCATGCCCTTCATGGTGATCCTGGCCGTGCCCCTGGCCATCTTCGGGGCCATGCTCGCCCTGTGGCTCCGGGGAAAACAGCTCGATGTCTTCTCGGAAATCGGCTTTGTCATGCTGATCGGGCTCTCCGCCAAGAACGCCATCCTGATCGTCGAATTCGCGCGCCATCTGCGGGAAAAGGGAATGGGAATCGTGGAGGCGGCCATGGAGGCCGGACAATTAAGGCTCCGCCCGATCCTCATGACGGCCTTCGCCTTCATCTTCGGGGTAATCCCCCTGATGATGGCCAGCGGAGCCGGAGCCGCAAGCCGCCAGTCGATCGGCACCACCGTCTTCGGGGGGATGCTGGCCGCCACGATCCTGAGCCTGGGATTTGTCCCGGTCTTCTATGCCCTCATTGAAAGACTCCGGAGCGGCCGGCAACGAGAATCCTCCCTCTCCGACACGATCCCCTCATGATCCCAGGCAAAAGACCCATCATCCGAGGAGAGAAAATCCCATGAAACGCCCCCCTTTGTCCCCGAGATCCCTGGTCCTCCTTTTTCTGATCGGAGGGGCCCTCCTTTTTGCCCTGGGCGGCTCCCGGGGACTCTTCCACTTCCGGAGGACTCCCTCCCCTCCTCCGGCGGCCGGCTTCCGGATGCCCGTTCCCGTCTATCGGGTCGTCCCGGTCTCCCTTCCGGTCACCCGGTCTTATATCGGGACCACAGAGGCCATCAGAAATGTGACCCTCGAGGCCCAGGCCACGGGATACCTGAACCGCCAGCTTGTCCCGGACGGCTCGGATGTCCGCAAAGGGACCCTGGTCTACCAGATCGATCCCCGATACTACAAGGCGGCCCTGGATCAATCCCGGGCCCAGAAGGAGAGGGACAAGGCCGCCCTGGAATATTCCCGGGTCAACCAGAGGCGCAACTCCCTCCTGGTCGTTCACGGGGACGTCTCGAAAGACGCCTACCAGCTCTCCACCAGCTCCATGCACCAGGCCGCCGCCACCTATCTCTCGGACAAGGCGGCCCTTGAAGCGGCCCGAATCAACCTCGACTACACCCATATCCGGGCCCCCTTCACCGGAAGGCTCGGCCGAAGCCAGGTCTTCACCGGAACCCTGATCGCCTCCGGAACCCAGATCAATACCCTGGTCCAGATGGATCCTCTCTATGTCACCTTCAACCCCGCCGAACGGGACCTCCCCGTTCTCCAGAAAAGCCTGAGGATAGGTCCGGTGGCCGTCCTGGTCCACCCTCAGGGGGATCCGGAGCAGAGCTACCAAGGCCAACTGACCTTCCTCGACAATGTCGTGGACCGGACCACCGGGACGATCATGGCCCGGGGGACCATTCCCAATTCAGGACTCCGGCTCGTTCCGGGGGAATTTGTCGAGGTGAGTGTGAGGCTGGGGACCCGTCCCCGGGCCCTTGCCATCCCCCAGGTGGCGGTCGGCTCGGGTCAGACCGGAAAATTTGTCTTGGTCGTGGGGAAGAACAACACGGTGGTCCTTCGGACGGTTCGTCTGGGAATGTCGAGCGGAACACGGGTGGAGGTTCTGGAGGGACTCCGGGAGGGAGAGCTGGTCATCACGGGAAACCTCCAGAAGATCGGCCCGGGAATGGCGGTCTCACCGCAAAGGAAATCCTAGGGTTATTCTGACCAGGAGACCCCAGGAAGAACTTCTTTTGGCCGAGGCGCTCTCTCCGCCTTCTCCGGCACCGAAATGCCCCTCTCATCCACGGATCTCACCCATAAAGCCCGTCCCGATCCCGGGCCGTGGGTCCCTTGGAAATCGCCGTCTTGATCCAACATTTGCCAATATGATCCCGCCCAGATTTTCAGACAGGCGGTGGCCTCTGAGCTGAAAGGGAAGGTCAGGCCTCAAAATGCTCTCCGGACCGGGGAAGCCCCCCACTCCCTTCGGGGATCATCTCAGGGGTAACCCGGAAGGGGGGTGTCCGGAGTGATCCGACCCCTTTGTCATGGAGCCTGATAACACAAGGATCTTTGGATTTAAAGGAAAAGGAGGAGGATCACGCAGGGGGAGAGTCGATGGGGAGGGAGGACGATCCTTCTCCCCCGCCTTGATTCCGATGAAAATGAAGGGACCCGGGTCTTTCGCCAGAATTACGCGACCTTTGGCCATTTCCAGGGGAGCCGGTCGAAAGAGGCGGGGGTGATCCTTTTTGAGGAAGGATTGTCGACCCTACCCCTTGTCGAATTCGGATCTGGAGTTGCTGCCCTCCCAAACCCCGGGATCCCGATGATTGGCCTTCGGTTTCGGATGATTCGGAAAAAAGAAGGCCGGTCGAAGCCGTCCGCTCTTCTTGAAAATGAAGGCAACCTTCGAAAAGGCCTCCATGACATCGGGGTTGTCCTTGGAAAAGGGAAGATCGGAGGCATTCCAGATGTAAGCCGTCCCTTTTCCCTTCACATATTGGACCTTCGCATTGGACGCCCCGCCGTTGATCTGGAAGATGATTTTCTTCACCTCATACCTGGGAGGGTTCGTTCCGGGAATGGGCTTGAAATTGTAAATGGAGACCAGATTCTTATACTTCCCGGTAAGTTCCGTGGTGATCTTTCCATAGAAGGGGCCATAGAATTCGTTCAGTGCCGAAATGACCTCCGCATGATCAGGCTGTTCCATGGGTTGGTATGAACAACCCGTCCCAAGGGACAGGAACGCGAGGATCAGGGAAAGAAAATAGATCCTTTTCATTTCCTACCTCCACTTCATCACTAATGACGATCCCACAAAGATAAACCTGAAATTCAAAGGGGCTATCCAAGTATTACCACATTA
>DAIBTC010000065.1 GCA_027415345.1 Nitrospirota bacterium
CTGAAGAGTTCGGATCGGCGGGAGAGTCTTCCGAAAAGGAAAGGCCGGAAGGGGACGAATCCCCGGTGGGCGTCGGCGATTCCCCGAAGGAAAATCCGGAAGCCGAAGAATGGAAAGAAAAATATATCCGTCTCCTGGCGGATTTCGACAATCACAGAAAAAGAACGCTCAGGGAACTTGAGGAAGCCAGGAAATTTTCGAATGAGTCCCTTCTCAGGGCCTTTCTCCCCGTTCTCGACAATCTCGAGCGGGCCCTTAAGCATGTGGAGGCCCGTGATGTCGCGGAGAATCCCGAATACAAGGCCCTTGTTGAAGGAATCCGGCTGACCCACAAGCAATTTCTAGAGCTCCTCGAGAAAAATCACGTGACTCCGGTCCCCTCCGAGGGCATGCCGTTTGATCCCGAGGTTCATGAGGCCGTCGGGTATACTGAAAGCGAATCTCTTCCGGAAGGCGTGGTCGTCGACGTCTACCAGCAGGGATACCGGATTCATAACAGACTCGTTCGACCGTCCATGGTGACGGTGTCGAAGGGAAAGACCGCCTGAAGGTGTTTTCAAGGAATGCGGACGGCAGGATTCTAGGACTGCCATGAAATCATATCATTCTATCGCGAAAGGATTTCATCTATGAGCAAGATAATCGGGATCGATCTGGGTACGACGAACTCCGTGGTGTGCATCATGGAAGGGGGAGAACCGGTAGTGATCCCGAACCAGGAGGGCTCGCGGATTACTCCATCGGTGGTGGCCTTTACCGACAAGGGAGAGATCCTGGTGGGACAGGTTGCGAAGCGCCAGGCGATCACCAATCCGGAGAACACCATTTACTCTGTGAAACGCCTCATCGGGCGGAAGTTCAATTCCGACGAAGTGGTCCATGCCATGAAACGCCTTCCGTACAAGGTGGTCTCCGGCCCCAATGGAGACGCCTATGTGGAAATCCGTGGCAAGCAGTATTCTCCGGCCGAAATCTCCGCCAAGATTCTCATGAAGCTCAAGCAGGCGGCCGAAGACTATCTTGGAGAAAAGGTCACCGATGCCGTCATCACCGTTCCGGCCTACTTCAATGATGCCCAGCGTCAGGATACGAAGAATGCCGGGGCGATCGCGGGCCTGAATGTTCTTCGGATCATCAATGAGCCGACGGCCGCCTCCCTGGCCTACGGCCTTGACAGAAAGAAGGAAGAAAAGATCGCCGTCTATGACCTCGGAGGCGGAACCTTCGACATCTCGATCCTCGAGATCGGCGAGGGGGTCTTCGAGGTCAAGTCGACCAACGGGGACACCTACCTTGGCGGCGACGACTTCGACACGACCCTGATCGACTTCATCGTGGCCTCCTACCTTCAGGAATCCGGGATCGACCTGAAGAAGGACAAGATGGCCCTCCAGCGTCTGAAGGAGGCCGCCGAAAAGGCCAAGATCGAGCTCTCCACCGTGATGGAGACGGAGGTGAATCTTCCCTTCATCACCGCCGATGCCTCCGGCCCCAAGCATCTGGTCATGAAGATCACCCGTTCGAAGCTCGAGCAGCTCACCGATGGCCTGGTGAGCCATTCCCTCGAGCCGGTCAAGAAGGCCCTCTCCGATGCCGGTCTGTCCGCCTCCAATATCGATGAGGTGGTCCTGGTCGGAGGACAGACACGCATGCCCAAGGTTCAGGAAACGGTCCGTAAGTTCTTCGGGAAGGAACCCCACAAGGGGGTGAATCCCGATGAGGTGGTGGCAATCGGAGCGGCCATCCAGGGCGCGGTCCTGAAAGGAGACGTGAAGGATGTCCTGCTTCTGGATGTGACGCCTCTCTCCCTGGGACTCGAGACCCTGGGTGGTGTCTTCACCAAGCTTATCGAACGGAACACGACCATTCCGGCCAAGAGAAGCCAGGTCTTCACCACCGCTGCCGACAACCAGAACTCTGTGACCATCAAGGTCTTCCAGGGAGAACGGGAAATGGCGGCCGACAACAAGCTCCTGGGAGAGTTCGACCTGGCGGGGATCCCGTCCGCCCCCCGGGGCGTTCCCCAGATCGAGGTGACCTTCGACATCGATTCCAACGGGATCGTCCATGTCGGGGCCAAGGACAAGGGAACCGGAAAGGAACAGTCGATCCGGATCACCGCGCAGGGGGGGCTTTCGAAGGAGGAGGTGGATCGCCTGATTCGCGAGGCCGAGGCCCATGCCGCCGAGGATCACAAGCGCCGGGAGAAGATCGAGACGCGCAACGGTCTCGAGAACATGATCTACTCCATGGAGAAATCCCTGGGAGAAGTTTCTGAGAAGATCTCCGATGTCGAGCGCGGACAGTTCCGGGAAGCCCTTGAAGCGGCGCGGGGAAAACTCGCCTCCGAAAGCATCGAAGAACTCAAGGAGGCCCTGGCAACCCTCGAGAAGGAATCCCACAAGCTGGCCGATATCGTCTATAAAAACACCCAGGCGACAGGATCCGCCGGAACCCCTGGCGGAGAGACCCCTGGGGCGGAGGCAGGACCGGCCGGGGAAAACGTGGTCGATGCCGAATACGAGGATGTGAAGAAGAACCCGTCCTGAGGGTGATCCCGGCGGAATGGAGAGGCACCTCTCCTTCCGCCCCTGTTTTTAACCGGATTCGCAAGAGGGGAAGGACGATCTGTTGGCATCAAAAGACTTTTACGGCGTGCTGGGAGTTCCAAGGAACGCTTCGGCAGACGAGATCAAGAAGGCCTACCGCAAGCTGGCCATGCAGTATCATCCGGACCGGAATCCCGGGGACAAGGCGGCAGAGGCCCAGTTCAAGCTGATCAATGAGGCCTACGAGGTTCTGGGGGACCCCCAGAAGCGACAGCTCTACGATTCCGGAGGGGGGTCGGGGTTCTTCGAGGGATTCGACGGGGGATTCGCCCGGGGCGGGACCAACTTCGGGGATGTCTTCTCCGAGGTCATCAACGAGTTTTTTGGTGGCGGATCGTCGGGAGGACGCCAGCAGGGGGAGCATATCCTCCGCCAGGTCGAACTCTCTTTCGAGGAGGCGGCCCTCGGCAAGGAAATTTCCATCAAGCTGGCCCGTTGGGAGACCTGCTCCCCCTGTTCAGGAAACGGTTCGAAGAACGGAAAGTCCGTGACGGTCTGTTCCTCTTGCCGGGGCACGGGATTTGTCAGGATCCAGCAGGGGTTCTTCCACGTTCAGAAAACCTGCGGCACCTGCGGCGGGGAAGGGCGTGTCATCACCGAGATCTGCCCCAACTGTTCGGGAAAGGGACGCATCTCCGTCGACCGGACCATCACCCGTTCGATTCCGGCAGGAGTCCAGACAGGAATGCGTGTCAGGATCGCCGGTGAGGGCCATGCCGGAATCGGTGGAGGTCCTCCGGGAGATCTTTATCTCGATGTGGTCGTTCGGCCCCACAGTGTCTTCACCCGGGAAGGCGACGACCTGGTCGTCGATCGGAACCTGACCCTGACCCAGGCCATTTTCGGAACGACCCTCGATATCCCGACTTTGGGAGCTCCCTATCCGATGAAGGTCGATCCGGGAACTCAACCTGGAACCGTCAGGCGGGTTCGGGGCAAAGGGATCGCCAATCCCCAGAGCCGGAGCTTGGGGGATCTCGTTGTTCGCTTCAACGTCGAAATTCCGACCCGCTTAAGCCGGGAGCAACGGGAAGTGCTCGAACGCTATGCCGAGGTTTCGGGAGAGGCTCCGGCAGGCCAGGCGGGTGGGGATGGAGGGCTTTTTTCCAAGGTCAAGTCGATCTTTGAGTGATCGGGCAGGCATTGGGAACCGGAGGATCCGGTGAGCGGGCCTGTCCTTTTCTGGATCACCGGAGAGGACCGGGTCCGGGATCACCCGGAGGGGCGGCTCCTTGAACCAGGCCCTCTCCTCTCGCGCCATCTCACCAAAAGTCTCAGAGCCCAAAAGGGGGATTTTTTCCGTTTCGTGGATCCCGACCGCCCGGACCAGATCTTTCTGGGAAGGGTGAGGAGCCTCTCTCCCCTGTTGATCGACCTTTCCTACGAATCTGCTTCGGCTGGTCGGGACGGAATGGGGGAGAGGTCCTTTGATCTGGCCGTGGGGATCCTGAAGGGGGAGTCCTTCGAAGAGCTGATCGAGCCCGCCACCTGCCTGGGAGCCAGGCGCCTTGTGCCCCTTGTGGCCGATCGTTCCCAGGCCCGATGGTCCATGGAGCAGTTTGAACGCAAGCGTCCCCGCTTCGAATCCAAAATCCGGGAAGCCAGCCAGCTTTCGGGCCGCGCTGACCGGATGCGGCTTGATCCCCCCTGTTCCCTCTCCGGCCTTTTGGAGGACAGGGAAGGGGCCTTTGTCCTCTTCTTCGATGAGGAGCCTTCGGCCCCCTCTATTCGGGAGGTTCTGGCAGGAGAGAGGGGCGGGCAGGAGAGGCTCCTTGCGGTGACCGGGCCGGAGGGAGGATGGTCCGACAGGGAACGGGACCTCTTCCGGAATTTCGAGAAAACCGGAACCGGAAGCCGCGCAAGCCTCGGAAACCGAATCCTTCCCGGGCGGCTTTCGCCTGTAGTCGTAGCCTCCCTATTGTCCCAGGAGAGAGATGGTCCATTTGAAAAGGACTCCTGAATGATCGGTCGACGCATTCTGGCCTTCTGGCTCGATCTTTTTATGGCTATTTTTCTTTCCGAGGCCGGCCTCTTTCTTCTCCGATGGGAAATCCTCTCGGGGACCGATCCGGAGGATCCCTTCGATCCGGTCCGCCAATGGGCCACTGCCCCCTTTCATCCGGCCGGCCTCCTGACCGGTCTCTTCCTCTATTTTTTTCTTTTCTGGGCCGTCTCCTCCGAGACTCCGGGAGAGTCTCTCTTCGGGTTGACCGTCGTCCGGGAGTCTGAGGAGCCGGAGCGCTCCAGGATCGGCCTTGGCAAGGCTCTGGGGAGGACCCTGGCCTTCGGAGGATCCATCCTGACCCTGGGCCTGGGGTTTCTTCCGGCCCTGGCCAACGACCGAAGAATGGCCCTTCACGATTGCCTCTCCGGGACCCGTGTGGTCAGGGAGCGATCAAAGTCTTCTCCCAGGCCAGCAGAGCACTCTTGATCTCCACTCCCTCAGTATAGCCTGTCAAAGCTCCTCCCTGTCCCACCACGCGGTGGCAGGGGATCAGAAAAGGCAGGGGATTGCGTCCAAGCGCCCCTCCGACCGCCCGGGCCGCCCGGGGTCTCCCGATTCTTTTTGCCAGTTCTCCATAGGTGAGGGTTTCTCCGAAGGGGATTCTCCGGGTTTCTTCCAGGACACTTGCAGCAAAATCCGACAGCCCGTTGGGAAGGGGGCCGCAGTAGGCAATCTCTCCCCCGAACACCCCTTCGAGGAGCTGCCGAAGATTAAAGGGGAGGGGATCCCCGTGGCCGGGTGGTACCCCTCCCCCGGTTTCGGCCAGCCGGATTCGCAAGCGGACGGGTTGGCCGTCCCGAATGGAAACCTCAAAGAGATAGTCTTCGAAAAAGAGAGCGGGGTCTGTCGTCATCCGATCCTCTTCCGGAAGAAGTGCCCCGCCAGAAGCAGCGAGCCCAGGCCGATGGCCGCAAGGGCCCCGTATTCGGGAAGCAGGATCCGGACATCTGCTCCCTGGAGGAAGACCTCCCGGAGGATGACGAGGAAGTAACGGAGAGGGTTCAGGAGGGTCATGTCCTGGATAAAGACCGGCATGTTGGCGATCGGGGTGGCAAAGCCTGAGAGGATGATGGAGGGAACGAGAAAGAGAAAGGCTCCCAGAAGGCCCTGCTGCTGGGTCGAGACGAGGGAGGAGATCATGAGTCCGACCCCGAGCCCTGAGAGGGTGAAGAGAAAGATTCCGAGATAGAGGGCCAGAAGGGATCCCCGGAGCGGGACATGGAAGAGGAAGACCCCCACCAGGACAATGGCCGAGGATTCGGCAAATCCGATGACGAAGCCGGGGAGGATCTTTCCCATGATGATGTCGAAAGGCTGAAGCGGGGTCACCAGAAGCTGGTCGAATGTCCCGTCCTCCCTTTCCCGGGCGACAGACAGGGCCGTGACGAGAAGGGAGACCACCAGGGTCAGGAGGCCCACGATGCCGGGAACGATGAACCACCGGCTCTTGAGATTGGGATTGTACCAGGCCCGGATCGAAAGGGGGGCAATTGGCGGGGTCAGGCCGTTCTGGGACACGAAGTCGTCGTTGTATCCCTGGACGATGGTCTGGACATAGCCCATGAGGATCATGGCGGTATTGCTCTGCCGCCCGTCCAACAGGGCTTCGACCGTTCCCTGGCGTCCGGCCAGAAGGTCCCGGCTGAAGGTACTGCGGATGTGCAGGACCAGAAGGACTTGCCGGTTGTCGATCAGGGAGCGGACCTCCCCTTCGGAGCCCACCGCCTTTAGAAGCCGGAAGTTGGAGGAGCCGGAAAATCGGGCCAGAAGCTGCCGGGAATAGAGTCCCGGGTCCTCGTTCCAGACGGCATAGGAGATGTGGTTTAGATCGAAGGTCGCCGCATAGCTGAAGACGATAAGCTGGACCAGAGGAGGAACGATCAGCACCATCCGGGACTTCTTGTCCCGGAGAAGGGCCAGGAATTCCTTCTGTGCCAGACGCAGAATCCGGATGACGAGCGCTTTCAAATGATCCTCTTTCGGCTGATCCTGACCAGAAGGGTGAACAGGAAGAGTGAGAAGAAAAAGAGCGCGATCGCGTTGGGAATGATCACCCCCGGAATATCCCCGGCCAGGAAGACGGACTGGAGGATAGTCACATAATAGGAGGCCGGAATGATGTGGGTGATGACCCGGATGAAAAGGGGCATCGAATGGATGTCGAAGATGAAGCCTGACAGGATGAAGGCCGGGAGGAAGGTGAAGACGATGGCGATCTGGCCTGCCACAAACTGGTTCTTCGAGACGGTCGAGATGACGAGTCCCATTCCCAGAGCCGTCGTAAGAAACAGGGCGGAGGTGATGGTCAGGACCAAAAGTGTTCCCCGCAGGGGCACCTCAAAGAGAAAATGGCCCATGATGACCGAGACGCCCATGCCGGCCATGCCCAGGAGAAAGTAGGGGATAAACTTGCCGATAAGGATCTCGCCGATTGTCACCGGAGTCGAGAAGAGGGACTCGAGGGTGCCCCGCTCCCATTCCCGGGCGATGATCATCGAGGTCAGCAGGGCCCCGATCAGGGTCATGATGACGGCGATCAGACCCGGGACGAGAAAGTCCCGGCTCCGGCTGTCGGGGTTGAACCAGATGCGGACATCGAGATTGACCGGCTGGAAGGAAAGGGCCCGGCCTCGCAGGTTTCTGAAGCCGATCCAGGTCTCCCAGGTATTGGTCAGGTATCCTTCCACCAGGCGTGCCGTGTTGTCATCGACCCCGTCAACGACGACGTGGGCCCCGTGGGTCCGGAAGGATTCGATTGACCGGCCGAAGTTTTCCCGGAGCCAGAGGATGCCCTCCACATCCTGGCGCCGAAGGGCGGCCACGGCCGAATGAATGTCGGGGTAGCTCCGGGGGACGAACCAGGGGGACTGCCGGAGTCCTGCCACAAAGCCTTCGGAGGCGGGAGTCCGGCTCTCCTGCACCACGGCGATCGGCACGTGGCGGGCATCGAGGGAGACGCCGTAACCGAAAATCAAAAGGAGAAGAACGGGCAGGACGATGGCGATGGCCAGACTCGAGGGGTCCCGGAGGATCTGGAGCGACTCCTTGCGGATCATGGCCCGGACCCGCACCCATCGTTCCATGAAAGTGGGCTGGGAGGTCATGCCGAAGCCTCCGCCGGGGGAACCTTTTCAAGGAGCCCGATGAAGGCGTCCTCGAGGGTCGGGGTAGGGCACTCGGAAGTTCGGGCCTGGCCTTTGATTTCGGCAGGCGAGCCCAGGGCCAGGAGACGCCCCTGGGCCATGATGGCGACCCGGTCGCAATACTCCGCCTCCGTCATGAAGTGGGTGGTGACGAGGACCGAGACCCCCCAGAGCGACAGCTGGCTGATCGTTCTCCAGAACTCCCGGCGGGCCACCGGGTCGACCCCGGAGGTCGGTTCGTCAAGAAGAAGGATCGAAGGCTCGTGGGCTAAGGAGGCGGCCAGGGCCAGTCTCTGGCGGAATCCCAGGGGAAGAAGACCCGCCGATTCGTCGCGGTAGGGAGAAAGTTCGAAGAACTCCTCGATCTCCGCGATCCGATCCCTCTGGCGCCGTCCTCCCATTCCGTAGGCGCTGGTGAAGAAGGTGAGGTTCTGCCTCACCGTGAGCTGGGAATAGAGGGAGAATTTCTGGGACATATACCCCAGGCGTCCCCGGATCCTGGCCACTTCGGAGCTCAGCACGTCCTGGCCGTCGATCCGGAGCTCCCCCGAGGTGGGAAGAAGAAGTCCCGACAGCATGCGGAAGGTGGTGGTCTTTCCCGCGCCGTTGGCCCCGAGAAGGCCAAAGATCTCGCCCCGGCGCACCGAGAAGGTCAGGTGATTGACGGCGCAGAAGGAGCCGAAATACCGGGTGAGGTCCCGGATGACGATGGACTCCTCCTTCGCTCCGTCGGTCAGGCCGGTTCTTTTGTTTTCCCACCCCAGGTTCTCGGGGGAGGAGGGGGCCTTACGGCGTTCGCCGGGGGCCCCGTGGGCCAGACGCTGCATGAAGGCATCCTCGAAGCGGGGAGAGACGGCCCCGGTCCGGGCCTGGGCGAGTTCCCCCGGAAAAGGAGGGGGGGCCGTTTCCTCGACCACGATCCGCACGCCGTCTTCCTCGCCCACGGCATCGAGGATCCCGGGGACTCTTGCCAGAAAAGGTTCGAGCTTTCTGGGGGACCAGGCAGGGACCACCACATGGAAGACATGCCCCCGGGCCTCCAGGATGAGATCCTCAGGCCGTCCTTCCCCCAAAACCTTTCCGTTATAGAGGATCACGACCCGGTCGAAGCGGCTGGCCTCATCCATGTAGGCGGTGCTGACGAGAAGTGTCGTGTTCTTGTCCCGGACCTGGCGGGTAAGGATCTCCCAGAGTTCGCGCCGGGAGACCGGATCGACACCCACGGTTGGCTCATCGAGAAGAAGAAGCGGGGGAGCATGGACAAGGGAGCAGGCCACTCCCAGTTTCTGCTTCATTCCTCCGGAGAGTTTGCCGGCCAGGCGGGCCCGGAAGGGGCCCAGGGCGGTCATCGACAAAAGGGGGGCGTAGAGTTCTTCCCGGCGGTCCTCAGGGACCCCGTGAAGGTCGGCATGGAGGTCGAGATTTTCGGCGACGGTGAGATCCTCATAGAGGCCGAACTTCTGGGGCATGTATCCCAGATGGCGCTGGAGGGCGGAGGCTTCGGCGGAGGGGTCGAATCCCAGGATCCGGGCCTGTCCGCTATCGGCCCCCAGGATTCCCGCAAGAATCCGGAGAAGGGTGGTCTTGCCCGCCCCGTCGATTCCTTCCAGAGTAATGAACAAGCCACGGTTGTTGTTCGTGTTCAAGGGGACCTCTTGAGGATGTAGCGGTTCACGGCTGCATTGTGCTCCGCGAGCGTGTCCGAGAACGCGCTGCTGCCATCGCCGC
>DAIBTC010000066.1 GCA_027415345.1 Nitrospirota bacterium
CATAGACCCCCTGGAGCCTCAGCTGTTTTGACAGGAGCGGGAAGACCGGGATCTCCGCCTGGCCCCCGGTGAGGACCCCGATGACGGCCACATGCCCTCCGGGCCGGGTGCAGGCGAGAGAGCGGGAAAGGGTTCCGGCTCCGCCGACCTCGATTGTGTGGTCGACCCCTTCCCCGTCCGTTCTGGCCAGGACCTCCTTCTCCCATTCGGGCCGGGTCCGGTAGTTGATTCCCTCATCGGCCCCCAGGCGGGCGGCCTTTTCAAGCTTGCTGTCGGAGGAGGAGGTCACGATGACCCGGGCTCCCGCCATTTTTGCGAACTGGAGGGCGAAGAGGGAGACGCCTCCGGTTCCCAGGACCAGGACCGTTTGTCCCGGACGAAGTTGTCCCGAGACGAAGAGGGCGTTCCAGGCGGTGACGGCGGCGCAGGGGAGGGTGGCCGCCTCCTCGAAGGAGAGGGAGGGGGGGATTTTGACAACCCCCTCTTCCGGGAGGAGGAGCTGTTCGGACAGCACCCCGTCCCGGTCCCCTCCCAGGGCCAGTGCCCGGCGGGGAGGCGGACCATCGATCCAGTTCTGGTTGAAAATCCCCGCCACCCGGTCGCCCACTCCGACCCGGGAGACCCCGGGTCCGGTCGCGGTCACCGTTCCTGCCCCGTCCGAGAGGGGGATCACAGGAAGCCTGAGATTGGGGTATTGTCCCTTCAGGACGAGAAGGTCCCGAAAGTTTAATGAGGCCGCCTTCATTTCGACCACGACCTGGCCCGGTCCGGGGACGGGAGTCTCCCGTGAGGCGGGCCGGAGGCTCGTGATCAATCCAGGGTCCCGGATTTCAAAGACGTTCATGGTGATCCTCCACAAGTTTTTTCAGGTGACACAAGGAAGACTATCGGAATGCCCCGGGAGTTTGCAATGGGGACTTTGTCGCATCGGTCCCTTCTTGTGTTAAAATCGGATTCGGGGTTCTTCCCTGTCCCACCTTCATGAAAGGAACGTGATGCCGGACATCTCTTTTGCCCGTTTTTCACCGGGAGGGCGCCTTCTCCCGTTGGTGTCGTTTCTTGTTTTCGTGCTGGCCTTTCCCCTGACGTCGTACGCCTCCTCCCTCTCCGACAGGCTCGGAATCTCCCTCTTCGACGCCCGGGAGAAGGCTCCGGAAATCCAGGCTCCCGACCTTTCCGGCCGGCTTCTCCACCTCTCGGACTACCGGGGAAAGGTTGTCCTCCTGAACTTCTGGGCCACCTGGTGTGACCCCTGCAAGAAAGAGATTCCCTCCCTGATCGCCCTCCAGAAGAAACTGGCCGGACGCCCCTTTGTCGTGGTCAGTGTGGCCATGGACCGGCAAATTGTCCATATTCCCCCGTTTGTCCGAAAATTCGGGATCGACTATCCGGTTCTGGAGGGCCGAAAGGGAGAGGTCGACGCCCGTTACTTCGGGTTGGGACTTCCCCAGAGCTATGTGATCCTTCCGGACGGGACCCTGCTCGGACGCGTGGTCGGGGGACGGGACTGGAGTTCCCGGGGATTTGTCGACTACTTCCGTTCCCTTGCGAAGAAGAATTCAGGCGGAGAACCCCTCCAGAGTGCCAGGGGGAACCTGTGAGAAGCCTTCGGGTGGGGCTTTTCCAGATCAATGCGGTCGTGGGCGACCTTGACGGAAATACGGACAAGATCCGTCGCCATCTCAAGTCTGCCGTCTCCCGTCATCTCGACATCGCCGCCTTTCCGGAACTCGCGATCACGGGATATCCTCCCGAAGACCTTCTTCTGAAGCCCACCTTTCTCGAGAAAAACAGGAAGGCCCTCTCGGACCTTCTGAACGTTGCGCCCGAGATCCTTCTCATCGTGGGCTTTGTCGAGCAGGCCGACGACATCTACAATGCGGCGGCCATGATCTATGGCGGAAGGATCGTGGGGATCCAGCGAAAGCAGTACCTCCCGAACTATGGGGTCTTCGACGAGAACCGGTACTTCCAGTCCGGGACCGCAAATACCATTCTCCGTTACCGGAACGTGACGATCGGGGTGAACATCTGCGAAGATATTTGGTACCCGAAGGGTCCCCTCTACCACCAGACCCTCGATGGAGATGCGGAGGTGATCATCAACCTCTCCGCCTCCCCCTTTCATGCGGGAAAACGGGAGGTCCGGGAGTCGATGCTCAAGACGCGGGCCGCCGACAACGGGACCTACATCGTTTACACCAATCTGGTGGGGGGCCAGGACGAACTGGTCTTCGACGGCCAGAGCCTCGTGATCGGCCCCGAAGGGGAGATCGAGTCGAGGGGAAAGGCCTTTTCCGAGGACGTGCTCGTAAGCGAGATCGACGTGGACCGGGTCTTCGGGGTCCGTCTCCACGACCCCCGACGGCGGAAGGAGAAGCAGGCCCGCCTCTATGGCGGAGACTGGGGGACCTGTCCCATGACGGAGGTCAATCTCGACGGGGACGGTCCCGTCTCTCCCGGCGTTCCCCGCCCTCTCGTCAGGGGACCCCTGACAGAGCCTCTGACCTCCATCCGGGAGGTCTATGAGGCACTGACCCTGGGGGTCAGGGACTATGTCGGAAAGAACGGACTCACCGATGTCCTGATCGGCATCTCCGGGGGAATCGATTCGGCCCTTGTGGCGGCGGTGGCCTGCGATGCCCTGGGCCCGTCCCATGTCCATGGCCTCTTCATGCCCTCGGTCTACACCTCGGAGGAGAGCCGGGAGGATGCCCACCGTCTTTCGGCCTCCCTGGGATTTTCCCTGGAGACGATCCCGATCGACACCCTGGTCGGAGAGTTCCTGAACCGGCTCTCTCCCCTTTTCGGAAACCGGGGGCCGGACACGACCGAGGAGAATCTCCAGCCCCGGATCCGGGGGATGCTTCTGATGGCCCTCTCGAACAAATTCGGCCACCTGGTGCTGACCACCGGGAACAAGTCGGAGATGAGCGTGGGCTACATGACCCTTTACGGGGACATGGCCGGAGGATTCGCCGTCCTGAAGGATGTTCCCAAGACGGTCGTCTACCAGCTTTCCCACATGAGAAACCTCCTTCATCCGGGGGGGATCCCGGACCGGATCCTGACACGAAAGCCCACGGCGGAGCTCAAGGAGAACCAGTTCGACACCGACAGCCTTCCCCCTTACGAGGTCCTCGACCCGATCATGGAGGCCTACGTCGAGGAGGATCTGGGGTACGAGGAAATCGTGGGGCGGGGATTTGCCCCTTCGGATGTGGCCCGGGTGATCCGTCTGATCGACAAAAGCGAATACAAGAGACGGCAGTCCCCACCGGGCGTCAAGATCTCCATGAGGGCCTTCGGAAAGGACTGGAGGCTTCCCATGACCAACCGATTCAAGGGTGTCTGACCAAAAGAGCCCGACACGGCGGCATCGCCGGCAGAAAGAGAGACCCAGAGTGTCGACCATATCCATTGAAGAGGCGATCGAACGCATCAGAAACGGCAAGATGATCATCCTGTCCGACGACGAGGACCGGGAAAACGAGGGGGACTTTGTGATCGCCGCCCAGTTTGCGACCCCCGAAGCGATCAACTTCATGGCCAAATACGGCCGGGGGCTGATCTGCATCACCCTCACCCAGGAGAAGGCCGAATCCCTCCACCTCGACCCCATGACCTCGGTCAACGAGGCTTCCTTCGGAACGGACTTCACCATCTCCGTCGATGCCAGGGAGGGGATCACAACGGGGATTTCCGCCTTCGACCGCGCCCACACGATCCAGCTGATGGTCCGTCCGGAAGCCAGTCCCTCCGATCTGGTCCGGCCCGGCCACATCTTTCCGATCCGCGCCAAGCCAGGAGGGGTGTTGAAACGTGCCGGCCAGACGGAGGGATCGGTGGACCTGGCCCGTCTCGCCGGGCTGATCCCGATGGGGGTCATCTGTGAAATCCTGAACGAAGATGGTACAATGGCGCGTTTTCCCGACCTCAAGAAGGTCTCCGAGGAGCACGCCATCCCCATCGCCACCGTCCGGGACCTGATCGCCTACCGGAAGCGGGAAGAAAAGCTCGTGACCGAGGTGGCTTCGGCCGACCTTCCGACGGAACTGGGCCACTTCCGGGCGGTCGTCTTCGAGGATGTGGTGGGGAGCGGTCCCCATATCGCTCTCGTGAAGGGGGAGATCAACCGGGAGATTCCGACCCTGGTGCGGGTCCATTCGAGTTGCGTCACCGGGGACATCTTCCATTCCCTTCGCTGCGACTGCGGAAGCCAGCTCGAGGAATCCCTCCGGATGATTGAAAAGGAAGGGCGCGGCATCCTCCTCTACATGAACCAGGAGGGCCGGGGGATCGGACTTGCGAACAAGATCAAGGCCTACCGCCTCCAGGAGCAGGGGTACGACACGGTGGAGGCCAACCTGAAGCTCGGATTCAAGGAGGATCTCCGGGATTACGGTCTGGGAGCCCAGATCCTCTGTCATCTCGGGGCCTCGAAGCTCCTTTTGATGACCAACAATCCCCGCAAGATCGTGGGTCTTGAGGGCTACGGACTTGAAATCGTCTCCCGGGTCCCCATCGAGATTCCCCCCCGGGAGTCCAACAAGCGCTACCTCGCGACCAAGCGGGACAAGCTCGGGCACATCCTCAACAAGCTCTGAGAGAAAGGACGGACCAAGGGTGAAAATCGAGGAGATCGTTCCCGGGGAAGCGCCGGCAGGCGGATTCCGGTTTCTTTTGGCGGTGGCCAGATACAACAGTGTGGTCACGGACCGTCTTCTGGAAGGGGCCCTCGGCGTCTTCCGGAGTGCGGGATCCGAAATCTCTGCCGTCTCCGTGGTCCAGGTCCCCGGAGCCCTGGAGCTCCCCTTTGTGGTCCGGAAGGCGGTCGACTCGGGCTCCTTTGAGGGGGTTCTGGCCCTGGGGTGCGTCATCCGGGGCGAAACCGGCCATTACGAGGCCGTCGTCTCCGGGGTCACCGCCGGCTTGGGCCAGATCAATGCCGCCGGAACCATTCCGGTCGTCTTCGGGATCCTCACCACCGACACCCTTCTCCAGGCCCTCGACCGCGTCGGGGGAAAGGCGGGGCACAAGGGAGTGGAAGGGGCGGAGACGCTGATTTCCATGGCCCGCCTCTCCCGTTCTCTACCGGGAGGAGGAAGGACGTGACAAGCGGGGAACGTCCCGCCCCCTCCCTGTCGCCGGGGCGGAGACGGGCTCTTCGTGCGGCACGGAGCAAGGTCCTCCAGCGCCTCTTTGCCGACGAATACGGATCCTTTTCCCAGGACGATCCTGTCCTGCGGAAACTCCTCCGGTGGGAGGGCGAAGATCCCATGGCCAATGCCTTCGGAGACCGCCTCTATGCGGAGATCCTTTTCAGGAAGGCCGAAATCGACAGCCGGATCGAGGAGCTGGCGAGGGGCTGGAGCCTGGGGCGGCTGACCCGCATCGACCGGAATATCCTCCGTCTCGGTCTCTGCGAGATCCTGTTCGATCCCGGAATTCCCTTCCGGGTCTCCGTCGATGAAGCCCTGGATCTGGCCCACCAGTTCTCGGAGCCTGAAGCGGTGGCCTTCATCAACGGCATTCTTCATGAAGCCGCCGTCCGGTACGCGCCCGAAAAGGGCCCTTTCTCTCCTGTCTCATCGCAGATGGCGGGGAAGGCGGGGAAGACTGCGGGAGGGCCTCCCGCTTCGGGAGGGGAGGGCTCCTCGTGAGCCGGCTCCCCGATAGCCATCTCAATACGGGACTGTCGGGACTGGTGCTTTTGTGGGGAGAGCCCGTCTTCGGCCCCGAAAGGCCCCTCCGGATCTTCCTCCAGCGGATCGGAGCCCCCCTGGGGCCCTCCCTTCTCTGGGTCGACCACTGGTATTCGGGAGTTGTGACCCGGACGCTCTCCCCCTTCTGGCGGGGAGACCGGAGGGAGATTCCCCCCTCCTTTCTCTTCATCCCGGGGGAGGGCCCCTTCCCGGGGGGCTTCGTCATCCTTCCCTTCCGGCCAGGAGAGACCGAAGACCTCGTCACGCGTCTCTACGACACGGCGGCCGGCCTTTCTGTTACGCCGCTGGTTCTTGACAGCGAATCCCTGGTTCCGGAGGTCAAACCCTTTGTTCAGGAGCTCTCCAGAAATCTTCTCGACCGCAAGGATGTCCGCCTCCATGTCTCCGATCCGGCGGCCCATCCCGCCACCTACGGGTGCATGTCTTTCGCAGGAGTCACGCCGTGATTGACCGATATTGCCGCCCTCCCATGAAGGGGCTTTTCGAACCCCTGCACCGCCTCAAGACCTGGCTCAGAGTCGAACGGGAGGTGACCCGGGTCCTTTCTGCAAAGGGATTCGTGGATTCGGAAGGAGCCCGGGTCGTCCTTGAGACCCCCGTCCGGATCGACATCCCCCGCATGGAGGAGATCGAGGCCGAAACCCGACACGATGTCATCGCCTTTCTGACGATGATCTCCGAGCAGATGCCGGAGGCGGGACGGTCGGTCCTCCACTATGGCCTGACCTCGACCGATCTCGTCGATACCGCCCAGAACCTCCTCGTCTCCGACGCTCTCCACATTGTGACCGACGAGCTCCACCGGTTTGTCGGAATCCTCGAACGACAGGCCCGGGCCCACCGGAAGACCCTGATGGTGGGCCGCTCCCACGGGATCCATGGCGAGCCGATCGTCTTCGGGATGAAGTTCCTCTCCTGGCTCTCCGAGTTCCGCCGCCACCAGGAACGGCTCAGCCGGGCCTGGGAGTCCATCCGGGTCGGAAAGCTCTCCGGGGCCATGGGAACGGCCGTGACCATTCCCCCGGAGGTCGAGGAGGAGATCCTCCAGGGGCTGGGTCTTTCCGTCGAGCCGGCGGCGACCCAGGTCGTTTCCCGCGATCGGCATGCCGAGCTTTTTTCCGTGCTTGCCGGAATCGGAGCCTCCCTCGAACGGGTGGCCGTCGAAATCCGCCATCTCCAGAGGACGGAGGTCCAGGAGGCGGAGGAGCCCTTCCGGCCGGGGCAGAAGGGATCCTCCGCCATGCCGCACAAACGGAATCCCGTCGGATCCGAAAACATCACCGGCCTGGCCCGGCTCCTCAGGTCCTATGCCGGGGCGGCCCTGGAAAATGTGGCCCTCTGGCACGAGCGGGACATCAGCCATTCGTCGGTGGAGCGGGTGATCCTTCCGGACGCCTTCTGCCTCGTCGACTACATGCTCGACCGGATGGGGTCGATCCTCCGGGATCTGGTGGTCTATCCGGAGCGCATGCGCAAAAATCTCGAAGCCACGGGAGGGCTCGTCTATTCCCAGAGCGTCCTTCTCGAACTCGTCCGGAACGGCCTTCCCCGGGAGGAGGCCTACCGGATCGTCCAGGAGGCGGCCATGGCCACCTATCAGGAAGGGGGGCTGTTCCGGGAGCGCCTTCTGGCTCATCCGGACTTCCCGAAAGGGGATGAATGGGCGGGATTTCTTGGAAAGGCGTTCGACCCCGTCCGGTTTACTCACAATATCGAGGGTATTTACCGTCGGGTGCTGGGGGAATCCCAGAGCCCCGATGGAGACCCCCGGTCAGGAAAGGTCTGACAGTGCTGCAGCAACCCGATGCGACGCTTTATGAAGGAAAGGCCAAGATCCTTTATGCCACCACCGATCCGAAGGTGGTCATCCAGGAGTTCAAGGACGACCTGACCGCCTTCAATGCCCAGAAGAAGGGGACCTTTTTCGGCAAGGGAGCCATCAACTGCCAGATCTCTGCCACCCTTTTCCGGCTCCTGGCCGAGAAAGGGGTTCCCGTCCACTTCCGCTCGCTCGACTCTCCCCGGAGGATGGTCATCGACAGACTGGAGATGGTCCCCCTGGAGGTGGTTGTCAGAAACAGGGTGGCCGGATCCTTGACAAAGAGGCTGGGGATCCCGGAGGGGGAGGAGCTCTCCTTCCCGGTGATCGAGTGGTATTACAAGCGGGACGACCTGGGAGATCCCATGGTCAACCGGGATCATATCCGGATCCTGAAGCTCGCCTCCGATGCGGTCCTGGACGAGATCCGGACCCTGGCCCTCCGGACGAACGAGATCCTCCTTCCCTTTTATCGTGAAAGGGGACTCATCCTGGTGGACATGAAGCTCGAGTTCGGATGGAATTCTTCCGGATCTCTCGTTCTGGGCGACGAGATCGACGGGGACACGAGCCGGCTCTGGGACGCCGGGACAGGAGAAAAGCTGGACAAGGACCGTTTCCGGATGGATCTGGGGTCGGTCAAGGAAGGGTACGAAAAAATTTACGAAAGGGTGGTGGGCCATGCCGTCGAGTCGTGAGACAACCTCCCGTGTCCGGATCACCATTCTGGTCCGTATCCGGGAAGGCGTTCTCGATCCGCAGGGGGAGGCCGTGCGCCAGGCCCTTTCCGATATGGGACACTCCCAGGTCGAGGATGTGCGGATCGGGAAGCTGGTGGAGGTGATCCTCCCGTCGGAGCCGGGTCTTCCCGAAAAGGCCCGGGAATGGTGTGACCGCCTGCTGGCCAATCCGGTGGTCGAACGCTACGAGATCACCCGCATCGAGCCGGTCTAGGAGGCTCCGACGGCTTCTTCCGCCGGCCGGACCGGCAAGGGGGGACAGGTGAACTCTGGGCCGGGATTTGCCAGGCTGTGGCTGGGCCGTCTCTTCTGGGGGCTGGTCGTCACCCTTCCCCTGGGGGGGCTGGTCCTGGTCCTTCTCATGATCTCGGCCGAACTTCGGGGGCTCGACCATGCCCGCACCGGGGTGGAGTCGGCCAACAGCCTTCTTTCCGCGGCGATGCGTGCGGGCAAGCCCGAATCGGTTCCCGAGGCGATCCGGCAAATGGCCCAGGCGACGGGAACTACCCTCATTCTTTTCAGGAACGACGGAACGCCCGCCTATTCCGACAGCCGGGCCCTCGACCGGATCAAGGCCTATTCGGCAATCCCGGACGCCTGGAAGACCGCCCCCCACAGCCCAAACCTTTTTCTGTGGCCCCCAGCCTCCCTTCCGTCATCCCTGGTCCATGAGGTGGACCGAATCTTTTCCCTCCGGTCCGCCCATCTCGTAACGGACCTCTCCGGTCAGGCAAGCCCCCTGGCCGTCAACGGAGGATACGCCGTCTGGACGTCGTCGATTCCGAACAGAACCTCCTGCGCCCGTTGCCACGGATTTGACAGGGAGGTCCTGGGCCACTGGGTCGCCGTCACCTCCGTCGCCCCCATGGCCGGTCCCCGCGGAAGCCTTCTGTGGGGATTCTGGCCACTTCCCGGGGTCAACCAGAAGATTCTTCTGGGCGGGACCCTCTCCCTGGCCCT
>DAIBTC010000067.1 GCA_027415345.1 Nitrospirota bacterium
AAAAAATATTAATATAAATTAAAAAATTTTTTTCCTATAAATACTTAAAAAGTACCGTGATACACATCACATGATATACCACTCTAATGGTGCTTGACATTTCTCTGATTTGAGCCATAATCTTACCAGAGTGATCCGGGGACCGATCCACGATTCAGAGGTGGCGGACATTCGGGAAGGATTCTCTTCCGAAGGCCAGGAGGAAAACATCATGGACACAAAGTCTCTCAAGGGGAAAAAGTTTACCGTTCTTGTGGTCCCCTCTCCGAACGACCGAATCCGCCGATACGAAATTTCAGGTCGATGGATTCGGTGGGGCGGTGCTGCCGGCTTGGTTTTCCTTGCCATTGCAGGAGTCTTTTCCATTCTTGCCTTCATTCTTTTCGAGAAGGAAGCCCGAATGATCGCTCTCCAACATCAGAGCCGACTCCAGAAAGAGGAAATCGTCCGGATTTACCGAAGGCTGCAGGATATTCACTCCACAATGGTGGATGTGGCCAAACTCGAGCGCAAGGTACGTCTCATCATGAACACGACCGAGTCGAACAGCTCGAATGTGGCCCTGGGTCTGGGGGGACCCGAACAGTCCGTGGCTCCCTCTGTCCTGATCCAAAAGGGACGGCGGGGAATGGAAGATCTCATGACAGAAATGGACAGGCAAATCGGAGATATCGAACACGGGGTCCTGAACCAGGAAGAATCCCTCGCGGGACTCAAGCACGTCATTCAGGACAGGCAGACAGAGTGGGCCTTTACCCCCAGCATCTGGCCGGCCCACGGCGTCGTCACCTCCCGTTTCGGATGGCGGACCTCCCCCTTCGGGCTGGGTCGAGACTTCCATCCGGGTCTTGACATTGCTGGATCGATGGGAACCCCTATCATCGCCACCGCCTCCGGTACGGTTTCTCTGGCGGGCTGGGACCAAGGTTTCGGGAAAACGGTCGTCATCGACCACACATCCTCGATCTCCACCCTTTATGGGCATCTTGAAAAGGTGGCCGTTTATGAGGGCGAACATGTGAAACGGGGGGATGTTATCGGCTACTTGGGAAACTCGGGCCTTTCCACGGGCCCTCACCTTCATTACCAGATCATGGTCAACCGGAGTCCCGTCAATCCCCGACGCTACATCCTGAACAGATTCTGAAGGATTCTCCCCCCAGGGATGATTTCTCCCTCCTTCCTTCTGGTTAAAATCCCTTCTTTGTTTTAGAATGCCCCTGATGCCCATTTGGCTCCCAAGGGAGCCAACATCTCAACTGACACGACACAGGTGAAGGCAGGGGGCCTGATTGAGCCAACGCACTCGGGGATTTCGCCTTCGAGCCAAGATTTTTCTTTTTTCGGCGGTTCTTCTGGGGATCATCCTCTCTTCGAACCTTTATGCCATTACCAGTCTTTATGCCCTTCACAGGATCTTCCTCGAGATCAAGAACCAGTCAGTTTCCGGTCTTCTCATGATTTCACAGATCCAGAACAGGGTGGGGATTATCCTGGCGGAGGACAAGCGGTACATCCTCTTTGCCCCTCTTCCCCCCGAATCACCGTCCCCGGTCGAAAGCGAACTTCCCCTTCTCTTGGCACTCCTTAAAACACTGCCCCACCCCGATACCACGACGGACAATTTCGTTCACGGGACACTGGCGGCAGCCTCCGGACTCATTGATGCCATCGGAAAAGAAAAGGAAGCCCTCAAAAATGGCAACAGGTCGCTGGCCATCGCCATCAGCCGGGGGTCGACCGGCCCTCTTCTCATCTACATGGCAGGGCTCCTGCGTGATCTCAAGGAAGGCTATCAGAGAACCCTCGAGCGCAGGATAGCGGAAACGACGGCCCGGGAAGAACAGATGACAACCGTCAGCATCGAAATGACAGCCATAGGATCCTTGCTCGTCCTCCTGCTCCTCGTCTCTTTTTCGCGGATGGTCCTTGTCCCGATCAATGCCTTGATCGCCGGAACCCGGCGCATCTCCCAGGGAGCCTTTCACAATCCTGTGACTCTCACAAATACCGACGAGATGGGGGATCTCGCCCGGGCCCTCAATGAAATGGCCCACCGGCTGGGAGAGCTTTCCAGGAAAAAGTCGGAATTTGTCACGGTGGCCTCCCATGAACTGAGAACTCCCCTCACCAGCATCCGAGGCTTCATTTCGATGCTCAAGCGTCAGGCTCTCGGCCCCTTGAATGAGGAACAACAGAAAAGCCTCACGGTTGTCGGTGAGGAGATCGACCACCTTGTCGATCTCGTCAACCAGCTTCTCGATCTTGGGCGAATCGAGGCCGGTCAGATGCGCATCGATCTTCATCCCCTCGAGCTCAGGAATTTTCTCGACAGAATCATTGAACGTTATCGAGTGGCTGCCGAAGGGTCAGGGAGACGCTTCGAGGCCCGGATCGATCCGGAACTTCCTGACACAATCCGGACCGATGCCAACAAGCTAGCCCAGATTTTGGACAATTTGTTGGGAAATGCCTTTAAGTTTACCCAGGAGGGAGAAGAAATCAGGATTTCTGTGACACGGGAAATGACCTCCCTTCGTTTCGAAATTGCCGACACCGGGATCGGGATTCCGCCGGAAAACCTCCCCTTTCTGTTTGACAAGTTTTACCAGGTGGCCCCTTTTGACATCCGGACAAAGGAGGGGCTAGGCCTGGGCCTTGCCGTCACAAAAGGGATCGTCGTCACAATGGGAGGGTCGATCGAAATCGCCCAAAATTCACCGAAAGGGACCGTTTTCATTGTTTCCCTCCCCCTTTTATTCGAGGAGGGCACCCATGCCTAGACCCAGACTCAAATCCCTGCTCCGCCTCACTGTCGCACTTCTTGTCCTTCCCATGACAGCCTGCCAGTCCTTGCCCCCTGTCCGGACTCCTCCCCCCTGCCCTCCCGCGGTCATCATCCTCCCTCCCTTTGCCATCGCCGAACTCAGCCATCACGATGCCCAGTATTTCGGGGGAATGTCCTACCTCTTTTCAAAGGGATATTACAAGGCGGCAAGGGCCCTCTTGAAGCAGCGCTCCTCCCTGTCGGCAATTTCGCCCGCAGTTCGTGACAGGCTCGTGTTTGCCTGGGCCCTGGCAGACCTGCACCTGGGCCCCCCCGAACGCCACGAAGGCCAGAATCTGCTGGGAACGCTCAATGGGGAAAAAACTCCTTATGAGCTCAAGGAAGCCTCTCAAAGACTTCTGGCCGACGCCCAGGAATCCGCCAGACTCCGGAGGGATCGGACTCTACTCCTCCAGAAGCTCTCTCAAGTGAAAAAGACACTTAAAGAGTTATCAAATTTGGAAAAATCTCTAAAATGAGAGCTCAGGGCCGCATTCTTGTCGTAGACGATTATGCCAATACCAGGCTTTACCTGAAGACCCTCCTGACTCACGAAGGATATGTTGTCTTCGAGGCAGGCACCGGCCGGGAAGCCCTCGAAATCCTGAAGTCCGACCCGCTCCCGGCACACCGGTCTGCGATTCTTCTTGACCTCAAGCTTCCCGACACGACCGGAATCGAGCTGGTTGAACCCATCAGGGCCCTTTACCCCCACGTTCCTGTCGTGATCATGACGGCTCATGCGACGGTGGAGACCGCCGTGGAGGCGATTCGGAAGGGTGCCGCCAATTATCTTGAAAAGCCGATCGACGAAAAGAAGCTCCTGACCCTGCTGGGCGATCTGACGTCGGCCCCGAAGCGAACGGAAAAAGACATTCTGTCCGGAAACGAACTCCCTCTGCCGCTTCTGGCCGGGGACAGTCCGGCCATCAGGAGATTGGCCGACCGCATCAGAAAAGCCTCCTCCCATTCCATTCCCATCCTCATCACAGGCGAATCGGGAACCGGCAAGGAGCTCGTGGCCCGTTCCATCCATCAGCTCTCTCCCCGTCGGGAGGAACCCTTTATTGCCGTCAATACCGGCGCCATCTCGAGAGAGCTGGTCAACTCCGAGCTCTTCGGCCATGAAAAAGGGTCGTTCACCAGTGCCCTTTCCCGGAAAGACGGATGGCTGTCGACCGCCGGGCGGGGGACCCTTTTCCTCGATGAAATCGGCACCATGGATCTTTCGACCCAGATAGCCCTCCTCCGTGTCCTGGAAAACAGGACCTTCTATCGGGTCGGAGGAACGGAAGAGCTGTCATTTCATGCGCGGATCATCGGGGCCAGCAACATCGATCCCCTCCTGCTCGTCAACCAGGGGCGCCTTCGGGAGGATCTCTATTACCGGATGAATGTCTTTCCGATCAATGTCCCCCCTCTTCGCGAACGCGGGGGGGACATCCTTATTTTGGCCCGGCGCTTTCTTGCCGAGGCCTTCGACAGCCCCGGACTTACGATCGGCATCTCTCCTCAAGCCCGCGAGATCCTGACCACATACCCCTGGCCCGGAAATGTCCGTGAGCTCAAGAACCGCATGATCGAGGTCGCTGTTGTCCAAGGACTCACCGGCCCTGACCATTTCGAACTCGAAGGCGAGATGATCGCGCCCCTTCTCCATCTGGCCCCTTCTCCGGGAAGCTCCCTCCAGCCCCTTCCGCCCAGGACGCTGAAAGAGGGAGAACGGGAGCAGATTCGACGGGCTCTCGCGGAATCCAAAGGGAACAAAAGCCTGGCGGCGCGGATTCTCGGAATCAGCCGAAAGGCCCTCTATGCCAAGATGCGGGAATATGAAATCGAGGAAGAGGAAGGATAAGGACCCGGTCCCATGTCAATGAAAGAGACTCCACAACAGGCGCAGAATCGTAAGGGAAAGAAGAACCCCCTGGAACAGGCGGATCCGGAAGGCTCCCAATCTCTTTGTAAACCGTGATCCCAAAAGGGATCCCCCCAGGGCTCCAAGGACGATCGGAACCGTAGGAGGAGCCAGGGATCCGGAAGCCAGGATCTTGAAAGCCGAGGCGGAGGCGGCCATCGGGAACATGACCGCAAGGCTCGATCCGACCGCCACAAAAGAGGGATAGCGGAAAAAAAGGGTCAGGACGGGATAGAAAAGGAAACCCCCACCGACTCCCAGGATGCCGCTGGTCAGACCTATCGCGGTCATGACGGGGAATTCCAGAGGGGAGCCGTCAGGACAATCCCCTGGAGAAACCTCCCTGGGACGGAAAAAAAGAAGAAAAAGGGCAAGGCAGGTTTCGGCAAGGAAGAGCAGTAGAATCACCCGGCCTGAAAATCGGTATGAAAGAAGGCCTCCGACAGCCCCACCGATCAGGGCGGAAAGTGCCCACAGGATGATTCTCCGAAGGGGGACATGGGTCGAGGGCCGGTGCACAAGAATCCCCATCAGGGCCGCAAAGGTCACCTGGATCATGGAGATCTCCGTCGCCTCGAAGGGAGTGACGCTATGGCCGACCATCAAGGGAAGAATGAAAAGAAGGGCCGGAAGAAGCACCACCCCTCCTCCGATTCCCAAAAGTCCTGACAAAAATCCCGACAGAAGACCCAGTCCAAGGTAAAGGCCGGCAAGAACACCAAAATGAACCACCCTCCCTCCTTTCTCTCCTTCTGTCAGGAGCTTCCGGTATAGATGGTCATTGTCTGAAAGCTTTCTCCGGAGAGGCTCGAAAAGGAATCGATAACCCCCAGGGTTCCCCCCGGATTGAGAATGGCACCAAGACTGAAAAGGGAGACCGTTCCGCTTGATCCCGACAGGAGGAAATTCTGGGCCGGATCAATGGCAAGAAAGGTGGGAGGGGCGGGAAGATCCAGTTTAGTGGTGGAGAGGGGGGCCAGGGTCCCTCCCCCGCTTCCATAGAGGGTGGTGACCGGGTAGAGGTCGATGGCCGGCGCGGAGGGATCCGGCAGGAGAACCACCTCGGGAAGGGCCACTCCGGCGATGGGAAGATCCACACCGTAAGAAGCGGGAAGGATCCAGGAGGAACTTGAATTAATGCTGTTACCTGATAGGACGCTGCTCTGGGTCATGAGGAAGAGGGAGGTCGTCTGGGTCCCCGGCCCCGAAGATGTCACCGTCCCCGCCAGGAACATGACTCCGTCAGCCAGGGGGAGAAGGAATCCTCCGGAAAGGGATCCAGAAGCTCCAAAAGGCCGACAGGCCTGGGAGGCGGAGATTGTTCCCCCTCCCGTCATCTGGACAAGCGCCGCGGCATCGAAAAGGGCGATGCATCCCTGGGGAGCGGTGGAGGTGGTCATGAGAACCGCCAGAATCTGGGGAGTGACAAGGGCCAGGGCCCAGGGAGTCCCTCCCAGGGAGGGAAAGGAGACCTGAGCGAAGGCAGGAGCCCCGGAGAGGGGAAGGGGAGCCACGAGGAACTCTCCCGTTCCGTTCGCGTCACGGGCCAGGACGACCAGGCTATTGTCGACGGTCGCACTTCCCCAGAGAGAGAGGCCCGGCAAAATCGCATGGGTGGAGACCGGAACGGGGACGCCCGTAAAGGGCAGGCTTGTGCCCAGGGCCTCCCCTCCGGAGCCTCCGGTTTCCCCAGTCACCAGGATTTCGGGAGGAGTGACGGGATTCGAGGGAAGCCCGCATGACGAGAGGCCAGCCAGGAGCAGGGCCAGGAATCCCCGGATGACCCGCTTCATGGACGGCTCTCCGGAGATCCGGAAAATCCCAGATATCGGGCCACGGGGGCAGAGCCCAGGGCTCCGATTGCGATCGTTCCCACGACCACGGAAAAGACGATGATGGAGGCCCGGTTCGGAAGAGCGTCGTGAGCCAGCCCCAGGAGTGCGCCTGCCATGATTCCTGTCTCACGGACCACGGACATGAACCCCATCTCCCGCACCGAAAAACGGGACCGCCGGTCGAGGGGCAGCAGGGAAAAGACCACCAGAGGACGCACCACAAGGACAAGGAAGAGGACCAGAGCGAGGAGTCTGAACCACGATATTCCCCCGGACGAGCCGGGGATGAGGGTTCCCATGACCAGGAAAATGAAAAAACTTGCCAGATAAGCCAGAAGGTTGTTGACCGTCCTGAAGGCCTCTCCAGAAAAGGGGGAATGGCGGTCCCGGCCGGAATCCGCCCTTTGTCCTGCCACCATTCCCAGGACGAAGGCACACAGAAGAGCCTGACCATGAACAAGGAGGGAGAGGCCGAATCCTGCCAGAAGGGCCGAGAGGATCAGGATGGGGAGATTGTGCCGGAAAAGCCCGATTTTCGGGTGGGTGGCAAGCACAATGACCAGCCCGCCCAAAACCGCTCCCGACAATCCCCCCCAGAGGACGGAGAGGGAAAATTCCCCCAGGGAGCGGGTCAGGGAGAGATCGGGTCGTGAGAGGGAAAGGATGAAGAGCGTCAGCAGGCTTCCCGTCACATCCCCCAGGGCACTCTCGGCCACCAGGGTTTCCGAGACCCGGGAGGGAAGCGGAAGTTTCCGGAGGATCGGAAGAATCGAGGCCGGATCGGTGGTCGAGAGGATCGCTCCCAGAAGGAGCCCCTCAAAGTAGGTCAGTCCGAAAAGAAAATGGACGGCAGCCGCCAGAAGGATCGAGGTGATCAGAAGACCCAGGGTCACCAGAAGGGCGATGGCGATCCCGTGGTCTCTGACCCGGTCGACCCGGGTTCTGAGGCCCGCTTCGTAAAGGACAAGGAAGACGGCCCCCAGAAGAAAGACGTGTCCCGTGCCCATGAGGGAATCTCCCGACAGAATTCCCAAACCCGAAGGACCAAGCAGGAGCCCCAGGAACATGAACCAGAGGATATCCGGCGTTCGGAGCCTTTCAGAGAGCCTTGAGAGAAAAAGGGCTCCGACCAGAAGGCCGGAGAGAAGCAGGAGGATGAGCGGGGCTTTGTCCACGGAGTCCTTTCATGAGCACCAATATACCGGCCTGTCACTATTCGTGTATAATAGCGTCAATCGGATCATCAAATCACTCTCACCCCCAAGGAGTCTTTAGCCCATGCCTGTCTATTCCCTTGTGAGCAGGGACCCCGAGCATTCCGGAGAACTCGATCTCTGGCATCCGGACCGGATCCCTGAGGAGGAATTCGGGGAACTCGTCCTGGAAGCTTTACAATGGACAAGCTCCGGCACATGGCGGGAACAGGTTCTGGAAGTGGGACGATATCTGATAGAGAAACATGGATTTTCGGAAGCCGGCGGCGTCTTTCGCATCTCCTACCCCTCCGACTGGTCCAAACCGGCCGTCCAGGAACGGCTCAAGGCCCTGCTGGACCGGGACCGCTCAGACTAGCCTCCCTGAAAGGAATGATGAACATTTTCATCCATGACGACCAGAGTCTCTTTCTCTGGATCAACAATACGCTGGACCGATCCTGGCTCGATCCGGTCATGGAGGCGGCCACCGCACTCGGAAACGGTTTTTATCTTTTTCCCCTGGGACTGGCGCTCATGTCCCTCTTTGCGAGGAAGAATTTCCGTAGGGATTTCGTCCTCTGGGCCTCGACCTCCTTTCTTTCCTTCATCATCGGAACCACCCTCAAGCATCTGGTCCACCGGGACCGCCCGTTGGCGGCCCTCCATCCCTCCATCGCCTCCCATGCCATTTTCGTCCATGTCCTGGGTCCCTCTCTATATGCCAACTCCTTTCCTTCAGGGCACACCTTTACCGTCTTCTCCACCGCGTCGCTCTTTGCCAGCCTCTATCCGCCGCTTTTCCTTCCGCTTTACTCCCTGGCCACGCTGACCGGGATCTCCCGGATCTATGTGGGGGCGCACTTTCCTCTGGATGTCCTGGGAGGGGCCGCGATCGGTCTCTTCTCGACCTTCCTCGTCATGCGGTGGATCGCTCCCCGCTGGATTGCGGCCACCGCCCCCCCTAACGACCCGGAGTCCGTCCCGTGAACCTTCTTGATCGTCCCGCAGCGCTCTGGGCAGAGACCTTCCAGGAAAAGGGAGAGGCCGCCTATCGCGGACGCCAGGTGGCCCACTGGCTCTTCAAACGCCAGGTCACAGACCCTGCAGCCATGACCAACATTCCCCCCTCCACCCGAGGCCTCCTGGAAAACGACCTCTCCCTCGCCATTCCCGCACTCGAATCCGTCCACCAATCCGCTGACGGAACGCGAAAGATCGCCCTGCGCCTTTCTGACGGGCCGGTCATCGAGTCAGTCCTGATCCCCCGGAAGGATCGCATGACTCTCTGCCTTTCCACACAGGCCGGCTGCGGAATCGGATGCCGGTTCTGCCGGACAGCCGCCATGGGGTTGATCCGGAATCTCATGCCATCCGAGATCCTTGGACAATGGGTCCAGGCGATGCGATATCTTTCGGCCTCTCCGGGAGAAACGAAAGAAGGGCCAGTGATCAACCATATTGTCTTTAT
>DAIBTC010000068.1 GCA_027415345.1 Nitrospirota bacterium
GGGCCGGCCTGAAGTGACTTCAGAACTTCAATGGCCAGGGTGGCCCCACCTACGATTCCAAAAACACCACAAATGACCGGAAGCGGGAGCGGAGAGAGAAGAAAGGGGGTTCCAGACAGGATCCCCGCCACGAGAATGTCGGCTCCCAGAATCAGGAGAAGGGTTCGGGAGGGAGGAGATTTGAGCATGGGACCGGGATGCCGGATGACGAGGACATTTCCGATTCCCGTCAAGGCCAGGGTCAGGAAGGAAAGGGTCTGGCACTTCTCCGGCGAGAGATGGAGGAGGGTCTGACCTGCCCGGAACAGGCAAAAGGTCAGGAGAAGCCAGAGAGCCCCAAAAAGAAATCCCCGGATCATCGTCTGGCGGATATTGAGGATGTCGGGTCTTTCGGAAATGCTTACCCGGTCGCTGGCCAGGGCCATGGTCACAAAGTCGTTGGTAAAGATTAAAAGCAGGATCTGGCGTGACCCGATGACGGCCGTGTGGAGAAGGAGGAGCCCCCCCGTGAGGAAAAACGCGATTTCGAGGGTTTTCACGATCTTGTTGAGAATGTAGCTTTGGAGACGCCGGGTAACCCGGCGGCCTTCCAGGACGACCTCGACCAGGCCAGATAGGCCTGGAGACAGCAGCACAAGTCCCGCCGAGGCCCGGGCGATATCGGTCGAACGGGCCACGGCGATTCCCACCTCCGCCTGCCTGAGGGCCGGCGCATCATTGACTCCGTCTCCAGTCATTCCCACGATCCGTCCTTTTTCCTGAAGCCTCCTGACAAGGATGAACTTGTCTTCCGGGAGTATTCCGGCGAAAAGATCGCAATCCTCGCGAAATGGGTCGGGTTTCCCCGAACAGGGAGTCCCGGAGAGACCCAGGGCCCGCGCAACCGGAATGGCGGCCTCAGGTGTGTCTCCAGTCGCCAGACGGATCCGCACCCCCAGATCCCGGAGACGGTCGAGGGTCTGCCGGCTGTCTTGTCTTAGGGGATCGGAAAAGGACAGGACCCCCAAAAGATGAAGGGGGCCCTTTTCCGGGCCGGCCAGAACGGCCACCGGACGCTGTCCTCCGGGGGCCGCCGGCGGAAGGGCGTCGGTGAGAAGGCCAAGGGCTGACAGGAGGGGAGGAGATCCCTTGACGACCCGGATCCGTGTCCCTGCCTCGTCGAGGAGAGCTTCCGTGCGCTTCGTGGAAGGATCGAAGGGGGTGAAGGAGACCCGGGAACTCTCTGGCCCGGCCAGGAGTCCCCGGCGCCTTCCCTCGACGAGGATGGCAAGGTCGAGCGGGTCCATGGTCGCGGCATCTGAGGCATCCATCGCTGCCTGAAGAAGCTCCCTTTCGGAATGGCCGGAGACCGGGCTGACATCGAGAACCGCCAGACGGTTTTCGGTCAGGGTTCCGGTCTTGTCGCAGATCAGTTCTTCCATGGCTGCCGCGTCCGAAATGGCGGAGAGACGGGTCACCAGGACCTCCCGTCTTCCTAAGGTCAGGGCGGAGAGGGCGTTGGCCAGGGTGAACATGGGCGGAAGGGCGATCGGAATGGCCGAAATGAGAAGGATGAGAAGGAAGGCGGTGATGGCGGACAAAGAGAGCCCGTTCCTGAGGGAGAGCGGGATGATGACGAGTGCCAGGAGGAGGTCTGTCAGAAGGAGGGATCGGACGATCTGGAGCACCGTCACTTCGGCGTGGCTCCGTGTTTCGGCATCGTGGACAAGCTGGACCGTTCGGCCAAAGGCGCAGTCCTTTCCTGTCCGGGTGACCCGCCCCGTCCCCTCGCCCCGGCGGACGACCGTCCCTGCGAAGAGGGAATCCCCCGGAGCCTTCGGGACAGGAAGGGATTCTCCGGTCAGGGAGGACTGGTCGAGGAGAGGTGTGCCGGAGTCCAGAAGGATATCGGCCGGGACGAAGTCCCCCTGGCGGACATGGACGAGATCTCCCGGAACGATCTCGCGGGCGGGAACGGTCTTCCAGAGACCGTCCCGCCTGATGCGGGCCGTCACCTCCATCTTGTTCCGGAGAAGGCGCAGGGCGGCCTTCCCCTTTTCCTCCTTCAGAAAGGCCAGAAGGCCGTTCATCAGGAGAAGGAAGATCACGATCAGGGCTTCGAGATCTTTTCCGGTGGCAAGCTCGAGAAGGAAGGCGGTTTCCAACATCCAGGGCACGGGGCCCCAGAATTTTGCGAGCAGGAGACGTCCGGGGGACGGTTCGGGAAGAGGGACCGAATTAGGACCTGTCGCCTCCAGCCTTTTCCGGGCCTCTTCCTCGGAAAGACCATCGGACGTCGTCCCTGTGAGGGAAGCGGAGGGAGAAGGGAGGTCCATGGCCCCCCTCCTAGAGGGAGACGACGATAAGGATCATGGCAGGAGATTCGTTCGCATTTTTCCAGTTGTGGGGCTGGTGCGGGTCGAAATAGACGGCGTCCATGGGGCCGAGATCGTACTTTTTCCCCGCCTGTTCAAAGATGACCGTCCCGGAGACGACGATGCCGAACTCCTCTCCCTTGACGCCGACATAGGGTTGTTCCCCTACCTCCCCCCCGGGGTCAAGGGTGATGAGGATCGGCTGCATCTTTTTTCCGGAGAGACCTCGTGCCAGGGGTTCGACGGTGGCATGGGAGGTTGTGCTGTAAACCCGTCGCCTGTTTCTGGCGGGCATAAGGAGGGGATCCCCCCCGTTTTCCGGTTCGTCAAAAAGGGAGGTGATGGGAAGGGAGAGGGCGGCACAAATCTTTTCGAGGGTGGCAATCGAGGGGGAGACGAGTCCCGCTTCAATCTGGGAGAGGGCACTGGCAGAGATCCCCGCATTTTTTGCCAGCATGCGAAGTGAGAGTTCCCTGTCCTGTCTCAGTTGGCGGAGGCGTTCGCTGACCTGCTTCATGGGGGTAGTTTAAGGAAAAGAGAGGTCCGGTTCAAGGAAAATTCATGAATTGAAGGGAACGTTACCCACCATCGGAGGAAATTGATTGACAAAGGTTTCTATTAAAACTAAAATCCTCCCTGTGATCAGGCCGGAAACCCGGAAACCATAAAACTATGGGTAAGGCCAGGATCCGAGGAGACCACGGGATGGCATGATCCTTGTAGTCTCGTCATTTTGTCCTGTCTGTCCGGGGTTTAAGCCGGGCTGTTTGTCCCCTCACATGGTTCCGACTAAGGAGGATCTATGGATGTTTCCATCAAATGCATGAAGAACGGCCCCCTGGAGGTCAACGGGGAAATCACGATCACCGATGACCATGGCAATGTCATCAAGGACGGTCAGAGAGTCCATCACCTCTGCCGGTGCGGCCATTCCGCGAAAAAGCCCTTCTGCGACGGCTCTCATACACGGGTCCACTTCACCACCTGATCCGCCCAAGGTCGCAAGGCCCGTCTTCAGGCCCTGAAGACGGGCTCTCCTGACCCCTTCTGTTTGGGCCCCTTTCTTCCTTATCTTCCTCCGGAGAGAATAGCGGGGGAAGCGTGCTTCCAGCGGTTGTGCATCCAAATCCACTGTTCGGGATATTCCCGGATCCGCTCCTCGATCAGGGAGGTGCACCGATCCGTCATCCAACGAATCCGTTCCGGGGCGGACCTTCGGTCGTAGGGACAGTCCTCAAAGCGGAGGGGGGGTCCAAAGCGGACCCGGTGACGATCAGGAGAGATCCGTGCAGAGAAGGCGGGCAGAATGGGCACACCCCGGCTCATGGCAATCCGGGCTACCCCCGGATGAGTCCCGGCCTTCCGTCCAAAAAAGGGGGAGAGGAGCCCTTCGGGAGGGGCCATTCTCTGATCCATGGCCAGAACGACGATCTCGTTTCCGTTCAAGGCTTTCAGGATCCCCCGGATCCCGTCGTCCTCGGCGGACAGGGAGAGGGCTCCCCCATACCGGGCTCTGTGTTCCCGGATAAACTGGTCGACCTTGGGGTCGCGGATTCTTCGGGTGACCACATGGATCGGAGTGTCGATCTCAAGGGCGAGCCGCTTGCTGATCAGCTCCCAGTTCCCGAAGTGGGCGATAAAGGCCAGAACGCCTTTTCTCTTTGCCAAAAGATCCAGGATACAGTCGACATTCTCAAGAGCGACATGATCTCTGAGCCAGCGGTCCGAAAGAACGGGAAAGCGGAGAAATTCCGCTCCGAGCATTCCGCAGTGGCGGAACACCGCCCTTTTGAGAGAATGGAGGCCGGAGGTTCCTGAAAGTTCGGGAAAGGCCTGTTCGAGATTCGTGAATGTCCGGGAGGATTTTTTCCGAAGGAAGATCCGAAAAAGATCTCCGATGGCCCTTCCCAGGAAGAGGGCCGGCCGATGGCCGATCCTGCCGAAGAAGAAGACAAGGGCGTTCATGAGCCAAAAGGGAGTGAGGGTTCCTGGCCGCGATCCTGTCATAGGGTTTTCCTTCTTGCCTTGTCGGTCGTGGGACAAACGGAGAAGCGTCTCTTCCGAAAGGGGTTTCCAAAGGGGAGAGGAAAGGAATCAGGAGGAAAACGATCCTGCATCCGGTCAAGCATGGCATTCTTTTCCGGAAATGTACACTTTGGGGGCAGAGGGGGCAGGAATGAGGGAGCTTCTTTCTGCATGATCAGCCTCAGAACCCCGGGAAGCCGCAGGATTTTTCCAGGGGGAGGGACCAATGGTCCTTCCCGGAATGATTTGTGTGGATCTGGGGGATAGAAGGGGCCGCGCCCTTCCCGCCGGCAGAGAGGACCCTTACCGGCTCCCGTCCGCTTCTTGAGTCTTTCTCCATCCTCCGCTAATATCGAGGCAGACCTTTTCACCCACTCTTCCATTTCAGGGACTCCCGGATGCAGACTTTTCAGGACATGATCATGGCCCTCAAGGCCTTCTGGGCCAGGGAGGGGTGTCTTCTTCTCGAACCCTACGACATGGAAATGGGGGCGGGGACCTTCCATCCAGCCACATTTTTCGGGGCCCTTGGGCCCGGAGAAACCCGTGTGGCCTATCTCCAGCCCTGCCGGCGTCCCACGGACGGACGGTTCGGTGAAAATCCCAACCGGCTCCAGCACTATTACCAGTTCCAGGTCCTGATCAAGCCCTCTCCCGTCCGCTCCCAGTCCCTATATCTCAAGAGCCTGGAAGCCCTGGGACTCGACATCTCCGCCCATGACATCCGATTTGTCCATGACGACTGGGAATCCCCCACGCTGGGAGCCTGGGGGCTGGGATGGGAGGTCTGGCTCGACGGCATGGAGGTGACCCAGTTCACCTACTTCCAGGAGGTGGCGGGTCTCTCTCTCTCTCCCGTCAGCGTCGAGATCACCTATGGCCTCGAGCGGCTGGCCATGTATCTCCAGGGAATTTCCAACGTCTTCGATCTTCGCTATAACCACCGGGTGACCTATGGCCGCCTCTTCCAGGAAAATGAACGCCAGCAGTCGGTCTTCAACTTCGAGAAGGCCGACCGGACCGTGATCCGCGAGCAGTTCGACTTCTGGGAACGTGAGGCAGGCACCCTTCTTGAGGAGGGTCTTTACCGTCCAGCCTATGAAAGGGTTCTCAAGATGTCCCACTCCTTCAACCTTCTCGATGCCCGCGGGGCGGTCGGGACTGAGGAGCGCCAGCGTCTGATCGGCCGGGTCCGGGGAGCCGCCAGGAAGGTGGCGGCCTGCTATGTGGAGACCGGAGACCCGGTCTCATCCGGGATCCGGCCATGACGCCCTTCGCACCGTCAGATCCGAAGAACAGCGCCCTCCTGGAAGTCGGGTGCGAAGAGCTTCCTGCGGCCCTGCTTCCCGGTGTCATCGAAAACCTCCGCTCCCTGGCGGAGGAGGCATCGGCGGCCTCCGGAATCTCCTACGAACGCATCCGGTCTGCCGGAACTCCCGTCCGGCTCATTCTCCGGCTCGACGGCCTCTCCCCCGAGACTCTTCCCCGGGAGTCTGTCGTGACGGGCCCCCCTGTTTCCTCGGCCGGAAACTGGCCCTCCGACCCGTCTCCGGCGGCCCGGGGATTTGCCAGAACCCACGGGGTGGAAGTCGAAACTCTCGAGGTCGTGAATCTTCCGAAGGGGCAGTACCTGTCCGTCCGAAAGAAGGAGGCGGGCCGCCCGGTCTTCGACCTTCTTCCGGACCTTTTCCAAAGGGTCCTGTCAGGTCTGGCCTTTCCCAAATCGATGCGGTGGGGAGAAGGAACCGGTCCTTTCCTTCGCCCGGTTCTCTGGATCCTCTCCCTCTATCGCGACGAGGTGGTCGGATTCGAGTTTGCTGGACAGGTCTCCGGCCGGCTGACCTTTTCCCCCCGTTTTTTGGGGATGGAACCCGTCCTTGTCAGGAATGTCGCCCAGTACGACCGCGAAGTCCGGGGGTGGGGAGTCGAGCCGGATCTTTCCGAACGGCGGGACCGGATCGAAAACGATCTTGCCCTGACGGTGAAGCTCGAATCATCCGCCGGGAACTGGCCGGGAGGCTCCTTCCTTGTCTCCGACTCCGATCTCCTGACCGAGGTGGCCTGCCTCGTGGAAGGCTATCGGGTCATTTCGGCGATCCTTCCCGAAAAGTACCGGAATCTTCCGCCGGCCGTTGTTCGGACCGTCCTCAAGGTCCACCAGAGATTCTTCGTGGTGGAGGGGCCAGACCGGAAAACCGTGGCCCACTTCCTGGGGATTTCGGGAAACCCGAAGGGGGATCTTGAAGCTGTCAGGGATGGCTATGTCCGCGTGGTGACGGCCCGCCTCGAGGATGCGGCCTACTATATGTCGAGGGATCTCACCCGGACGCTTGCGGACCGTGTTCCCGAGCTCGACACCGTGGCCTTCTTCCCGGGAGTGGGCTCTCTTGGAGACAAGGTCCGGGCTACCCGGAGGATGGTCCTCGAGTGTCTGGCACTTGTTCCCGACACCCTCCTGGAACGTCAGGGGCTTCCCCGCCAGGAGATGGTCCAGATCCTCGACAGGGCCGCGTCCCTTTACAAGACGGACCTCCTGACAGGGCTCGTGAAGGAGTTTCCCGAGCTCGAAGGCGAGATCGGGGGGATCTACGCCCTTCTGGAACAGGAAAAGGCAGGAAATCCCGATCCCCTCGGCCCGGCGGTGGCCAGGGCCATCTCTTCCCATTACCAGCCCCGCACCTTCCGCGACCCCTGCCCGGGGAACCTTCCCTCGGTTCTTCTTTCCCTGGCCGACAGGGCGGTCGGCCAGGCGGGAGCCTTCCTGGGAGGGGCCAATCCCAGCGGCTCCCTCGACCCCTTTGCTCTCCGGCGCTCGGGGCAGGGGATGGTACGCCTTCTTGTCGAGTATGCCCTGCCCATCCGCCTTTCGGTCCTTGCGGAGCTGGCCTGCGTCTCCTGGAACCTTCCGGATTCTTTAAAAATCCGCTCTTCCCTCGTCGAATTCTGGGAAGACCGTCTTCTGTCGGTCCTGGCCAGGGACGGAGAACCCCTTTGGGGGCGGGCGGCCCGCCTGGGGGACGAACCTCCCTTTGTCTCCGCCCGCCGTGCCGAATTCCTTCAGGTCTTTTTTGATACTCCGGATTTTGCCGCCTTCGAAACGGTCAAGACCCGAATCGAACGGATCCTTCCGGACGGGTCCTTCGGAGAGGTTGATCCCTCCCTTCTTTCGGTTGAGGCGGAAAGGGCCCTCTGGGAATCAGTCAGCGCCCTTTCTCACATCCCTTTTCCCGAACAGCCGGAAGCCGCGGATTTCGAAGGGGAGGTCCGTCGTCTGCGTCCCCTTCTTTCCCTGGTGGAGGCCTTCTTCGAGGCGGTCCTGGTGAATGATCCCGATCCCGCCTTAAGAAACAACCGGCTCTCCCTCCTCTCCCGGGTCTCGGGACGATTCGCCGTCTTTGGTCACCTCGACCTACTGCTTTCGGCAGCCCGGAAGGAGCGGAGCAACGGGTGAGCCCTTCCCAGGACGACCTTCGGTTTATGCGTCGGGCGCTCACCCTTGCCTGGAGGGGCCGAGACACCGTGGCGCCCAATCCGATGGTGGGGGCCGTGGTCGTCCAAGAAGGCCACACCGTGGGAGAGGGCCATCACCAGAAGGCCGGCCATGACCACGCCGAGGTGGTGGCGCTCCGGGCCGCCGGGGAAAAGGCTCGGGGAGCTACCCTTTATGTCAATCTCGAGCCCTGCTGCCATACCGGAAAGAGGACTCCGCCTTGCACCGAGGTCATTCTGAATGCGGGAGTGAAGCGGGTCGTCCTCTCCATGAAGGACCCCAATCCCCAGGTCTTTGGAGAGGGGATCCGGAGACTCAGGGAGCATGGGGTGGAGGTCACGAGCGGTCTTTTGACCCGGGAAGCCTTCGAACAAAATCGCGGCTTTGCCTCCCTCATCCGACAGGGCCGTCCCTTTGTGACGCTGAAGGGGGCCATGAGCCTGGACGGGAAGATAGCGACCTCGACCGGGGATTCCCAGTGGATATCGGGAGATGAGTCGCTCCGGTATGCCCATCGCCTCCGCGAGACTCACGATGCGATCGTGGTGGGAATCCGCACTGCCGAAAAGGACGATCCCCGGCTGACGACCCGGACGGGCCGTCCCCGGGCCCACCAGCCCATCCGCGTCATCCTCGATTCCTCGGGACGTCTCTCTCCCGCCTCCCGCCTCTTCAGCGAGCCGGGGGGAGGTCCGGTTTGGGTCGTCGTGGGAAAAGGGTGCCAAAGGGAGGCCATCGAGTCTTTGGAGAAAAAAGGGGCCCGGGTTCTTCTCCTCCCGGAGACCCGCCCGGGAGAAATCGACCTTCTCCGCCTTCTGTCGGAGCTCTCTTCCGCAGGGGCCCTCACTGTCCTCGTGGAGGGAGGATCCCGGATCAACGCCTCCTTCTTTTCCGAAGGTCTTGTCGACCGGATCCGGGTCGTCCTGGCTCCCCTCGTGATCGGGGGAGCGGACGCGATCGGTTGGATCGGGGGACATTCTCCCGAGCGTCTGGCCGCGGCGCTTCGAATTCCTTCCTTTTCTGTGGTCCGGAGGCTGGGGGCCGACC
>DAIBTC010000069.1 GCA_027415345.1 Nitrospirota bacterium
TTTCCGTGATGCGCCAAAAGACTTTGCTTGAGACAAAAGGTGGAGCCCCAACCCATTTTCGCGGTATTTGGGGCGAACGTAAAGCTCGGGAATGGTGCCGAATGCGCCTTCTGCATATAGAGCATAGCTTTCATATAGAGCGATAAACCCTCCAGGGTTTCCACTCCCGCTACGCGCGACAAACACAAAATATTTCTCGCGGTGGAGAAAGTCTTTGAGCCTCGTGGTTGTTTCGGCAAGGTCAAAGTTGAACGCTTGAACTCCAATAGCATTCATGATTTCGGTTAGCAACTCGCCAACCATGACCGCGACATCTTGCGCATCGCTGGCGAGAGCTTGTTGAATCGTGAATTCTGGACTCATTTCAGGCCCATGACTGAGATGTACCACTTTGGCCTCATGCGACCAAAGTCAGTTCTTCGATTCGCACGCAAACTTTTCTTTGAGTCCAGAACGCAGGATTGCCCGTTTTCGCGAACGAACACCACCCAATGCCAATATGGCCTGCCGTTTGCCAGATGCCACTTGATTGCCAAGACCGCAGTGTCTGGTAATGACTCCCATGAACGAAAGGGAATCTCACGAGAGCCGGTTCGAATTCCGAAGTGGTTCAGAAGTGTTCGGACGTGCGCGGTTTCCGACCACAGACTTTCGTCGTTGGCGAAAATGCCCAAGGAATTGGCAATGGATTTCACTTCGGAGTAGGGAAGACCGACGATCGCAGAAACGCTTGCGATCCCGCAGCCATTACGCTCTAACTGAACCACTGGATCCAATCTCGTCTCCCCACAGTTAAATCCGTTTTAATGATAAGAGAACACGATGCCGAAAGCCACAGCAAAATCCCGCTTTTCCACAGAGGATAAGATCGCCTCGACCTGCATGAAACACACTCAAATCCAGATACCCGAAATTTCAGACCTTCCCGCCTACCGGACCGGAAAGAAAGGCCGGCCGGAAACCCAGTCCCCCTCCTCCCTTCCAAGCAGAGCGATATAGGCCAGGACGCTGAAGCCTTCCCGGAAGAGAAGCCTGTCGATCGACCTCAGGGTGAAGCCGGTGACCATCAGGTCATCGACCAGGACAATCCCCTCTCTCGGACACCGGGTGAGCCTTTTGGTTTCCAGGCAAAAATGGGGAGAAAAGAGGGTCTCCCGCCTTTCCGGACGGCTCCGGTTCTTCTGGGGGGTTTCCGCCGTCCGCACAATTCCGGAAAATGAAAGGGGGATCCCCCCGATGCGGTGCAGCCGGAAGGCAAGGCTGTCCGGAAAGGAGAGGTCCCGGCCTATGAGTCGCTTTTTTGAAGGGGGAACTGGCAAAAGAATCCGGGCACCGCCGGGAAGAAGCCGGGAAAGACGTCCCCGATCGAGCAGGAGCTCCATCGCCTTCCGGTTGCCCCTGTTCTTTGCCAGGCGGAAGAGCCGTGCCACCGGCCCCGAATCGGGGTAGACAAACCGGATTTCCCGGTTTTCCTGGACAACCCGACTTCCGTGATGACGCCATACCGGGTCCTCCCAGCAACTCCGGCACAAATCCCCGGGTCCCGAACGGGATCCACAGGCCAGGCATATCCTCGAAAAAAGACGGGAGAGGATTGTCAGGCCCCTCTCAGGCCCGGAGATCAGGAAGGCGTCGGACCCGAGAAATACTCCTGGTAAGCGATCCGGAGGGGGGGTGCCGGGAAAGGGGCCGGATAAGCCGCTTCCCCGTGGGAGGTGGCTGAGAAGAGAAGGCCGTCTGTGCACACGATGGTGTTCCACTGTTGGCAGGCGGGGCAACGACCTGCCCACCCTGCATAGAATGTCCGGCAGGCCTTGCAGACATACGGCTGGTCATCTGAAGGGTCCAGGGACATGATCCTCTTGTAGGCATCAAGAGCGGCTTCGGTCTGCCGCCGCCTTTCATAGATCTCCCCTGTCAGGCGATAGAATTCTCCTCCCCAGTTGGCCTCGCCTTCCATGGCCTCAAGGCGCGAGAGGGCCTCCTCCTCCATTCCGAGAAGGTTCTGGACGCGGGCCTGGTGAAACCTGAGACCGGAGTGTCCCGGTTTTTTTCCGAGGGCCTTTTCGTAAAGGGAAAGGACGGCATCCGGATTCCCTTTTTCAAGATAGAACTCCTCCAGGCGAACGAGATGGAGCGTCTGTCCCGTTCGTTCCCATCCCTCCCACAGATTCTCGATCCCCTCCTTCTCCCGCCCTTCGGCAATCTGGGCTTCGGCCAGACCAATCCTGGCCGGAGTAAAGGAGGGATCGATCTTGAGGGCTCCCCGGAAGGCCCGGCGCGCCCCTTCGGTCTGTCCCTGACGGTGGAGAAGGAATCCCACCTCGAAACGGATCCCGACCAGGATCGCGACTTCCCTGTCCCGTCTCTCTCCCTTTTCAAAGGAGCGGGCAAGAACTGTCTGGACCGCCAGGGCTTCCTCCCATCGTTCGTTCTTGACGAGGAGCCGTCTGAAGAATTCCAGGACCTCCCTGTTTCGGCCTTCCTTCTTGAAATATTCCCTCAGGAGCGCCATGGCGTCTTCCTGACGGGCGGCCATTTCGTAATCATTGGCCAAGGCAAGAACCAGGCGGACATCCTCTTCGTCGAAAACACGAGCCCGCCGGTGAATCCGGATGGCCCCGACATAATCACCGGTGGAGCGCTTGAGGTCCCCGTAAAGAAGAAGAGCCTCCTTGTGGTCAGGGAAAAGGGTGACAAGACGCTCAAGCACCGAGATGGCCTGGGGAAGATGGGATCGGTTGATCTCGGTCCAGGCTCTTTTCCAGAGGGCCATCGCCTTTTCGGATCGTTTTTCCTCCCGCCCCTCCCGGAGATTTTCAACCCATGACAGGAGGTCGGAGAGTCCATGGATCAAAAAGACCAGACCCGCCCCCAGGGCAAAGGCCAGAACAAGCAGGGTGATCTGCGGAAGGACAAGGACCTTGTGGGGGAAAAGCTGGAATGAGACCTTCTGGTCATTCCATTCGGCCAGCTTGACAAGAGCCACCGCCAAAAGGAGCATGACCAGAAGGAGAAGGCGTGTCATGAAGAGTGGAACTCCGTCACAGAGGTGTCCAGCCTTGGCCGGGGAGCGGAATAAAGCGAAAGCCTCTCCTCCGGAAGGACCCTGCGCTCCCTTCCGGCTTCGTCAAGGACATAGATTGTCGAGTCGGAATAGAGGTCTTCGAGCCGGTAGATTCCCCGGATCCCGGGAAGAAAAAGGTCGATGACCACATCGCCCAGGTCAAGAAGGGTCCATCGGCTCCCCCGCTCGGGGGAGAGCCCGACACCGGGAGCCGACAGGGCCTCGTCAAGGGCTTCGAGCGCAGATTGCATGTGCCGTTCATTTTCCGCGTCGCCCAGAATCAGGCAATCGGCATAGGAACACACTCCTGCCACATCGATCACCCAGACATCCCGGATTTTCTTGTCGACAAGAACCCTTGCCAGTCGTCTGGCCTTCTCAAGAACCCCGGTGTCGGCGATATCCATGATTTTCTGGTTATTCAATGGCCTCACAAAGTCTCCTTAGCCTGTTCCAGGAAGAAAAGGTGAAAAATTCTGATCAAAACCCACGGACAAAAAACCTCGTGGACTTGAAAAACAGGAGCTGCCTCTTTCGGAAATCACTGATATATCCTTTTTTTCACAATATAGGATTTCACTGCATCAGGCAAGAGATCGGCCCACCGGTTCCGGTCCTTCCCCGCCAGGCCGTTCCGGAGATCCGTCGATGAGACGTCCATGGCCTCAATCCGCAGATAGCGTAGCGTGGTTCCAAAGTAAGGAAGTTTCCAGACAGCGTCTCTCAGCCTGCCTTCATGTACCCCGGAGACGGCCTCCCCCGCCACCGGATCCAGAAGACCCGAGGCGCGAAGAACGGTAAACACCCCCTCACGGGTCCTCCTGACATCCGCACCAGGCCGGGTCACCACCAGAAGATGGGCCCCCGAGAGAATGACCTCGGGATGTCCCCAATTCCAAAAATCGGCAAAGGCATCTTCACCCATGACAAAAAACGGGGGCGGGTCGATGGCCAGGGCGGAAATGGTCCGGGCGGTAAAGGAAAACCCCTCCATACGGCATTCGATATCCGAACTTCGCCATCCTGGGTGGTCTCGGATGGCAAGATCGAGCATGAGCTTTCTTTCCTCGCAGGAAATCTTCGGGGGTTCCTTGTGGGGAGGGGCTCCTGTCGGGATGAAAAGAATCTCGCGCAGTCCGAGGCGCGATTCGATCTCCGAAGCCAGGGCGAGATGCCCGCGGTGCACCGGATTGAAGGCTCCACCAAAGAGCGCCAGGGCGGGACGCAGTGTTTTTTCAGCTCCCCCGCAGGTGGCCATGGCCATGCACCAGATATTTGGTCGTGGTCAGGTCAGGCAACCCCATCGTCCCCCGGGCATGGATCCGGGTCGTGCTGATTCCGACCTCGGCTCCCAGGCCGAAGACGGCTCCGTCATGGAGCCGGGTGGAGGCGTTGACCATGACGCAGGAGGCATCCACCTCCCGAAGAAACCGGTCGGCCTCGAAGACATCGGAGGTCACGATCGACTCGGTGTGTCCCGATCCGTATTGGGCAATATGATCGAGGGCCTCGTCAAGGTTCGACACGATCCGTAGATTCATCGAGAGGGCCAGGAATTCGGTCGCATAGCTCTCCGGAGTCGCGGGCGCGATCGTCGGATCGAGATGGCGGGTCCGCGGACATCCGAAGACGGTCACCTCCTTCTCCTTCAGGATATTGAGAAGAGGGTGGACGAAGCTCTCTGACAGCTGTTCGTGAACCAGGAGGGTTTCCATCGCATTGCATGTGGAGGGCCGGTTAACCTTGGCGTTGATGGCAATGTCCCGGGCCATGGTGAAGGGAGCGCTGGCAGAAATGAAAACATGACAGATTCCCTGATCATGGCGAAGGACCGGAACCCGGGCATGGGAGACCACCGTTTCCATGAGGGAGGCTCCACCGCGTGGAATCACCACATCAAGGGTGGTGTTGGAAACCAGGTCCTGGACCACCTTGCGATCGGTCCAGGGAAGAAAGGCCATCCCATCCGGATTGACATTGGCCTCTGCCAGTCCTTCCCAGATGGTTTGCGAGAGAATGGTATTGCTCCGGACCGCCTCGGAGCCTCCTTTCAGAACCACCCCGTTTCCGGACTTGAGACAGAGGGAGGCCACCTCCACCGTCACATTGGGGCGGGATTCATAGACCATGCCCACAAGTCCGATGGGCACCCTGACCTTTTCGATCACCAGCCCGTCCTGATTCTCCCATCGGGAGACGGCCGTCCCCACCGGGTCCGGAAGGGCCGCCACCTCTCGAACTCCCGACACCATCCCCGAAAAGCGGGACTCCGTGAGAAGGAGCCTGTCGCACATGGCGGGAGACAATCCCCTGGAAAGAGCCTCCTCATAATCCTGCCGATTGGCTTTCAGAATCTCCGGGCGCGCCATGTCAAGCTGACGGGCGATTTTTTCCAGGGCCTCGTTCTTCTTCCCGGAGGTCAATATGGCATAGGAGCGCGATGCCGCCTTGGTTTTCTTCAAGAGCGGGTCAAGCTCCGAGGCATCGTAGGACATCATCTCTTCTCCTTGTCTGTCCTGGACCCGTCGCCTGACAGGACCAGATCGTTTCGGTGGACAAGGATCCCCGGCATCCCTGCCTTCCAGTCGGCCGAACCGGCCCGGGCGATGCCCCTGGCAATTTCACGTCCCTCAGGATCCAGAAGAAAGACTGGATCCCGGGCAGAGAACTGACCTTCGATCCCCACCACTCCCGCTCCCAGAAGACTTGTGTTGCCCCCCGAAAGGGCTCTTGACGCCCCTGCATCAAGCCGGAATCCTCCCCGTGGCCGGGAAAAATGTCCGATCCAGATCTTCCGGTTGGACGGAAGTGTCGCCCGGGTCTCAAAGAGGGTTCCCGTCTTTCCCTCGAAAAAGCGGAATATTCCCGAAGGAAGATCCCCCTTCAGCAAACCGACCGGAAGTCCCCAGCCGTTCGCCCAGAGGGCCGTACTGACCTTCGAGGCCATCCCTCCGGTTCCCAGTCCGCTTCTCGAGACACCGGCCATCCGTTCAATCTCCGGAGTGATGCCGTGGATGCAGGAAATCTTCTTCGCGGTCGGAACGACCCGGGGGTCGGCCGTGAAGAGGTGAGAGACATCGGAAAGCAGCAGAAGACATTCGGCCCGGACAAGGCCGGCGACATAGGCGGAAAGACGGTCGTTGTCCCCGAAGCGGATTTCAAAGGTCGCCACCGCGTCGTTTTCATTCACCACAGGGACGATTCCGAGAGATAGGAGTGTCTCGGTCGTCCGCTCAAGATTCGTAAAACGTTCCCTGTCGATGATATCGGCGGGGGTCAGCAGAATCTGGGCCGTATGGATCCCGTGCCGGAAGAATGCCCGCTCCCACTGGATCATGAGGGGTGCCTGTCCCGCCGAAGCCGCAGCCTGCTTGAGAGCGAGAGAGAGAGGCTTCTTTCCCAGTCCGATTTTTTCCCGGCCGGCGGCAATGGCCCCCGAAGAGACCAGGACGACCCGGACCCCTTCCTTCCTGAGCTGGGCCACCTGCCGGGCGATCCTTCCGAAGGAGCGGGATGACAGGGCCCCCGAAGGATCGGTCAGGATCTGGCTTCCGACCTTGAGGACCAAAATGCGAAGACGTTTTCTGATCCGGCCGCGCTCCTGCCGGCAGACCTCGTCCAGCGAAAGACTAGTCCCGGGACGCGACGATTCCGGCAAGGGATTTTCCTTCGAGAAGAAGGTCGAGGGCCGAGAGAAGGTCCGGGATTCCATCCCCGGTCTGAGAAGAGATGAAGAAGGGAGTTCGGCCGGATTTCATGCAGAACCGCCTGAAGGCCTCGACCCTTTGGGGGTCGGCCGCATCGATCTTCGTGGCCGCCAGTTCTTCCGGCTTCCCGAGGAGGGCGGGATCATAAAGCTCAAGTTCCTTGCGGATCACCCGATAGGCCTCTTCGGGGTCTAGAGGGCCCTCAAAGCTCACATCGATAAAATGGAGAAGGATCTCCGTCCTTTCCACATGCCGAAGGAAACGGTCTCCCAGACCCCGTCCTTCGTGTGCCCCCTCGATCAGGCCCGGCAGGTCGGCGATGACATACTCCCGGTTGTTGGGGGGCTGGCCCCGGGAAACAACGCCCAGATGGGGATAAAGGGTCGTGAAGGGATAGGAACCGATTCGGGGATGAGCCCGTGTGACACGGCCAAGAAAGGTGGACTTCCCGGCATTGGGAAATCCCAGAAGACCGACCTTCGCCATGACCTTGAGCTCGAACTTCAGAAAGACTTCCTGGGCGGGTTTCCCGGGTTCCGCAAAATCGGGGGCCTGGCGGGTAGGGGTCGCAAAATGGGCGTTGCCCCGTCCTCCGCGTCCTCCCTGGGCCGCAGTGTAAATTTGCCCTTCGGAAACCAGATCGGCCAGAAGCTCTCCCGTTTCAGCATTAAAGATCTGTGTCCCCAGGGGAAGCCGGAGAATCAGATCCTGTCCGTTCTTGCCGTGCTGTTTCTTTCCCCGGCCATTTTCACCGGAGGAGGCGACAACCCGGGGACGATGCTTGAAGTCGAGCAGAGTTGACTTGGAGGAGGTGCCCATAAGAAGAATGGACCCCCCGTTTCCTCCATCCCCTCCGTCAGGCCCCCCTCGGGGAACGAACTTTTCCCTCCGGAAAGAGGCCGATCCGTCTCCTCCTTTGCCGGAGGAGACCCAGAGCGTGACCTCGTCGACAAACTGAGACATGAAACCTCCGGAAGGGAAAAATTCCGCCCGAGGACCGGGCGGAAGGGTCAGGCCTCGACAGTCCCGGGAGTCCCGGTGGTGTCGGGAACGATGCTGATCTTCTTTGCGTCGCGTCCGTAGCGGGAAAACTTCACCACTCCCGTTTGCATGGCAAAGAGGGTATGATCCCGGCCCATCCCGACATTATCCCCGGGATAGAACTGGGTTCCCCGCTGCCGGACAAGGATGTTTCCGGCCAGAACAAACTGGCCGTCGTGGCGCTTGACGCCGAGCCGCTTCGATTCCGAGTCGCGTCCGTTTCGGGTCGAGCCGACCCCTTTCTTATGAGCCATGAGACTTACCTCTCCTAAGCTGTCTTGATAATGGATTCGATCTTTACACGGGATACGAGCTGACGATGGCCCTTCTTGCGACGGTAATTCTTGCGACGTTTCTTTTTGAAGACAATGATCTTCGGATCCTTTTCCTGACGAAGAATGCGTCCATGGACCTCGACGGCAAGCGGTTTCTCATCTGTCGCGTAAGAAATGACACCATCCTCGGACACCATCAACACCTGGTCGAAGATCACCGCCCCGTCTTCTTCGAGACGCTCCACCACAAGAATCTGTCCGGGAGAGACGCGATACATCTTGCCCCCGGTCCGTATCACGGCAAAACTTCCTGCCATGAGGTCCCCCTCTTTCTGATAAGCCTGACCATTAATCCGGCAGAGATCTCTGCCGACATTCTAAGGAACCAAAAGGTCCCACCCAAAGTCGCAAAGTTGAAATATATCACAAAAACCGGAGAGGATGCAAAAAGACACCAACGGGCCGGTTCTGGTTCCGATTCTTTCTGATCCATTTTCGGGGAAACAGATTTTCCGGGAACCTTCACCGAAACCTGAAAGCCTGGTCGATCCGGATTGAATTTTTCCCTGAACCATGTTAAACATCAAATGACTTTTTTTATAATTTTTTTCACAAACAATAATTATCGAAAGATGGGGGGCCGATATGAAAAATCTTTTTTCCGCTGCATCGGGTCTTGCGATTCTCTTCTTAACTCTCCTTCCCTCCGTCAGTCTCGCCTATGACCATCTTCTCAGAGATCCAAAAACCCACACGGACTGCAACAACGCCAAACACATGCTCCGGTTGGCCGGGGCTGAC
>DAIBTC010000006.1 GCA_027415345.1 Nitrospirota bacterium
AGATCCCGACAGGCAAGAGAAGCACCAGGTGGCGTAAACCTTCCGTAATCATAAAATTTCGTCCTCCCAGGATCCGGATGGCCTCCGACCAGAGAGGATAAGGGTGAAGGCTGTTTTCTTTCATGGCGAGGACAAACAGGAACAGAAGGATCAGGACCCGGATCTTGTAGATCTTTTCAAGGAAGCGGTTCGCCAAAGAGTGTCGGGAAAGGTCGCGCATGCTGTTCGATTTGGTCCTGTTGACATGGATCCATCCGATTTCCGGGAAAAGCCGGGAGATCGGCCGTAGATGTTGTCTTAAGCATCCTAACAGGAAGGGCTATGGCATGAAAGAGTTCCGGAGGGCCGGAAGAAAGGGGTTTGCGGTCCTGGCTCTGTTCGCATGTCTGGAATCCGCCTGCACCATGGCTCAGGGAGGGGGCGAGACCCTGCCTTCTCTGGAAAGGGAGGCTCACAAGGCCATGGGTCAGGGGGATCTGAAAAAGGCCAGGGACCTTGATCTCCGTGCATTGTCGCTTGCTCCCGACGATGTGGAACTCCTGAACAATCTTGCGGTCGTGGAGGATCGTCTCGGAGAAGAGGACAAGGCTCTCCGGACCCTGAAGAGAGCGAGCAGCCAGTCTCCCGGTGACGCCCGGATCCTTTTGAACCTTGCCCGGATCGAACTGAAACTCGGGCGGGAGGGAGAGGCTTTCCGGACTGCAGGGAAGATCGTTTCGATGGACAGATGGCCAGATGGTTTTCGGACCTTGATGGGCAAGATCGATATCGACCTTGCCCGTTATGAAGAGGCTCATGTCTATTTGCACGAGGCTCTTGAGCGTCATCCGGACAATCCGCTGGTCCACACCTACCTTGGAATCGTCCACTTCCGTCTGGGGGAGCGGGCCGAAGCGGAGAAGAATTTCCGGGATGCGCTCTCCCACCATCCCTCGCCAAAACTGCGCCGGTCCCTTTTGATGCTGCTTTCAGATCCGGAAAAGGTCCTCGGTCCTTCTCAGCCTCGTTCCATTCCCCGAAAGGAAATTTCCCATGGAGGAGAGGAAGGGAGACCGTGAAAAATCTCTTTCCTTTCTTGGGGAATATGGATAGAATAGAAAGATTCCGAACCGTAGAAAAGCGGTACAGGTTAGAGGAGGATTTGCGCGCATGTCACTTTCAAACCAAAACAATTTTTCAGAAGACGTCGTCACGGACCAGGATGAAAATCTCGGGCGGGACCAAATGGACCAACTCTATTCCGAAACCCTTCGGAATTTTGAGGAGGGGGCCGTTGTCGACGGAACTATCATCGCCATATATCCGACCGAGGTGGTCGTCGATATAGGCTACAAATCCGAAGGCCACATTGCCAAGTCGGAATTTTCCGAAGAGGAAGCCTCCGGACTCAAGGTGGGTGACAGGATCAGCGTCTATCTTGAGGAGCGGGAAGATGCCCAGGGGAACCTGGTCCTCTCCAAGGAAAAAGCCGATCGCATGAAAGTGTGGGATTCCCTCGAGGAGCTGTCCGAAAAGGGAGAGGTTCTCGAAGGAAAGGTTGTGAGTCGGATCAAGGGGGGAATGACCGTCGATATCGGTCTCAAGGCCTTCCTTCCGGGTTCCCAGATCGACCTTCGCCCTGTCCGGGACATGGATCGCCTTGTCGGTCAGACCATTCAGGTCCGCATCATCAAGATGAACAAGAAGCGTGGCAATATCATCGTGTCCCGCCGCGTTCTTCTCGAAGAGTGGCGTGACCGCCGCAAGAAGCTGACCATGGAGTCCCTGAAGGAGGGAGAGGTTCTCGAAGGTATCGTGAAGAACATCACCGACTACGGGGCCTTTATCGATCTTGGCGGTGTCGACGGACTTCTGCATATCACGGATATGTCCTGGGGGCGGGTTTCCAGTCCCCAGAACCTGATGGCCGTGGGTGACAAGATTAATGTGATGGTGCTGAAGCATGACAAGGAAACGGGACGGGTCTCCCTCGGCCTGAAGCAGCTGAAAAATGATCCGTGGACCACGGTCGCGGAAAGATATCCGGAAGGTTCGAAGGTGACGGCCAGAGTGGTTTCCATTACGGATTATGGCGCGTTTCTCGAAATCGAGCCGGGAGTTGAAGGCTTGATGCACATCACCGAGATGAGCTGGAATCATGAGGTCAAGCACCCCAGCAAGATCATGAATGTCGGTGACATGGTCGAGGCAAAGGTTCTGAAGATTGATGAAAAGAACCGGAAGATCTCCCTTGGCTTGAAGCAGCTCGGACCCAATCCCTGGGATGTCGTTGAGGACAAGTACCCCATCGGAACCATCGTATCCGGGAAGGTCAAGAGTCTTACCGACTTTGGGGTCTTTGTCGGTCTCGAGGAGGGAATCGATGGTCTGATCCATATTTCGGACCTTTCCTGGACCCGTCATGTCCGTCATCCTTCCGAGGTCTTCAAGAAGGGGCAAAAGGTGGATGCCATTGTCCTGAAGATCGAAAAAGAACGTCAACGGCTCTCCCTGGGCTACAAGCAAATGACGCCGGATCCCTGGGAGTCGGAAATTCCCGAACGCTTTCCTGTCGGTCGGGTCATGAAGGGCAAGGTCACGAAGGTCATGGATTTCGGCTTCTTCGTCGAGATTGAGGACGGAGTTGAGGGTTTGGTCCATGTCAGCGAAGTGGACCTTCCGGCCGGGGAACGACTTGACCAGATGTTCCCTGTCGATTCGGAAGTGAATGTCAGGGTTGTCAAGATCGACAAGGCCGAACGAAAGATCGGACTTTCCGTCAAGGGACTCGAAGAGGAAAAATCCTGACAAACAGAGAACGGCCAAGCCGGGAGTCCTGTCATCCCTAGGTGAGAGGGCTCCCTCTGTTTTCAAGGAGAAGGGGAGTCCCTTCTTTTGATTTTTGGCCAGCATTCACGAAATGATCAGGTGTCATGATGATTCGAAAGATGTTTCGGGCTTTTTTTGTTATCCTTGTTGTCCTTGCAGTGATTTTTGTGCTTGGGCGAGGGGCGGCGTTTTTCAGCCGTTCCGTTCCCCTTGTGGGTGGGGCGGAGATTGGGGTGGTCCGGATTTCTGGGGTCATCCTCTCCTCAAGAAAGCCCATCAGGCAATTGAGATCCCTGGCTAAAGATCCGCGGATCAAGGCGATCATTCTTAGAATCAACAGTCCAGGTGGCGCGGTCGTGCCCTCCCAGGATATCTATGAGGAGGTTCTGAAGGCCCGGAAAAGAGGAAAGCCGGTCATCGCCTCAATTGGCACAGTCGGCGCCTCCGGGGCCTACTATATCGCCTCAGCCTGTGACAGGATCCTGGCAAGCCCGGGATCGCTCACAGGAAGTATCGGTGTTATCATGGAATTGGCCGAATTTCAGGAACTCATGAAAAAAATCGGGATCCAGAGCGAGATTATGAAGAGCGGGGCCCTCAAGGATGCAGGGTCGCCCTTCAGGCCCATGACTTCGGAAGAAAAGGCCTATCTGCAGTCTGTGCTCGATGAGATGCATCAGCAATTCATCCAGGATGTCGCCAAGGGACGTCATATTCCAGTCGACGTTCTGAGGCCGCTTGCCGACGGGCGGGTCTTCACCGGCCGTTCGGGGATCCAGAATCATCTTGTTGATCAACTTGGGGATTATCAGGACGCCGTGGCCGAAGCGACAAAAATGGCCCATATAACCGGATCCCCCGGGATCCGGATGTTTCCTGAAAAAAGTTTTCTGGATAAAATGGTTTCCTCCCAGATCAATCAGTTGTGGGAGACCGTGGAACAACAGCCTTTCGGATTCTGGTCCATACTTCCGGGGCATGTCGTTCTCCGATAAACTGAATCTAGAGAAGGAGCTGGACTAACAATGACTAAGGGTGAGCTTGTACAGAGGCTGGCAAGGCAATTTCCCGGGATCAGGCGTGAGGATGCCCGGGTAATGATTGATCTGTTTCTCGATTCTATGAAGGAAGGTCTTCGTTCCGGTGACACCGTGGAGCTTCGCGATTTCGGTGTTCTGCGCGTCCGAACCCGGGCCACCAGAAAGGCCAGAAATCCCCGTACCGGCTCATCGGTCCTCGTAGCTCCCAAGAAGGTTCCCTACTTCAAGCAAAGCCGGATTCTCAAATCCAGTCTGAAATCCAGCCAGGTCAAGGGATAATCTCGATGTTTGAGAGTTTGACAGGCCGTCTTGAGGGCATTTTTAAGAAGCTGACAGGGCGGGGAGGTCTTTCGGATGCCTCAGTCGAGGAGACCCTGCGCGAATTGCGAGTGGCCCTTCTTGAGGCCGATGTTAGCCTAGCTGTCGTCAAGGAATTTACGGAAGCTCTGGGGGGCCGCCTTGTTGGTCAGGCCCAAAAAGCCGGGCTGACACCCGCACAACAGGTGGTCACAGAGGTTTACCAGGAAATGGTCCATATTCTCGGTGACCACCGGGCCAATATTGCCCTTTCCTCAAAACCGCCAACCGTCATATTCATGATGGGCCTTCAGGGATCGGGAAAAACGACAACAAGTGCCAAGATCGCCCTTCACTTCAAGAACCAGGGCCGCCGGGTTCTTCTGGTGGCGAGCGACTTGGCCCGACTCGCGGCCATCGATCAGCTTCGCATTCTGGGAGAGCAAATCGGGGTGCCGGTCATAGGCCCGGAGCCGGGGGTAACACGCCCACAGGAAATGTATCCTGCCGTCCGCAAGCGTATTGCCGAAGGCATGTATGAAATCGTGATTGTTGACACGGCTGGCCGTCTTACCATCGACAACGCCCTCATGGATGAGCTTAAAACCCTCAAATCCCTTTACTCTCCTAAGGAATCTCTCCTTGTTGTCGATGCCATGCAGGGCCAGGAGGCCGTTTCCGTGGCGGCCTCTTTTGACCAGGCCGTAGGGGTGGACGGAGTCGTCTTTACCAAGCTTGACGGGGATACCAGGGGCGGGGCCATTCTCTCGATCCGTAGCGTCCTTAAAAAGCCGATCAAGTTTGTCGGATCAGGAGAAAAGCTCGATCGTCTGGAACCGTTCATTCCGGAACGAATGGCTTCCCGGATCATCGGCATGGGCGATATTGAAACCCTAGCCGAAAAAGCCAGGAATCTTGTTTCCCAGGAACAGGCCGAGAAAATGGTCCGGAAAATGGGAAACAACCAGATGACCCTGAACGACTTCCTCGAGCAGATCCAGGGAATGAAAAAACTTGGGGGAATTGAGGACCTCATGGGAATGATTCCCGGGGGAGCCTCACTCAAATCCAAGGTTGACATGCAATTGGTCGAAAAGGAAATGAAACGCACCGAAGCGATCATTTTTTCGATGACAAACGAAGAGCGCGACCATCCGGACCTGATTGACGGGAACCGGAGAAAAAGGATCGCCCGAGGATCGGGAACCACAGTGCAGCAGGTCAACCAGTTGCTGAAACAGTTTGATCAGGCCCGGCGCATGATGCGTACGGCGCTGAAATCGAAGGGGAACCGTTCTCTAAGATCGATGTTCCCTTTCTGATCGGACCTTTCCGATCGAACCATCCCGGACATTCCGGACCAAGGAGGTTTTGTGGCTGTTCATATTCGACTTTCAAGACATGGAAGAAAGAAACTGCCCGTTTACAGGATCGTCGTCGCGGACTCTCGGGCCCCGCGTGACGGACGGTTCATTGAAATCGTGGGAACCTATGCTCCCCAACACAATGATGGAGAGATCAAGATCGATCGGGAACGGATTGAGTCCTGGATTTCCAAGGGCGCAACCCCCAGCGATACCGTTGCCCGTTTAATCAAGAAATCCGCATCGACAGCATCCTGAAAAGATAAGATCCGATGCCTCGACCAGAGGTGGCGTAGATCCTTCCCTGGACCTCGAGAGGAATGAGCTCCGGGGTTCAGGAACTGGGCCTTTCGGGAAAGGGAGGGCCAGATATGTCATCAGAGCTCCCTGAGAACGGAATTCTGGTGGGAAGAATGGGACGTCCATTCGGAGTTCGGGGATTCGGGAGAGTGAAAGTTCTGTCGGACAATCCCGACCGCTTTGTCAAGGACAATGGTCAGACCTTTCTCCTTCTCCCTTCGTCCCGCCTTTCAGGAAGATCGCGACGTCTTGAATTGGAGGAAACTGCCTTCAAGGGAGACGCCCTCCTTCTCAAATGGAAGGGAGTGGATTCGCCGGAATCCCTTCGTGAAATGTCCGGGTGGGAGATACATTGGGAGGGTCCTGATGACTGGGTTCCGGAGGATCCTGGCCAATTTCTGATTTCAGACCTCGTCGGAATGCAGGTCATCGATTGCGAATCCGGAAGGATTGTCGGAAAGATCTTCGACTTTTATGAAAGACCGGGACAGGACCTTCTGGCCATCGATGCGGAGGGACGGGAGGTGCTTTGTCCCTTTGTCGAGCCCCTTGTTCCGCGAATCGACAGGGACAAGAGGGAGGTGTATGTTCAATGGAGCATTGTCGGCACATAGGGATCATCAGCCTTTTCCCTGGCATGCTCCGGTCCATTTTTGAAACAAGTATTCCAGGACGAGCATCCACCAAGGGGCTTGTCTGTTATCATTACTGGAATCTGAGGGATTTCGGAACAGGATCCTACCATTCTGTCGATGACTATCCATTCGGCGGGGGAGGGGGAATGGTCATGAAGCCCGAGCCATTGGCCGAGGCCCTTGATCGTTCAATTGAATCTCTCACGGGTCTCTCGGGAGGAATTCCCCCCCGCCTTGTATATCCTTCCCCTCAGGGCAAGGGTTTTATGCAGAAGGTGGCGCGGGAGTGGGCAGAAAGTCCTCGCCCCCTCCTTTTTCTCTGTGGCCATTATGAGGGGATCGACCAGAGGATCCTTGACGGATATCCCCTTGAAGAATGGTCGGCGGGGGATTATGTCCTGTCGGGAGGTGAACTTCCCTGCGCCTTGATGGTGGATGCCGTTGTCCGATTGGTTCCGGGGGTTCTCTCCAATGAGAGCTCTCCCGTGAATGAGACATTTTCCAACGGGTCTTTTGATTATCCCCAGTACACGAGGCCTCGGATTTTCAGGGGAAGCGAAGTCCCCGCTGTCCTTCTGTCGGGGGATCACCAGGCCATTCGGCGTTTTCGGGAGGAGGTCTCCCGGAAGAAACAGCAGGCTGTGAGACCGGATTTGAATGGAAACCCGGCCGGGGTTTCCTGTTAACCCAATGTCTGCCTAACTGGCAGCAATTATGAGGTGAGTCATGCAGGTGCTTGATCAGGTAGAACAGTTGTTCATGAAAGAGGAAGCCCCCAAGGTTTCGGTCGGAGAAACTGTCCGGGTCCATACCAAGGTTGTTGAGGGGGAAAAGGAAAGGATTCAGGTATTCGAAGGGGTGGTGATCGGAGTCCGTGGGGGAGGCACGAGGGAAATGATGACCGTTCGGAAGATCTCCTTTGGGGTCGGGGTCGAAAGGACCTTCCCGATTCATTCCCCTCAGGTGATCAAGGTCGATCATGTCCGTTCCGGACGAGTCCGTCGCGCCAAGCTTTATTTCCTCAGGGAGAAGAAGGGGAAGGCGGCCCGTCTGAAAGAATCCAAGGAGGAGTAGTTTATCCCCGGGAAAAAGACCCCCCCCGATGGAGGATGGGAAGACCGCCTCGGACAGGAAATCATTGGCGGGTCCTTCCGATTGCTGGTGGCGGGAGTCGACGAGGTTGGGCGAGGGGCTCTTGCGGGCCCTGTCACCTCGGCCTGTGTCGTCTTTCCTCCTCCGGTCGTACGGTTCGCGGGATACGGGATCAACGATTCAAAGTTGCTTTCCCCGGAAAAGCGCGAGGCACTCTCCCGATGGATCATGGGTAATGCCCTGCATACATCTCTTGGGTGGGCAACGGTGGAAGAGGTCGATCATCACAACATCAGGGAAGCCACGCTCCTGTCCATGCAACGAGCTCTCCAGACATTGTCGGAAAGTCTGAGTGGGAGCCCGTCGATTCTCCTAGCCATTGATGGCAAGGATCTTCTCCCGGAATCTCCCTTCCCCCAGAGGGCTATCGTGGGGGGAGACCAGGAGATCCTCTCGATCGCCGCAGCCTCTATCCTCGCCAAGGTGGCCCGGGACAAGTACATGAACGAGCTTGACGCAAAGTATCCTGAATATGGTTTTCGGAGCCACAAGGGGTATGGAACCGACGAACACAGGGATGCCATCCGGAAATACGGGCTTTCCCGGCACCATCGGTCCTTGTTTTGCCGAAAGGCTCTTGGCCTCTGAAGGGGCTGCACCTTTTCTCCGACCGCTTCCTGATTCACGAAAGAGTCCTCTGAATGTCCTTTCCCGATTCTGACAACATCCCAGAGAACCCTTTTCAATCCTGGTTCTGGATCATTTCCAATCTGATTTTTTCTTCGATCTTCCTCCTTTTTGTCTTCTGGACCCTGACGACATACCTCCTCCTGGACAATCTGCGTATCGGATCGGCCTCCACCGCCCATATACTCCTGATATTCGATACCCCACCCACGGGGCCAGAGGTGCAGGGACTCAAGGCAACGGTCGAAAAGATTGCGGGGGAGGGAAGCGTCTCTTCGCTAACGGCGCCGGACCTTAAGAGCCGGGTCGGAAGAAACAATAGCCAGCGGATCCTCTCGGTAGCGGTCTCCATGGGGCGGACCCCCACCGGAGAGATGGTCGGCCTGTCGGCCCAGATTCGTTCAATCCAGGAAATTGTCAAGAATGACACAGCGATCAAGGAGATTGTCTTCAATCCCGCCTGGGTCTCACGGGTGGATCTTCTCGCCCGGATCTCACGGGGAATCAAAAAAGGACTAGAAGTCCTGGGAGGGTTTGTTTTCCTGGGTTTTGGCCTCTACTGGGCAAGGGTCTCTCCCTTCCTCTGGTCTCATCTTTTTCCCACACCCTCTCTCTCCGGCCGAAGAGAATCCTCCGGCATTCGAAGCCCCCTGTTCCAGAGGGAAAGTGAAGGCCAGGATCTTCCAGGTCCGGGGCCTGAGGAAAGGGAGGGCGGCCATTCTTCCGCAATTCTGCACATACTCTCGGCAGGGGTATGGGGGGGCCTTTCAGCTTCAGTTTCGGTTTTCCTGGCCTGGAGCCTCCGCGCCTTCCTCTACCCCGGGCCAGAGAACCCCTTTATGGCCGGAGCCATGGGACCTCTCCCCCTACTCCATCCTCTCTGGATCTTCTTTCCCGCCCTCAGCGCAGGAGTGGGAATCGTGGGGGGAATCCTCTCCCTTCTCCTTCCCTTTCCTGCCAGGAAAAGGGACCTTTTTCGGCCGTGACGCGAAAATTCCTGACCTTCAAGCCCCTTTTCCTTAGAGGGCTTTACTGGGCGGCGTCTCTTTTTTCCCTTTTTCTTCTCCTCCAAAATCCCGATGGCTGGCTGACCGGAAACGAGGCCTTGGGGGCCGCCTCTCCCTCGATCCATGCCATTGAAAAAAAGCTTGAAGCCCGGGAGAGGGAGCTGCGGGAGCTGAAATCCCGGCTCCTGAAGAACAAGGCGCGTCTGAGTCGATACAAGGGAAGACGGCTGAAGCTGAAGGTCAGAATTCTGAAACTCCGGGTTTCCCTGGAATCCTTTCATCTTCAGGTCGAGAGGCTCCAGATCAGGGAAATACAGGACCGCCAGGCCATCAAAGGCCTCGATCGGGCCATGGCCCGCCTCGGTGTGGTCGTCAGTGCAGATCTTCGACAGAAAAACTCCCTCGAGTCTCGCCTCCTTCTCCGGACGGCAGAAGTCTCCCTTTCGCGCCTTGACGGAACGGATATCCAGCCCGAGACCATCCTTCGTTCCAATATTCTTTCCGACCAGACGCATCATCTTGAAACTCTCCTTCATGACTATCGCAACAGGGAAGATCGCCTGAAGCTCAGCAGGGCCCAGCTTAAGATCATCCAGAATCATGAAAAGAGACTTCTGAAAAGGCGGGAAAAAGAGGAATCCCTTCTCAAAAAGAAAATGTCCGGAATAGAGCTGGAGATCGCGCGGCTGAAAAAAAAGGAAACGGACCTTGCTAAGGACAATCGTTCCATTTTGAAGCGCCGACGCGAACTGATGAACCTGATCGCTCGTCTTGAGCGGATGAGGCGTCTGAGCCATCGCCATGAAACCTTTTCACACCCTCCCGTCCTGGGACATACAATGTTCATGTGGCCGGTTCGGGGAAAAATCGTCGAGAAATATGGAACTTTTCACGATGGGATCGATATCGCCGCCCCCGTCGGGTCCCGCGTCCACGCCGCCTGGCGTGGAAAGGTCCTCTTTGCCCGCGCCTACTCCGGTTATGGGCGGCTCGTCATCCTGGCCCACGGAGACCACCTCTATACGCTTTACGGGCATCTTGACCATATTTTCGCGAAGGAGGGCCAGCCGGTCCCCGAAGGGGGCATCATCGGCACGGTCGGTCGCGGAGGGACTCGAGGGCAGTCAACCCTCTTTTTCGGGGTGACACGACGGGGAAAGCCCATGAGTCCTATGGGATTCCTTGCACGGTGAACCCTTCTTCTCCTCCCGATGAGGGACGGCGTGGTTGTAAAGCCGGTCAATGCATGATATTCTGAAATCACGATTTGTTGAACTTGTTCGGTCTTTGAAGGGATCCCGGACCCCGTCTAGGGGTCCGGGAGTATCAAAATTAAAAGGATGTCTATGCGTTTTTCTGGATTTAAAAAGGGTTCGGGACGATCGGGCTGGGCGTTGATCATGAAAACTGGGAACATCATTCTCGTGCTTGCGATCGGCATTTTGGTCGGAGGTGTGGGCCATGCCGTTCTGGCGGATGGGGGAACGGACAAAAGTCTCAAGATTTTCTCCATGGTCTATGCCTTGATCCAGAACGACTACGTCGACAAGATTCCGGCCCAGCCGGTCCTTGACAGCGCAATCCGGGGAATGGTGGCCTCCCTGGATCCTCACTCCGAATATATGACCCCTCAGGAATACCATGACCTCGAGATCAATACCCAGGGTCGTTTCGGAGGCGTCGGCATCAAGATCACCACGGAGGGGAATCATATCATTGTCCAGGCCCCTATTGACGATTCGCCGGCCTTCCGGGCGGGAATCAAGTCCGGAGACGAGATTACGCGGGTGAATGGTGTGAGCACGGCCTCTCTCGGTCTGGCAAAGGCCGTCCGGACGATGCGGGGACGACCCGGAACCCATGTGGTTCTTACCATATTCCGAAAAGGGGTTTTCAAGGCCCGGGATTTTGATCTGGTCCGCGAGGTTATCAAGATCCATACGGTCAAGTTTCGCATGCTTAAAAATCATATCGGATATGTCCTTGTCAGGGAGTTTTCCGAGAACACCGCGCGGGATCTCGATGTTACCCTGAAGAAACTCGACCATCGTGGCATGAGGGCCCTTGTCATCGATCTCCGGAACAACCCCGGGGGCCTGCTGACAAGCGCTGTTGATGTCTCCTCCCTTTTCATTCCCGACAACAAGGTGGTTGTGTCGATGAAGGGCCGCAGGCAGGAGCGTGCCTTCCGCTCCCACGGGGGAGAAGATTTTCCCCGTGTCCCTGTTGTAATTCTGGTAAACACGGAAACGGCCTCGGCGGCAGAAATCGTTTCAGGTGCCCTTCAGGACTATCATCGGGCCACGATCATCGGAACCCAGACCTTTGGCAAGGGGTCGGTCCAGACTATCCTTCCTCTATTCGACGGATCAGCTCTCCGGTTGACGACAGCCCGTTATTTCACCCCATCGGGGCGCTCTATCCAGGATTATGGCATTACTCCGGACCTCATCGTGAAGGAGAAGATCCCTCATGGGGCCCGGGCCATATCCGTCCCTCGTGAGGTGGACCTGAAACATCATTTTCTCAACCCCGACGGGAAAGAGCATCATGTGGTCATTCCTTCCGGGAACATCCAGAAACACCTTGTCTACCCCATCCCCTCGGGTAAGGATGACACCCAGCTTTCCGCCGCGATCAGGATCCTTGAGCGAAAGATTTCCGACTGATGTTTGGGGACCTGGTCTGGGCCGGATTTTTCCCCTAGTCTCTCTGGATTTCTCTCTCCTTTTTCCGATGAATTTGGGGGGCTTGCCAACCCCCCATTCCTTTGATATCCTTTTATCACTCAGTAGGTGTGAGTGCTAAAACCTTGGGTCAACTTCAAGCAAAATGGAGGTATTTATGAAATTTAAGCCTTTGAAGGATCGTGTTTTTGTCAGCTACGCCGAGGAGGTCGAAAAAACTCAGGGAGGACTCTACATCCCCGATGCGGCGAAGGAAAAGCCCCAGAAAGGCAAGGTTGAGGAAATCGGCGAAGATGTGAAATCCCTCAAAAAGGGTGACACTGTCCTTTTCGACAAATACTCCGGATCAAAGATCTCCATTGATGGGACGGATTTCCTTATTCTCAAGGAAGAAGATATTTTGGGAATCTTTGTTGCCTGAGGTTTAAAAAAGATCAGTATTCAGCAGTTTGCTTCGTTTAACCAACACAACGTTTTCTTCAGGAGGACATGATATGGCAAAACAGATGATTTACAGTGAAGAGGCCCGGAATGCTGTGCTTCGTGGAGTAACAGCCCTGGCAGACGCAGTGAAGGTGACCCTGGGACCTAAGGGCAGAAATGCCGTGATCGACAAGAAATTCGGTGCCCCCACCATCACGAAGGATGGTGTGACGGTGGCTAAGGAAGTCGAACTCAAGGATCCCTATGAAAACATGGGAGCCCAGCTGGTGAAGGAAGTGGCCTCCAAGACAAGCGACATCGCCGGGGACGGAACGACCACGGCCACAGTCCTTGCCCATGCCATTTACCGTGAAGGGGTCAAGAATGTGACGGCCGGCGCCAATTCCATGGACATCAAGCGTGGGATCGACTTGGCTGTGACCGCGGTGATCGAGGAACTCAAGAAGCTCAGCAAGCCTTGCCAGGACAAGAAGGAGATCGCCCAGATCGCCACCATATCTGCCAACAACGACGCGGAGATCGGCCGACTCATTGCTGATGCCATGGACAAGGTTGGTAAGGATGGGGTGATCACGGTCGAAGAGGCAAAGAGCATGACCACCTCCCTTGATGTTGTGGAAGGGATGCAGTTTGACCGCGGGTATGTCTCTCCCTATTTCGTCACCGATCAGGAGCGCATGGAGGTTGTTCTCGACAATCCGTACATCCTTATTCACGAAAAGAAAATCAGCAACATGAAGGACCTTCTCCCCATTCTCGAGCAGATCGCCAAGATGGGTCGCCCCCTTCTCATCATTGCTGAAGAGGTCGAAGGTGAAGCCCTCGCAACCTTGGTGGTCAACAAGCTTCGGGGAACCCTCAACGTGGCGGCCGTCAAGGCTCCCGGCTTCGGTGACCGGAGAAAGGCCATGCTCGAGGATATCGCTGTCCTCACGAATGGCACCATGATCGCCGAGGATCTGGGCCTCAAGCTCGAGAACGTGAAACTGTCCGACCTCGGTCGCGCAAAGCGGGTCTCCATCGACAAGGACAACACCACGATTGTCGAAGGTTCCGGCGAACACGCCAAGATCCAGGCCCGGGTGAAGCAGATCAAAGCCCAGATCGAAGAGTCCACCTCCGACTATGACCGTGAAAAGCTTCAGGAGCGCCTTGCCAAGATCGTTGGCGGTGTGGCAGTGATCAATGTCGGCGCCGCAACTGAAACCGAAATGAAGGAGAAGAAGGCCCGCGTGGAAGATGCCCTTCATGCGACAAAGGCCGCCGTCGAAGAGGGAATCGTCCCCGGCGGTGGTGTGGCCCTTCTCAGATCCTCGTCCGTCCTTGAGCACCTGAAGGCGGAGGGAGACCAGAAGATCGGTGTCAACATCATCAAGCGGGCGCTTGAAGAGCCTCTTCGTCAGATCTCCCACAATGCCGGTCTCGAAGGGTCTGTTGTTCTCCAGAGAGTCCGTCACGAAAAGGGATCCATGGGATTCGATGCGGCCTCGGAGACCTACGTTGACATGTTACAGGCCGGGATCATCGACCCAACCAAGGTGACCCGTACCGCGCTCCAGAATGCGGCCTCTGTCTCCGGTCTGCTCCTGACCACGGAAGTCATGATCTGCGAACTCCCTGAAAAGGAAGCCAAGGGACCTGCTATGCCTGGTGCCGGCGGAATGGGAGACATGTACTAGGAGTCATCGTTTTCGAAGGGGGGGATTTTCCCCCCCTTTTTTTTGTCCGGACAGGTTTCGCCAGTGATCCCGGATGATGTAAAATAACAAGACATGGAGATCTCGTGGGCCGCTTTCTTGGGGTCGGTTTCCGGGCCTGGAAAACAAAAAATTTGGGATAAAACCTGATCCAAGGAGGAATGAATCGATGAGTGCCAATGTTGCGGAGGTGTCTACAGCCGAATGGGACAAGCGTGTCCTTGAGTCCAAGGGGGTGGTCATGGTTGACTTCTGGGCCCCCTGGTGCGGACCATGTCGAATGGTTGCTCCCGTGGTGGACGAGTTGGCGGAAGAGTACAAGGGGCGTGTGACCTTCATGAAGCTCAACACCGACGACAACCAGGATATTGCAGTCAGGTACCAGGTGATGGGAATTCCGACCTTGATCTTCTTCAAGGACGGAAAGGTGGTGAGCAAACTCGTCGGGGCCCAGAGCAAGAAGACCTTCAAGGAAAAGATTGAAGAACTTCTGGCGGCCTGACAAGGGTGATCTCCCATCTCCGAATCTCAGCCTTTGCGACGATCGAGGAGATGTCTGTCTCCTTCGAGGAAGGGCTGACGGTCATTACCGGAGAAACAGGCGCCGGAAAGTCCCTTCTTGTTGACGCACTTTTTCTGGTCTCGGGGCAAAAGCCCCGGGGCCTGACAGTGCGCCCGGGTTTCCCTGAGGGGGTCGTCGAAGCCTCATTCTCCTCTCCTACCCTTACGATTCCCGAATCCCTCTCCGAACTCATAGCTCCCGGCGAGGATATCGTCATCCGTCGCGTCGTGACCTCGACCGGCCGTTTCAGACAGACTGTCAACGGACAACCGGTCTCCAATGCCCAACTCCAGTCCCTGGTCGATATCCTTTTCGATATCGTCGGCCAGGGGGACAATCACCGCCTTTCCCAAAGTGAGGTTCATCGTCACTACCTCGATGCCTTTGCCGGGACCTCGGGTCTTGCCGAAAGTTTCGAGGCCTTGCGCCGGGAGATCCTGACCCTCCGGAGGCAGAGGGAGGAGATAGCGGACCGCCGGGAGCGTGACCTGCGGGAACGGGAGGAGCGAATCCGGATGCAGGAAGATGCGGAGACTCTGTCCGGTCGTCCGGGAGAGTTCGAGGAGCTTTCAAAGACTCTGTCGGCCCAGCTCAATCTTCAGGAAATTCTTCTTCTGACGGGCCAGTCCTATGGGGCCCTTTATGAGGATGAGGAGAGCGTCCTCTCCCACCTTGGGCGCATCGTCTCCGATCTCGACCATATTCTTTCCTTCGACCCGACTATACAGGAGGTCCGGTCTTCCCTTGGCGAGGCGATCGAGATCCTGAAGGATTCCGCCCACGAGCTTCATCGTTACCGGGAATCACTTGAGATGGATCCGGAGCACCTTTCGGCTCTGGAATCCCGTTTCAGTCTCTATAGAAGACTTGCCCAGAAGTATCATGTCAGGCCGGAAGAACTCGTCGGCCATCTGGAGCAGGCGATGATGACAGAGTCCCTATCATCAGAGCTGGCCCTCGAGGAGATCGATCGTCACATCCGTGATTGCGAAGCCAGGCTCCTGGAGATCGGGCAACATCTGGGGGAGAGACGCCGGGCCGCTTCGGAGGGCTTTTCTTCGGAGGTGTGTGACGTCCTTCGTTGCTTGCGGATCGAACACCCATCTTTTTCTGTCTCCCTTGTCCCTTATCCCGATTCCCTGGGCGGCCCATACGGAAGGGATCGGGTGGAATTTCTGTTTTCGGCCAACCCTGGAATTCCGGAGCGTCCGTTGGGTCAGGTGGCGTCCGGAGGCGAAATTTCTCGCGTTCTTCTGGCGATAAAGTCGGTCCTGTCTGGTTCTGACAAGGTTCCGACCCTCATCTTCGACGAGATCGATTCAGGAATCGGGGGGGAGGTGGGGGAGGTTCTGGGGGACCTTCTGAAAGAAATCGGCCAGAGTCGACAGGTCCTGGCGATCACACACCTGCACCAGGTCGCCCGAAAGGGAGATCACCACCTTCTGGTCCGGAAGGTCTCCGAAGGCGGCCAGACCCGGTCCAGAATTTCCGTTCTCGAAGGGGAAGACCGGGTCCGGGAAATTGCCCGCATGCTCGGAGGGGAAAAGATTTCTCCTTCGGCGATGAGCATCGCCCGGGATCTTCTTTCCTAGGAATCTGCCCGCCCTCCTCTTGAGTTGCCGCCGTTCTGTCTAGAATGACATTTCACCCCGCAAACCCTCATTTTCGCAGTTCCCTCAGGATTTTCTGCACCCGATCCCCGAAGGTGGCGAGATCTCCGCGACGCAGGGCGTCATCTGCTTCCCGTCCCAACCTTTGAAGGCGCGAAACCAGCCCCGAAGGCGCATTCCTTCCCTGAACCCTCCTGGAGGCAAATGACAGGGAGGGATGGGGAGTTCCCGTAAAGAGATCATTCAGGGCCTGGTCGAGGGTTTTTCTCATGACCACCCTGTCCCCCATGGAGACGATTACCCGTCGCAATTCCGGGAGCGCTCCAGGACTGGTTGCCGAAAGGTAGAGAGGTTCGACGTAGAGGAGGGAATGGGCGATGGGAATGATCAAGAGCGTTCCCCTCACCACCCGCGATCCCTGCTGGTTCCAGAGGGTCAGTTGCTTGGAGATCGGACCCCGCTGGTCGATACGGGCCTCGATCTGGTTCGGACCATAGATCAGCCGCTCCTTTGGAGAGCGATAGACCTTGAGTTCTCCCTGGCGGGAGAGCTCGGAGCGTCCCACGAGCCAGGCGGAAAGGTTGTCCCGGTGGGCCGGGGTATAAGGGAGCATCATCACGTATTCTTCCTGGGCCTCCCCGGGAAGACGCAGGACCATATAGTAAGGAGAGAGGGGCCGTTCGTCGCGTTCGGCCAGGGACCACAGATCTTCCCGGTTGAAAAAGACCTGCGGGTCCGTCATGTGGAACGAGGCCAGGATTCGGGCGGAAATGGCGAACATGGAAGGCGGAAAGCGAAGGTGAGGGAGGACTTCCTGCGGAATCTCCCTTGCTGGCCGGAAGAGGGTTGGAAAGGCTTTCCGGTAGGCCGAAAGGATCGGATCGGAGGGATCGGTCACATAGAAGGAAACGCCTCCGGTCTTGGGATCGATCAGGATCTTGACGGAATTCCGGATGTAGTTGAGTCTTTCCGGCCAGGAGGAGAGGGCCCGGCGGTGGCCGCTCCGAATGAGACGCCCCGTATGAAAGAATCCTGCTGAGCCACGGATCTCCGAGGAATAGGGGTAGGAGTCCGAGGTCGTGTAGGCATCCATCATCCAGACCAGATGGCCGTCGGGCCCGATGACGGGGACGACATCCGGATCGAGACGAAGGAAGGGGGCCAGACGTTCAACGATGTCGAAGATGTCCCGGTGGACCAGAATGCGGCTCTTGTCGGTGATGGCGGTCGAAAGGAAGATCTTGAAGGAACCGTATTCATAGGAGTAGAGAAGGCGGCGAAGGGGGGAGGAGAGGCGAATGCCTCCCGTTCCGTCATAATGATTGTAGATGTTCTGGCGGCCCTTCGGATAGTCGAATTCGGGAATTCGCGTGTTGACGATGGCATAAGGTGCCGGCTGGTCTCCGTAATAGATCCGCGAGTGGGAGACCACCACGGGAACGGAGGACTGGGGAGGAATGTCCCGGATCCAGAAGGCAGGAAGGCCTTCGGGTGTGACTCTGTTTACGGGGGACATGATCAGTCCGTGACCGTGGGTATAAGTCAGGTGGACATTGATCCAGTTGGGGCTCGGAAGATTGGCATAGGAGATCTCTCTGGGGGCCACCAGAACCTGGCGGAGGACTCCGTTGATCCGGTAGCGGTCGGGAGCCAGAATCGGAAAGGTATAATAGGTCCGTATCTGCTGGAGCTGGCGGACGGTCGTCAGCATGGGACGGTGGTCCCAGAGGCGGATGTTCCGGATCGTCGGCCGGTTGTCGGCAAGGTCAGCGGGGGTCAGGTCGGAAAGGTTCGAAATGCGTTCCGAGTGTGTTCCATCGATGTGGAAGGCCTTGCGGGTTCCGGCGATATTGTTGACGATATAGGACTTTTCCATGTTGAACTGGTTGGGCAGGACCACAAACCTGGAGAGAATCCAGGGGTAGAGGAGGAGTCCCCCCGCCCAGACCAGAAAGGAGAGTCCCAGGAGGGACCCGGAGACAAGGGCCTGCCGACGAAAACTTTCCACGAAAAGGGCCAGCGCGGATAATGCCAGGATCAGGGCGAGAACGGTGGCGGCGGGAATGCGGGCGTGGACATCGGCATAGGAGGCGCCGGACAGGACCTGGTGGGAGGAGAGGAGGGTCTTTGTCCGGAGGAGAAGAGAATCCACGGAAAGGACCATGAGAAGGCCAGCACCCAGACGCATGAGAACCTTTCTCCAGACGGGATGGAGGGAGAGGCGGTTCTGGGCGATCGAAACCTGTCCCCCGGGAAGACCCAGAAGGAGACCCAGGACGAGGGCAAAGAGAAGGGAGTCCTGGAGAACCCCTGTGAGAAGGTCATAAACCGGCAGATGAAACAGGTAGAACCCGACAGGCAGCCCGAGTATCGGATCGGGGAATCCTGTGACGGGAGCGTTATAGGCGGCCAGGAGGCGTAGGGCATCCCGGGTTCCCGACAGGGGAAGGGCGACCAGGAGGGCAAGAATGGCGATTCCCCCATCGATGGCAGGGCCGAGTCCGGACAGGGCAAGAGAGACCGGCTCGATTCCAGTAGGTCCACGTCGCCTGAGGGTCAGGGTGGGAAGCGCCCGGATCAGAGGGCGCAGGGACCCTGCGAGAACAAGAAAGAAAATCAGGTAGACCCCGAGAAAGACGGCGCTTCTCGATTCAAGAAGGGTCATGAAGACCGGCACCTGGCTATTTGAGCGGTACCACAGGAAGTCGGCCCAGAGGTCGAGAAGGAACTGGCCGCCGAAATACAGGGCCACAACCAGGACAAGGGCGGCAAGAGGCCAGTGTTTTCTCATCGGATCTCCGGTTCTGAAATGGGGGTTCGCGTTTTCTCTATTTTCCTACGCGCAATGGGCCGGTGGCAATGAATCAAGGAAAATACAGGGTTGGAAGATTCGCCGGTGCGGTTGAGGTTCCTGGGATCAATCCGGAGCTTCCGGAGGTTTACTTCCCGGAGCCGTGATCTTTGACCACCTGGATGAAACGGTTGGTCATGTCGAGGCCATCCATCGTGGCTCCGGAATCGCGGAACCGGCAAAGAGTGTCAATGACGGGCGCTGTGATCTCCTCACCCGGCACGAGCAGCGGAACGCCCGGAGGATAGACTGTCACGATGTCCGAGGCAATGCGGCCGGTTGAATCTTCGAGGGGGACGGTTTCGTGTTGGGCAAAAAAGGCCTCTCGGGGCGTCATCCGGAGAAGATTGTCAAAAAAAACCATGGATGGAACAGGGGATCGGCTAGCCTGTCGGTGGTTTTCCCTGGAGAGGGCAACCAGGGCGTTGACAAGCCGTTCCAGATCTCCACGGTGATCCCCGATGCTGACGATGACGAGGACGTGGTCGATATCGGCCATCTCCACCTGAATGCCAAATTCCAGGTTCAGGCGCTGGGAGACCTGGTATCCCGAGACTCCCCATCCCCGCACATCGATTGTGAGCTTTGTTTCGTCGAGGTCGTTTTCCCCTCCGGACATGGCCTGAATCTCGGTCCGGTTGGCGCACCTTAGCCCCGGAATCTCCCTTATTTTCATTCGGGCCCATCGCGCAAGCTCCAGGGCACGCCCCAGGAGCTTCACCCCTTCGGTGGCCATCTGCATGCGGGCGAGATCGAGGGAGGCCATCAGGATGTAGGAGGGGCTTGTCGTCTGGAGGTAGCGCAGGACAGTGGAAAGTCGATCGAGGTCGATCCGCTCTTTGCGGGCGTGAAGCATGGAGGCCTGAGTCATCCCTCCGATAATCTTGTGCGTGGACTGGACGGCCAGGTCGATCCCGGCGGCCATTCCGGAGGAGGGGAGCTCGGGATGGAAATGGAGGTGGGGCCCATGGGCTTCGTCGAGAAGGACGCGCATTCCTTTGGCGTGGGCGGCTTCCGCCACCCGGACCAGATCAATGGTGACCCCGTAGTAGTTGGGAGAGGTCAGGTAGAGTGTCCGTATCTCCGAGTGACGGTCGATGCTGTCGAGGATGTCCCGGGTCCCGTAATTGAGCGGAAAGGAGGCGCCGTGCTCCGTCCTGAAGGGGATGAAGACCGGCTGGCATCCGGTCATGATCATCCCGGAAATTACCGATTTGTGGACATTTCGGGTGACCAGGACAGGCTCCCCCGGATTGAGGGAGGCCACGACCATGGCCTGGTTTCCCCCCGAGGTTCCATTGACGAGAAAGTAGGACTGGTCAGCTCCATAGATCTCTGCCGCCAGCTCCTGGGACTCCTTGATGACTCCCCGGGGTTTCTGGAGAGAGTCCACTTCGTCAAGGCAGGTCAGGTCGATCGAAAAGACCCGGGGTCCCACAAACTTGCGAAAACGCGTCGAGATCCCTTTTCCGCTTTTGTGGCCGGGGGTGTGGAAGGAAACTTTCCGGCTTTCGGCAAGGGAGACCATCGCGTCGAAAAGAGGCGTTTTGCTCTGGTCCATCGAGAGGTCGGTTCCGTCTAATGGTAGGTGAAGATGGGGTGGTTATCCTCGATGATGAGAGTCGATTTGTCGAGCTCAGTGCGGAGATGGCGAGGGAGACCAAAAAGCCCCTGGTGGGCGAGCCCGTCATAAAAACGGAGGTTCGTTAACCCCCGTTCGGTCAGGATCCTGTCCACGACCTCGCGGGTCATGGCAAGGGGATCGACCCCTTTCGAAGCCAGGGTGAATCCCCAGGGAAGTCCGAAGGAGGGAATGTTTGTCGAGAAACCCCGGACGGTCGGGAAGGCCGTTTTCATGGTCTGGTATACGGCGGAAAAGGCCAGAATGAAAGGCAGCGCCGCCGCGCCTGCCTGGACCGAAATCGTCCCGCCGGGCGACAAATGTTCGCTTGCGATCTTGTAAAACTCCCGGGTGTAAAGCAGGTAGGCGGGGCCTTCCTCCACCGGTTCTGAAAGATCGGTGATAATGACGTCGAAAATGTCCTGGGAATCTTCCAGATACTTCCGGGCATCGGTGGCAAGGACAGTCGAGCGCGGATCGTCAAAAGCCCCCTGGTGCCACTCCGGAAGATGTTCCTTCGAAAGGGAGATGACCTGGTCATCGATGTCCACCATCACGGCCCGTTCAACGGTTGGGTGGCGGAGGGCTTCCCGCAGGGTGGCCCCTTCTCCGCCGCCTACGATCAGGACGGACCGGGGCGCAGGATGAGCGATCATGGCCGGGTGGACAAGAGCCTCGTGATAAATGAATTCATCGACTTGGGTCGACTGCATCTTTTCGTCAAGCGCCAGAGCCTTTCCGTACACATTGGTCCTGAGAATGTCGACCTTCTGGAAGTTGGTCTGGCGCGAAACGATGATCCCGTCGATGCCATGCATGTGGCCGAGCGAGGGAGCCGCGTATTCAATATACCACTTGGAGGTTCTCGCTCCGTTCATTGGATTCGATTCCTTTCCCCTGCGTGTCGTCGGTTTCGGGGAGACGGGTGTCCCCCTCGATCTTGTGGGCGATCTTTTCGTTCGATATTCCGATGATGCCCCTCTTGATCTCGTGAATACTGGGGTTTTGGGACTTGAAAACCTGGGCGAGATGGATGGCAGCAACCTCCGGCTTGAGCGTCTCTCCGCAGGTGAACACATCGACGGCCGCATAGCGGTATTCGGGCCAGGTATGGATGGCCAGATGGGATTCGGCGATGACCACGACACCGCTTACGCCGAAGGGGCTGAAATGGTGGAATTTGTCATCGACGATGGTTGCATGGGCTTTTTTTGCGGCATCAATCATGGAAGCCCGGACGAAATCAGGATCGGAAAGGGAGTCGGACTGGCAGTCCTTCAGTTCGACAAGAAGATGTGTTCCCAATGCGTGCACTCGTAACCCCCTGGTTGTGTCGTTAGGTCAATCCGAAGCCTTTTGGCCAGACCTGCCAAAGACTCGATTCGGTCAATGCCTTGAAAACAGGATCCTGATGCTCCGGACGGCGAGTCGGGATTACAGGAACCGGACGATCGATGAGACTGTTCACGGTGCAGCTCCTTTGATTCAGGGACGGCCTGTCGATGGCCCGGGGAAACACGGTCTCCTCCGGGGAGGGATCGACGGGCGAATGCAGGACGATTCCACCCCTTTGAAACATTGTCTGGGCAAAATGGCGTCCGGTCAACAATCGGTCAGAATATACACGGTTTTTCGGGGATTGCAAGAATTTTTTTTTATCTTATTTCGAAGGGGGTTATGCGGCGCGAGAGGGCCTGGACGGGCCGGAGATTCCCTGGACTCTCCGGCCCGTGTCGGACAGGGTGGGGAATCAGGGGCGCTTCACAGCCCAGGAAACCACAGGTTGGGTATTGATCTGCCGCGTAAAATCGTTGATGAAGTCGGCAAAGGGAATGATCGCCACCTGGCGGGTCTTGCGGACGAGAACCTTCACATAGAGGGACTTGTCATCCCGGACGTAATGGCCGATGCCGTCGAAGCGGACATAGTTCCCCTTGAACAGGCTGTTCGAAAGCAGGAGCACGAAGACACCCCGGTCGAAGGCTCCATGTTTCACCAGACGTCCCTGGCTGTCGTAGGCCTTGACAACGATGGCGTCGAGGAGGTTGGGTTCACCCCGGGGGTGCCAGAAGCGGACGGTGATTTCCTGGATCCCCCGAAATGTCGGGGTGTCAGGGACGACCACCTTCCGACCCTTGGAATCCATAAAGGGCTTGGTCCGGGTGACATCCATCCAGAAATGGTTGTAGTGAAGGCGCGAGGATTGTCCAAGCTCGAGGTCCAGGGTTTTCTCACGGGATCCGTTCTGGGTTACATAAAGGACCTTTGTCTTGGTCGTCTTGGCCCAGGCCAGGCCGGCTGAGGTTGGGGCCATGACAGCGGCAGCCACCAGAAGGCTGCTGGCCGCCATCCCGGGTACAAGGAGGCTCCGGGTGATCATGGACAAGGTGCGAAGGGGGTTTTTCATGCTGTGGCGCTCCTTATTCTTGACGCGGCAGGTCCGTTCCCGGTCGCTTGCGGAGAAGGGAAGGGGGACCGACCTTCCGGCTTTACGGATTCTGTCGAAGGAATTATACTGAAAGACGGGATTTTTTCAAGAAAAGGAAAGAAGGTGTCCGGATCTGCCATCGGGGTTTCCCCGATGTGGAGAGGGACAATCTGGAAGGATTTCCGGAAAACTAATGATCTTACGCTAGGACCCATGACCGATGTCTGTGACCCAGTTTGTTCCATTCCCGGGAATCCGGCCCAATCTTGTGGAGATTTCCGGTGTGTGGGTCGATCCGAAGTTCTGGACGACCACCTACACCTGTGATGTCGTGCTCCAGAAGTGTCACTCCACCTGCTGTTACCGCTCGAATATCCTGGCTCCCGGCGAACGGAGCCGGATCGAGGGCCATATTGAGGGCATCCTGCCCTACATGGATCCTGCACGGAGGGATCTCTACCGGTCACGGGGGACCTTTGAGGCCGACTGCACCGAACAGTGTCCCGGCGGGTGCGAGCTCGATGTGGACGAAGTGAATGCCATGGCCCGCATGTTTCCCCTGGAGGCCGATTACCGCTGCAACCTCATCGTCCGGGGAGAGGACCACGATTCCTGCATCTTCCTGGCTCACGGCCCGGACGGGGAAGAGCGATGCTCCATTCACGCCTACGCCCTGGACGAAGGGCTCTCCTGGATGGCGCTCAAGCCTGCGGACTGCGTCCAGTATCCCCTGGCCATCTATCAGGAGGGGGGTCGGACAATCCTGGGAGTCCAGACGACCCCTTTCCTTTCGCATCTGCCCTGTCATGAAAGCAATCTCGGGCCTCTCATGTATGAGTCGATGGCGGGAACGATCCGCTTCTTTCTGGGGGATGCCTTTTACGAAGACCTAGACCGACATGTCCGGTCACTGGGATCTTCAGCCCGGGCATGAGGCCCATTGGGTAACGCTCCCTCGCTCTGGAAATGGATCTATACGACCGGGGGCGTGGGACTCATCCCCGGGGCTCCCGGCACCTACGCGAGCTTGGCGTGCGCTGTCCTCTGGTTTGTCTTGCCCCCCGTATCCCCCTGGGGGCTTTTGGCCTTTCTCCTCCCCCTCGGGATTCTGGGAACTGTCGCTTCCGGGCGGGCTATCCGGGAGACCGGTCTTTCTGACCCGTCCTGTGTGGTGATCGATGAATGGCTCGGGCAGGGAATAACACTTTTGGCAGCTCCCCACACACTTGCGGGATGCGGCTTGGCTTTTGTCTTTTTTCGGGTCTTTGATATTCTGAAACCTCCGCCTGTCCGCTGGCTCGAAAGGGCTCCAGGAGGTTTCGGCGTGATGCTGGATGATGTGGGAGCAGGCCTTTTGGCCGCGGCTCTCCTCCATGCCGGTTATTCCATTTTTTCCGGCCGGTAGCTATCGGCCACACTTTCACCCAAGGGAGAGTCCATTGACTGACAAGGATGCAAGCAAGCAGCGTTCCCTCGACCTGGCCCTGTCGCAGATCGAAAAACAGTTCGGCAAGGGATCGATCATGCGGATGGGAAAGGATGCCCCCATCGTCGAGACCCCTGTCATCTCCTCCGGTTCCCTGTCACTCGACATCGCCCTGGGAATCGGCGGCTATCCGAAGGGGCGCATCATCGAGATCTATGGACCCGAGTCCTCGGGAAAGACAACTCTGGCTCTCCATGCCATCAGCGAGGTCCACAAGAAAAACGGCATGGCCGCCTTCATCGATGCCGAACATGCCCTGGATCTCGCCTACGCCAGAAAGCTTGGGGTCCGGACGGAAGATCTCCTCATCGCCCAGCCCGACTCGGGGGAGCAGGCGCTTGAAATTGCCGAGACGCTGGTCCGTTCAGGGAGCCTCGACCTGATCGTGATCGACTCCGTCGCGGCCCTGGTTCCCAAGGCCGAGCTCGAGGGCGACATGGGGGATTCCCATATGGGCCTCCAGGCCCGTCTCATGAGCCAGGCCCTGCGGAAGCTGACCTCATCCATTTCCAAGTCTTCCACCGTGGTTATCTTCATCAACCAGATCCGCATGAAGATCGGGGTCATGTTCGGCAACCCCGAGACGACGACGGGGGGCAATGCCCTCAAGTTCTATGCCTCCCAGCGTCTGGACATCCGCCGGATCGAGTCGATCAAGGAGGGCGACCACGTCCTGGGAAACCGGGTCCGGGTCAAGGTCGTCAAGAACAAGATGGCCCCTCCCTTCCGCCAGGCGGAATTCGACATCTCCTTTAATGAAGGGGTCTCCGTTGCCGGGGAGCTGATCGATCTTGGCGTCGAATACGGCCTCCTTGAGAAAAGCGGTTCCTGGTATTCCTGGGGTTCGGAAAAGATCGGCCAGGGGAAGGAAAGCGTCAAGGCCCACCTGAAGTCCCATCCCGAATTGCTGAAGACCCTCGACACCGCGATTCGAGAAAAGGCAGGAGTCCCTTCCCGGCCCGCTCCCGCCTCTTCGGAACCGGCAGGAGTTGCGCCTGCCAAGTCCAACAAGCGGGGAGGCGAGTAGGCTCATGGATTCCCTGCGCATTCGGGATACCTTCTTTTCCTACTTCGAAGGGGTCGCTCACCGGAGGGTTCCTTCCGCCTCCCTGATCCCTTCAGGGGATGCCACTCTTCTCTTTACGAATGCCGGGATGGTCCCCTTCAAAGACGCCTTCCTGGGTTCCGAGGCTCCCCCGTCGTCCCGGTGCGTCTCCATCCAGCGGTGTGTCCGGGCCGGGGGCAAGCATAACGACCTCGACCGGGTCGGATTCACGCGCCGTCACCACACATTCTTCGAAATGATGGGAAACTTTTCCTTCGGAGACTATTTCAAGAAAGAGGCGATCAGTTTCGCCTGGGAGTTTCTGACAAAACGGGTTGGCCTTTCCCCGGAGGTCCTCTGGGTTACGGTCTATACAGAGGACGACGAGGCGGAGGCCCTCTGGAAAAGCGTGACGTCCATCCACCCATCACGGATCGTCCGCCTAGGCGAGAAAGACAACTTCTGGCAGATGGGAAATACCGGCCCCTGCGGTCCCTGCTCGGAAATCCTGGTTGACCAGGGCCCCGCCTTTTCCTGCGGTCGTCCCACATGTGCCGTGGGATGCGATTGTGACCGTTATCTCGAAATCTGGAATCTCGTCTTCATGCAATACGACCGCAACGAGGCCGGGATCCTCCTGCCACTTCCCCGTCCTTCCATTGATACCGGGATGGGCCTCGAGCGTCTTTCTTCGGTCCTCCAGGGAGTGGAAAGCAACTTCGAGACCGATCTCTTCATGCCTCTAATGGAAAAGATCGGATCCCTGTCCCGCACACCCTATGGAAAAGGAAAAGGGGAAAAAGACTTTGCCTACCGTGTCATTGCCGACCACATCCGGGCCAGCTATTTTCTGATCTGGGAGGGGCTCGTTCCCTCAAATGAAGGCCGGGGATACGTCCTGCGCCGGTTCATCCGCCGTGCCGTCCAGTTCGGTCTTGATCTCGCCCTGCCGAACCCCTTCCTGCCGGCATTGGGCGAAAAGTTTGTTGAAATGATGCGGGGACCCTATCCTGAGCTTTTGGGAGGGCGGGATCGTGTCGCCGCTATCCTCGCGGAGGAAGAGGAACGCTTTATCCGGACGCTTGAATACGGACTTCCCCTGGTTCGGGAGGCGATGGCGGAGTCGCGCCGTCGGGGATCAATGACCCTTTCGGGGGAGTCCCTCTTCTGGCTCTATGATACCCACGGAATTCCTGTCGATGTCGTCTTGGACTGGGTTCGCCCGGAAGGCTTCAGCCTCGACCTCGAGGGTTTCGAGGCCCGGATGGGGGAACAGAAGGAACAAGGTCGCCGCTCCTGGGTCGGACAGAAATCCTCCTTTCCCGTTTCGGCATCCCTTCTCACAAGGCCCGTCACCTTTGTCGGGTATGACCGGCTCGACGCCGAAGGTGAGATCCTGGTCCTTGTTCATGGCGCAAACTCTGTCGAGAAGGTGTCGGAGGGGGAGGAGGTCGAGGTGGTATCCGGCGTGAGCCCATTTTATCCGGAAGGAGGAGGGCAGGTCGGGGACCGGGGAGTGATCACGGGTCCCACCGGCGAGATTTCGGTGGAGTCGGTCTATCGCCCCTACCCGGGATGGATTTCTCATCGGGGTCGTGTCCGGACGGGAACCCTGTCCATTGGAGAGCCCGTTCGCCTGTCCGTAGACCCGTCCTGGCGGCGCGGGGCCCGGATCCACCACACAGCTACCCATCTTTTGCATGCCGCCCTCCGGAAGGTTCTGGGAGACCATGTCCGCCAGGCCGGATCCCTCGTTCTCCCCGACCGTCTCCGATTCGACTTTACCCACGGGGAGCCACTGACCCCCCTGCAGATCGAAAGGATCGAGACGCTGGTCAACGACTGGATCGCCACAGGTGAAGCGGTCAGGATCTCTGAAAAAAGCCGCCAGGAAGCCCTGGCGGGAGGCGCCCTGGCCTTTTTCGGAGAGAAGTACGGGGACCGGGTCCGTGTGGTCGAGGTTCCCGGTATGTCGGTGGAGCTTTGCGGCGGCACTCATGTTCGGGAACTTTCCGAGATCGGTCTTCTCTACGTGCTCTCCGAGTCCGGAGTGGCTGCCGGAACACGCCGGATCGAAGCTCTGGCCGGAAGCGCCGCCTATGGGCAGGGGAAAAAATGGCGCGAAGAGCTCTCCGCCATCAGAGGCTTCCTTCGGGCTCCGGGCGGACGGATCCTCGACCGTCTCGAATCCGACGAGAAGGCTCGGGAGACTCTTGAACAGGAGCTTCGGGCCACGAAGTCGCATCTCTTCGAGGTTGAGACCGCCGGCATGCTGGGAGAAAGCTTCCAGGCGGGTGATATCCGGATTCTTGTGGCGGCGGTGGACTGCCGTGACGGGCGGGATCTCCGGCTCAGGATGGACATTCTGAAGTCGCGCATCCCTTCAGGCATCATCATCCTTGCAGGACGGACCGAAGGCCAGGTTCTGCTTTTGGGATGGGCCTCCCAGGATCTTGAAAAGCGCTTTCCCGTCAATTCCTGGATCCGGAAAATGGCCGCAGCCCTGGGAGGTAAGGGGGGAGGACGTCCCACATGGGCCGAAGGGGGCGGCGTTCCTCCTTCGTCCTGGCCGGTCTTTCTCGATACGGTGCGGGCCGAGATCCGCGAGGAAGCCATGAGAACCCTGGTCGGGTCCTGACGGTGGATCATATGACAATGTTCCCCGGGGTGCTTATGGGGGTTGACTGGGGCGGCCGGCGCATCGGCCTTGCCCTCTCCGATCCCACCCGGAGCCTGGCCCGCCCCCTGGGTATTCTTGCCAGAAAGGGGGAGGAGCTGCTTTTGGTCCCCCCGGACGAGGAGGTCCTGATAAAATTGGCAACTCTTGTTTGCGAAAATGACGTTTCCGGCCTGGTCTTCGGTGTTCCGTTCTACCATCTGAGCGGGGACCCGAATCCCCGGGCTCCCCTCTATCTCGAGACGGGCCGGAGCCTCGGCGTACGTCTATCACTTCCGGTCTTTTTCCATGACGAGGGGCAGACCTCGGCCCGGGCCCGGGAGCTCAAATCCCGAAGAAAACGTTCTCGTGGAAGGAAGGAGTTTTGCGACGACATCGCGGCAGTCCTTCTTCTCCAGGGGTTTCTTGACGAGGGGGCAGCGGGACTCAAGGAGATCTCCCCTCCCGGATTGAATTCTCCCGTTGCCTCGATGAAAGAAAAGGCCCAGGGCCGGTGAGACTCCCTCTCCTTTCCACCCTCCGGCAAATGACCGTCTTTTTTCTTTTTCTCCTTGTGCTCGGAGTGGGATGGTCTCTTTATGCCTTTTTTGGACCTCCCCAAGAGGAAGCCGCCCCCTTTCTCCTGACGGTCTCTCACGGGACGCCTTTCCGCCAGGTGATCCAGACGCTGGCAAGAAAAGGGGCGGTCTCTTCCCCGGAAACGGTGATCTTCTGGGGGGACATTCTCGGCTTGGCCCGGAGCATTCGGGAAGGGGAGTACGAAATCTCTCCCGGAAATCGCCCCTACCGGATCCTCTGGGACCTGGTGGCCGGCCAGAAGTATTACGAGAAGCTGACCGTTCCGGAAGGATTCACCATCGCCCAGGTGGCGGCCCGCATGACGCATATGGGAATCGGAACGATTGACGAAAACTTGGCCCTCATGAGCGATGGGGACTTTCTTCGCCAGCTCCATGTTCCCTCCACCTCCCTGGAAGGATATCTGTTCCCGAACACCTATTATTTTTCAAAGGGGTCGACCTCCCGGGAGGTTCTTGCGATGATGGTCTCCCGCTTCTGGAGGGTGATGCTCCCCGACTGGCGATCCCGCCTCCAAGAGAGGGGACTGACCGTAAACCAGGGCGTGACGCTGGCCTCCATCATCCAGAAGGAGGCGGGATCCTCAAAAGAGATGCCGCTGATCGCCGGAGTCTTCCTGAACCGCCTCCACAACGGCATGAAACTCCAGAGCGATCCGACGGTCCTCTATCTCCTCCCCCATCGTCACCACCTGAAGGCCGGGGACCTGAAAATCGATTCCCTTTACAACACCTACCTTCATGAAGGACTTCCGCCTACCCCCATCGACAATCCCGGAGCCCAGGCCCTTCAGGCCGTCGTCTTTGCGAAGGATGTTCCCTATCTCTACTTCGTCTCGGACGGTCACGGATCTCCCTCCATTTTTTCCCGGACCCTGCCGGAGCACGACCGGGCCATCCGACGGATCCTGAGGGATAAAAGGGGAATTTCCCCGGAGACGGACTCCCAATAACCTCATGCGCGAAAGATCGATAAAGAATGAGTGAAAACGAATTGATTGACGGATTGCAGGATTCTGGTGGGTCTTCTTCGGGTCTTCCCAAGCGTTTTGAATGGGAAAGTGTGGAGGCCAGCTGCCTCGAGCGATGGAACCTCGCGTCCGCCTCCAGGGCTTCCGAAGGGGAGCCCTTTTCGATGGTTGTTCCCCCTCCGAACATTACAGGCCGCCTTCATATGGGCCACGCCCTCAACCTGACCATCCAGGATGTGGCAGCCCGGTATCGAAGAATGCAAGGGCGGGACGTTCTCTGGATCCCGGGCATCGACCACGCGGGGATCGCCGCCCAGAACGTCGTGGAAAGACAGCTAAGGGCTGAGGGAGTGGACTACAAGAGCCTGGGGCGTGACGCCTTCGTCGAGCGTGTCTGGCGCTGGAAGGAGTCGATCGGTTCAGGGATTCTGGACCAGATCCGGCGTCTGGGGGCCTCCCTTTCCTGGGATCACGAGCGCTTCACGATGGACCCGGGGTTTTCCCGGGCGGTCCGGGAGGTCTTTGTCCGTCTTTATGAAGACGGGGCCCTCTACCGGGCCGAACGGATGATCCACTGGTGTCCCCGCTGCCTGACAGCGCTCTCCGATGTTGAGGTGACCCATCAGGACCGGGATGGGGAGCTCTACTTCATCCGGTACGTCGATGCCGAGAGGCCGGAGGACTCCCTTGTGGTCGCCACGACACGTCCTGAGACGGTGGTGGCCGACCTGGCCCTGGCCGTCAATCCGGAGGATGACCGGTATGTGGCCTGGGTAGGACGGCGGGTGAGAGTTCCCATGACCGACCGGACGATTCCCGTGGTGACCGACACGACAGTCGATCCCGGCTTTGGAACAGGGGTCCTCAAGATCACTCCCAGCCATTCGATGGTCGACTTCGAGATCGGACAGCGTCATGGTCTGGGAGCCTTGTCCGTGATCGATGAACGGGGAATCATGAATGCCCAGGCCGGTCCCCTGTCGGGGCTCCCCCTGGAAAAGGCTCGTGTCAGGGCCGTGGAAGTGCTCGATTCGGTCGAGAGTCTCGTACGTCGGGAGCCTCACAAGAATGCTATCGGGGTCTGCTACCGTTGCCAGACGGAGGTCGAGCCGCGCCTCTCGCTGCAGTGGTTCGTGAGGATGGCCCCCCTGGCGGCCCGGGCCCGGGAGGCAGTCGCAGCGGAGGAGATCCGGTTTTTCCCCGACAATTGGGAGAAGACCTACTTCGAATGGATCGACAATATCCGGGATTGGTGCATCTCCCGGCAGATATGGTGGGGCCACCGGATTCCGGCCTGGACCTGCCAGGACTGTCACCACCTTTCGGTTCTCCGGAATGATCCGGAGGTCTGTCCTCACTGCGGGGGAGTCAACCTTATCCAGGACCCTGATGTCCTCGACACATGGTTTTCCTCGGCGCTGTGGCCCTTCGCCACGATGGGCTGGCCCGAGGAGACGCCGGATCTCCGGCGTTTCTACCCGACGAACCTTCTGGTCACGGGATTCGACATCCTGTTTTTCTGGGTGGCCCGGATGATCATGATGGGACTCTATCTCACCGATCGGGTTCCTTTCCGGGATATCTATATCCATGCCCTGGTCCGGGACGAGTTCGGGCAAAAGATGACCAAGAGCCGGGGAAACGTGGTCGATCCCCTGGAGCTCATGGAACGCTTCGGGACCGACGCCTTCCGACTGTCCCTGGCCCTTCTGGCCACTCCCGGGCGTGATATCCGCCTCTCCGTCGAACGGGTGGAAGCGGCCCGGAACTTTGTCTCGAAACTTTGGAGTGCCTTCCGCTACATCTCCCTGGTGGTCCCTCCTGGAACCCCCTCTCTTGACGATCTGGCCTCCTGCCGGGGAATCGCAAATCGCTGGATTCTTTCGGAGCTCGCAAGGCTCCAGACCGCCTACCGGGAGGCGATGGAGTCCTACCGCTATGACGAGGGAGCCCTCCTTGTCTACCGGTTTACCTGGAGCCTCTTCTGCGACTGGTACCTCGAGGCGACGAAGGGGGATTTTGAGCGGGATCCTTCCGATCCGCTCAGAATCGAAACGGCCGGGACTCTGGTCACGGTCGGTTCGATCCTTCTCGACCTGGCCCATCCGGTCATGCCCTTTGTGACAGAAGAACTCTCACGCCTCTTTGAATTTTCCAACGGATGCACGGGCACGGGCGAAAGCCCCGTCCTTGCCGGGCGGATCCCCGAGGGATGGGGCGAGCCCTTTGACCGGATCCGGAGCATGGTCGGGTCGGTCCGGCAGACCCGGAGCGTCATGAAGATTCCTCCGACACAGGAGATCACATCAGCCCTGGTCCTTTTGTCTCCGGATGCGGGAGATCCGGCGGCTCTTTGGCCCTTCCTGGAAAGGCTCGGAAAGCTTTCCCGGTCCGCAGATCCCTCTCTCAAGGGGCTTCGGGCCCCCTTCCGGGACGGGTATCTGGTCCTGGGACTCGGAGGTCTCGTGGACTTTTCCCGGGAGGCCGACCGACTCGAAAAGGAGATCCTGAAGCTCGGGGAGAAGATTGCGGAGGTTTCGGGCCGGCTTTCTCGGGAGGATTTTGTCCGAAAAGCCCCTCCCGAGGTGGTGGAAAAGGACCGGGGGCTTGTTGTCACCCTCGAGGAAGAAAGAAAAGGGCTTGAGGTGGCGCTTGACCAGGTCAGGGCTTTTCTTGGGGAGACGCCATGATCGGGGGTCTTCTTCCTTCCACGGTTGACCGGGCCCTTGTGTCCTTTCTGGAAGAGGATCTCCCCGAAGGAGACCTCACCAGCCGTCTTTTCTTTTCGGATCCGGCCTCCAACCGGAGAGCCGAGGCGGCGATCATGGCGGAAGAGTCGGGGGTTCTAGCCGGGACTCCCTTCATTCCCAGGATCTTTTCCCTTCTGGGGGGAGAAGTGGCGGTGAACTGGAAAGTTCCCGAGGGCGGGGCGCTTTCGCCCGGCCAGGTCGTCGGAGTCCTTTCCGGTCCTCTCCTGGACCTTCTTTCGGGGGAGAGACTCTCCCTCAATCTTCTCAAGCATCTCTCCGCGATTGCGACCACCACCCGGCGCTATGTAGAGGTGGCAAGGGCAGTTCGTCCCTCCGGAATGCGTCCCCTTCGGATTACCGAAACCCGCAAGACCCTTCCTGGCCTTCGTCTCTTTCAGAAGTACGCCGTCCGGATGGGCGGCGGGGTCCCCCACCGTTCCTCCCTCTCCTCCGGAATCCTGATCAAGGACAACCACATCGTGGGGGTCGGTTCGGTTGCCCGGGCCCTTCGACTCGCCCGGGAGCGCGCACCCCACCCCTACCGGATCGAAATCGAGGTTGACACCCCGGGCCAGGCCCTGGAGGCCGTTGCCGAAGGGGCAGAAATCCTTCTTCTAGACAACATGAGCGTATCGGTGATGGCCGATCTTGTTCCCCGGCTCCGGGAGAAAAATCCCGATATCCTCCTCGAGGTCTCGGGGGGAGTGACCCTGGAGAAGGTCCGGGAGATTTCGGGGCTCGACATCGATCTCTGTTCTGTCGGAGCCCTGACCCATTCTCCCGGCGACCTTTCCCTGCGGCTGGACTTTCTCGGGTGAGTGAAGCGGAGCCCCAGCGGGTCCGGAAGATTTGGTCCGATCCGCCGGTACTCTTCGTCCGGACCCTTTCCTCCACCAGCGATACCCTCGGAAGGTGGGTCTCCGAAGGGAGGGTCCCTCCCCGGGCCACGCTTCTCTGTGGCCTTCAGACTGGCGGACGGGGCCGTCCCGGACACCGATGGCAGTCCCGGAGAGGGGATCTCACGATGAGCCGATGGATTCTTTCCGAAGAGTCTCCCCCCGCCGGGAAGGCCCTTCTTCCCCTGGCTATTGCCGCCGCCTGTCTTGAAACCTTTGACAATCTGGACCTTCCGGGAACCTTCTGGAAATATCCCAACGACCTTTATGCCCTCCTGTCCCCGGAAAATCCGGGGGGCGATGTCGGAAAGCTAGGCGGGCTCCTGGTCGAACCGGTTCGGGCGATCGGCGGAGAGCCAAAGGGATGGATCGCCGGGATCGGAATCAATATTGGGACCCTCGAGCCGGAATCTTCTGGAAGGGATTTCTCTCCCGCCTCGCTTTCCGGTCTCGCCAGGGAGGGACGTCCTCTCCCAGGTCTCCTCTCCCTGGCAAGACATCTCTCCCAGCGGATCTCATGGATCCTGGACAATGGCTCGCCCGCTGAAATCCTGGCGCGGCTTGAAGACCGTCTCCTCTGGAAAAATCGCTGGATTGCCTATACGCTCAACGGAAAAACCTACCTCGGGAAAATCGAGGGGTTGGGGAGGGATGGCGCCCTGCTCGTGACCGGGGACGATGGCCGGTCCTGCCGTCTCGGACCCGGGGTCAGAAACATTCGTCCTGTCTCTGTCGGGGAAGCTCATCATGGCTGATCCGGGACGGGGAATCACGATCAAGGTGGGTCTCTCCCGGATCTCGGTGGCCCTCCATGAGGGGGAGCGGATCCTCAGAATGAAGACACTGGCGACTCCCACCCCCCCGGAATCCCGGAATGCACTGTCGGGTTTTTTCGGAACCCTCTGGCAAGACCTGAGTCTTAAGAACCTGCCCGCGGTCCTTGTCTGCGTCGTTCCCGATCTTTCCCACATCGTCTCCTCCCAATGGGGCGAA
>DAIBTC010000070.1 GCA_027415345.1 Nitrospirota bacterium
GGTGGGCGACAGCTGCTGGTGGACCGTCTGCAGGATCTAGTGTTGGATCAAGTCAGTTCTTTGGCAATGTCGAAGCCAACAACTTCTCCGTGGGTATCGACTTCGCCTACTAGAAGTTGAATGTTTCAGTTTCGAGGAGGGAGACTTCGGTCTCCCTCTTTTATTTTGGCAATCTTTTAAGACACAAACATTTTGTTAGCCCTATTGAAATATCCTAATAGCGTTCTCCCCGTTCCCTCCCCTGATTTCCAATCAAGAGTTCCTCCTTTACGGGACTCATCCCGGAAAGGAAACTATCACTCTGACTTCCTTTTTTCCCCTGTTCTTCTTCCATTCGTCCCTCCTCCAGGGGGGAATTTTCATTTCCTACTGAGGGGGGATTTTACACTTCCCACTGACAGTGAAGGTTGAAAACGGGCACAACTTCTTCTTTGCCTCTTTTATTTTCATTTCTGGCCTCCTGAGATTTTTTCCATGACCTCCGCTTCCGGAGTCGTCTCCAACACGCGGCCCTCGAAGCATTCGAAACAGACCGGGCCGCCGAATTCGGACCGTCCCTTCGCCAGAAACTCCGGATCTTCAAGCTCCTCCCGGATCAGAATCTCGCCACACTGGGCGCATTTCCGAACCATCCTCGTTCTCCTTTGCTTCCGTCCGATCTCCCGTCTCCCTCCTGGTCCCCTTGATACCAGGCTTTTGGGCTGCGCTCCGGCAGGGTGAGGTGATCTGGGAAATATGTTACAAGATAATATTGTAAAAGTCAACAAGAAAAAATTACAGAATGGAATAAAGGGCTACGGAATTTCGAATGGGAGGGGAAATAATTACTCAAGAAAAATCCTCATACTTGATGATGTAGGAACAATTTTCTTCTTCATGTTTTCTATAATAATTATGAGAGCCAAAAAGTTTGAATTTCAGGAGGAATTCGGATGAATGAGGCATTGAAAGATCAGGAAATGGACAAAATCCGCCTGGCTTACCTTCGAGGAGAGGAGCTACGGTGTTCAAAATGTGGAATGATTATGGACGGATGGGAAGAAGAGGGACCTCTTTTCCTTGACCAGGTTTTTGAGGAGCCGGGGTTCATGTGTTTGAAGGTTGAATGCTCCAATGGACACCATGGAAGAACGATATTGGGGAATCCATGAAAAAAGCGGCCAGGAACGTCGCCACCGTCTAGTAGGCGAAACTTCCAATATAAGGAGAAAAAATGTTTACTCTTGATGACCTAAATAATGTTGTCGCCTTTCTGCTTGAGGAACAGGGCCCTCTGACGCCTGTTGAGGGGCGAACGATAAATTGTCACCCTCTGGAAGCATAACGTGTCACATTTCTGGTCTTTTCCGAATGAGAATTCGTCCTTTGAGTAAAATTTGGAACCATATCATGTCATTTTCCCGATTTCTGGAAGGATAATGTGTCACTTTTTTGAAAGCATCGAGTTCGATTTATGAAATCAAAGAGCTAACTTTTCCTTTCGTAAAACCGGCAATACCCCATGGGACTGATCGGACCCTCCACGATTGTGCAGGCCCCCTCCATCATGCGTCCCATCCCCATCGAATCGTTCATGCCCTCCATGTTCTGCCCCATTCCTCCCATCATGGAGGACATTCCTTCGGGAGGTATGAAATGCCGGCAGTTCATGCACATCTTTCCGGCTTCCGGATGGCTCTGGTAAAGGGCCGCCTTTTTGTCGACCTTTTGGGGTCGAGGGGCGGCCCAGGAACGGACCGCCCCTTCTTTCGTCAATAGGGGGTACAAAAGAGACGCGACAACCGTCGCGCCCAGCATCTTTAAAGCCTGTCTTCGGTTCATCCTTTTCCCTCCCTGTGACGACCTTTATTTCACAGAATGGATCTTCGTGATCACTGCCGATCCCTGGTTGCTCTGAACTACATCGAATCGGACCCGTTCTCCCTTTTTGAGAGATTTCAGGGAAGACCGGTGGCGGAGCGTGAACGTCATGGTCATACCGCTCCATCCGAACTCCCTGATCGGTCCGTGCTTGATGGTCACCGTCCCGGCCTTCCGGTCGATCATTTCGATGACTCCCTTCCCGTGACCTACGGGTTCGGAGGAGGACATGCTGCCCATTCCCGACGACATGTCCGTCATTCCGTTCATGTTTCCCATGTCGTCGGCCAGTGCCATCGTCCCGGCCAGGAGGACACCCAGGAAGATCCCTGTCAGGGACGTCATCTGTTTTGTGGTCTTATTCATGTTTGGTCTCCTTGTTGGAAGTGGGATTGCGAGGGAAGGGGATCCGTCCCCTTCCGCTGTGGGGGTTGGAGGCCCTGTCCCCTGTCCGTTCTGGCTCTACGGATGTCGGCCTCCTTCCACACCCTGTACAGAACGGGGATCACCAAAAGACTTAAAACGATTGCCGTCGCCATTCCGCCCACCATCGGGGCGGCGATCCGTTTCATGACGTCCGATCCCGTCCCGTGGCTCAGCATGATCGGCAGGAGTCCCGCAATAATGACGGTTCCCGTCATGGCGATCGGACGCAGGCGGTAAAGCGTTCCTTCGACGATGGCGTGGTCGAGGTCTTCCGGTGTCGAAAGCGTTCCCTTAAGACTTCGCCGTTCGATGGAACGATCGAGGTAGAGAATCATCACGATCCCGAATTCGACCGCGATCCCGGCCAAGGCGATCATCCCCGTGATGACCGCCACGGAGAGGCGGTAGTGAAGGGCGTAAAGAAACCACAGGCTTCCGAGAACTGCGAACGGCAGGGACAAGAGGACCATTCCCGTCTTGGTGAGATTTCGGAAATGGACGTAAAGGAGGGCGACGATGATCAGGAGGGTCAGGGGGAGAACGAGAGCCAGCCTTTTGCGCGCCCGTTCGATCGAGGTGTATTGTCCCGACCAGGACAGCGTTGTTCCTGCCGGAAGGGTAATGGATCGGGCAATTGCCTTTTTGGCCCGGGCGACATACCCCCCCAGATCGCCTCCCTTGATGTCAATATAGATCCACCCGGTCAGCCGGGCGTTTTCGGTTTTGATCATCGTGGGACCCTCTTCGATCGTAAGCGAAGCAAGACGGGACAGCGGGACCTGCCCCCCTCCCGGCGTGGGAACCGGAAGGGATCCGATCGCTTCGAGGGATCCCCTATCGTCTCGTGGATACCGCAGGTTCACCGGGAAGCGCTCGCGGCCCTGGAGCACCGTCGTCAAGGTCTCTCCCCCGATGGCGGTCCGGACCATGCGGTTGATGTCGTCTGCGTTCAGACCATATCGAGCTGCGCGAAATCGGTGAATGTTGATGGAGATATAGCGCCCTCCTGTGAGCCGGTCGGCATAGACCGACGCAGTCTCCGGAAGTGTCCGCAATACGTCGCGGATCTGGCGGTCGAGCCGGTCGATCGTCTCGAGCGACGGGGCTGTCACCTTGAGGCCGAGGGGCGACTTGATTCCGGTCGACAGCATGTTCACCCGGTTGATGATGGGCATCGTCCAGATATTGGAGACGCCCGGAAGTGAAGCGACGCGGTCAAGCTCTTCCTTGAGCCGGGAAAGGGTCATCCCGGGACGCCACTCGTTTCGGGGTTTCAGCATGACGACCGTGTCGAACATGGTCAGGTGCGCCGAATCGGTCGCGGTTTCCGCCCGGCCGGATTGGCCGAAGACCCGGTCCACCTCCGGCACGGTGCGGATCAGGCGGTCGGTGATCTGGAGCAGGTGGGCCGATTCCCCCACGGAGACGCCGGGAGTCAGGGTCGGCATATAAAGAAGATCCCCTTCGTACAAGGGCGGCATGAACTCCGTTCCCAGGCGGGTCAGGGGGATCGCCGCCGTCAGGAGGCACCCCGCGGCCAGAAGAAGGGTGAGTCGGCGATGGCGGAGCACCCAGCCGATGACCGGTTGGTAGAGGGCGACCAGGATCCGGTTGACGGGATTGTTCCGCTCCGGGGGAATATTCCCGCGGATCAGAAATCCCATCAGGACGGGAACCAGGGTGATCGACAGGCCGGCCGAAATGGCGATGGACCAGGTCTTGGTGAAGGCCAGCGGCTTGAAGAGGCGTCCCTCCTGCTCCTGAAGGGCAAAGATTGGAAGAAACGACACCGTGATCACCAGGAGAGAGAAAAAGAGGGATGGCCCGACTTCCCGTGCGGAGCTACGAGCCGTCTCCCAAGGGCTTTCCGCGTCTTCGGAACGCTCACGGTGCTTGTGCATGTTTTCGATCATCACTATGGCCGCGTCCACCATGACCCCGATGGAGACTGCGATTCCTCCGAGAGACATGATATTGGCGGTGAGCCCTTGGCGTGCCATCAGGACGAATGCCGCAAAGATGCCGACCGGAAGGCTCAGGATGGCCACCAGGGAGGAGCGGATACGGGACAGAAACACAAGACAGACCAAGGAAACGGCGATAGACTCCTCCAGGAGTTTTTCCAGGAGATTCCGGATGCTTTTCAGGATCAGCCGGGAGCGGTCGTAGGTCGTGACCACCTCGACGCCCGGGGGCAGCATCGGGGAGAGGGAGCGGATCTTTTTCTTCACCGCCCGGATGACGTCGAGGGCGTTGGTGCCACCCCGGGTGATGACGATTCCCCCCGCGACTTCGCCCTTTCCGTCAAGCTCCGCCACCCCCTGCCGGAGTTCCGGACCGAGATGGACGGAGGCCACCTCGGAAAGCCGGACCGGGTCCCCCTCCGGACCCACCGCAAGGGGGATGCTCCGGATATCCGAAAGGGTGTGGAGATACCCGCGGGTCCGGACCATGTACTGGGCTTCCCCCATATCCACGACCGACCCGCCCACATCCCCGTTCGAAGCCCGGATCGCCCGTTCCACACGGGATAGGCTCACGTGATAGGCCAGGAGTTTCCTGGGGTCCACCTCGACCTGGAATTCCTTCACCATCCCGCCGACCGACGCCACTTCCGCCACGCCGTGGATGCTCTGGAGCTCGAATTTCAGAAACCAGTCCTGAAGGGCCCGAAGCTGGGACAGATCGTAACTGTGCGTGCGGTCGACCAGGGCGTATTCATAGACCCACCCGAGGCCGGTGGCATCCGGACCAAGCGTGGCGGTGACCCCGGGAGGAAGGCGGCTTTCGACCTGATTCAGATATTCCAGGACCCGGGAACGGGCCCAGTATTGGTCGGTTCCCTCCTTGAAGAGAATGTAAATGAGGGAATTCCCGAAGTCCGAGTAGCCGCGGACATGGCGAACGCCCGGGATCGTCAGGAACGCGGTCGTAAGGGGATAGGTCACCTGGTTCTCGACGACGGACGGAGGCTGTCCATGGTAGACGGCCTTGACGATGACCTGTGTGTCGGACAGGTCGGGGATCGCATCCAGGGGGCTTTTGATCAGGGACACGCTTCCCAAGCCAAGAAGGAGCAATGAAAGGCCAAGAACCCAATACCGTTTCTGGACGGACCAGTCGATAATGCGGGCGATCATGGCCGGTCTCCTTTTTCCATCCGTGCGGAGACGTTTTCGAACTGGGATTCGGCGTCCAGGAGGAACTGTCCGCTGACCACGACCCGATCCCCTTCATGAAGTCCGGAAAGGATTGCGACCCAATGGTCCGAGCGGACTCCGGTCGTCACGTCTACCGGCCGGAAATGCCCGTGTCCGATTTCGGTGACGACGACCGTCTTCGTCCCTGTGCGGATCAGGGCCTCTCGCGGGACGACCAGAACGTCGGGGCGGGGATCCGGGTGCATTGTCGCCTCGAGGTACATGCCGGGCTTCAAAAACCCGTCCGGGTTTGCGACGGGCACCCGGGCCCGGATGGTCCGGCTCCTCTTGTCGAGCCGGGGATCAACGAAAAGAAGGCGTCCCCGATAGACGCGTCCGGGAGTGTCGGGAAGTCGGAGCGCCACCGGGTCTCCCGGCTTGACCCAGGCCAACTGGTCGGAGTAAAAGGCGACATCGACCCAGACCCGGGAAAGGTCGGCCAGGACCATCAGCGTTTTTCCCGGAACGACCTCATCTCCCACGCGAGCACCGATCGATGTCACGATTCCCGAATAAGGCGCGTAGACGGGAAGGACCGATCGGGCTTGGCCGGATTTTTCGAGACGATCGATTTCTGGATCCGGCACTCCCAGGAGCCGCAGGCGCTCCCGGGACGCTTCCCAGAGGGCTCGATTATCTTTTGATCCCGGATCGGACCGGGCCGCATCGAGGGCGATCAGCGCGTCCTTTTCGGAGCTTGCCAGTTTGGGGGAATACACCCGGGCCAGGAGATCTCCCTTTCGGATCGTGTCACCGGGCGCCAGGACAGAAAGACTCCGGATCCATCCCTGGAATCGAGTCGTTACGGACTGGCTCCGCCTGCGATCGATCGCGACCGTCGCGGGCGTCCGGATCGTGCGCGAAAATGTCCGCCTCACGGCTGGAACGACTTTGATCCCCAGCGTTTGCCGGATCCGGGGATCCACCGATATGGCGTTCTTGAGGGACTCGTCAGGTTTGGCATACACAGGAATGTAGTCCATACCCATGTTGTCCTTCATCGGGTGGTCCGAATGGAGGGAGGGGTTCATGGGGTTTCGCCAGTACAGGACATGTCTTTCCGGAGGATTCTGCCGGGTGAGGGTTTTCGGCCGGACCTCTTTCGGGAACAGGATCCACCGCGTGACACCGGCGCCGACGAGGGCTCCGACCGCCAGGGAAAGGAGTGATAAGGAAAATGCTTTACGGTTCATAGATTCCTCCCTGAAGAATGCCGGACAGGTAGGCTAGTTCGGCACTTGTTTTCAAACGGTCGACGCGGACGGACAGCGCCTTGAGTTTGACGTTTTCGATTTTTTCCATTGCGGATAGAACGCGTTCCATCCCCAGCGTACCGGTCGCATAGTCGGCGAGGGCGGCTTCCGCGGTCCTTTCGGCTTCGGGAGTCAGAAGATGGTCAAGGAGAACGGTCCTTCTGAGCAGGTGGCGGTAGGCCCCTTCGGAATCCTGGATCTTTTCAATGAGCCGTTGACGTGCCCCCTCACGATCGGATTCGAGGATTTCAAGTTCGCTTTCCTTTTCTGCGACCTTCTGGTCCTGGCGTTCCCCTGGCCGGACCGGAAGGTTGAAGGTCAAAAGGACGGAAAACAGGTTGGGCGTCGACGTGATCAGATTCGGCCCCATGAAATAGCTGTAATCGCCTTCGACCGAAACGGCGGGAATTTTGTCTTTTTCGGCGGAACGGATCCGAATCTGCTGGGCATCGTCCTTTGCGGCCCAGGATTCGAGGGCAGGATGATGATTGATCCCTTTCAGGAGGACGGATTCGGAAAGAGGTTCCGGAATATGAGGTTCTTCAGGGGAGATCCGGAACGGCCGGGTGACGTGCATGAGATTCATCAGGCGATAAAGGCTTTTTTCCTCCCGGATGCGGACCTGTTCCATTTTGTCCCGGATGGCGTCTTTCTGATATTGGGCCAAAAGGACATCCGACTCCGCACCGGTTCCCTGACGGTAGCGTCCGAGGGTTGCTTGAAAGGCTTTTTCCCAAAGTGCGCCGATCGATCGAAGAATGCCCTCTTCCTGCTGGGTTTGGTAGAGATCGAGCCAGCCTAGACGGATGTTGCGGACAAGAAGGGCTTTTTTGTCTTCAAGATTCCAGCGGGCCGCCTTTTCTTCCTGAACGGCGCTTTGGCGGAGAAGGGCTCTTTTCCCCCATGACGGAAAATTCTGTCGTATTCCAACCGTGGTCATGGACAGAACGCTTGCGCCCATATTGAAGTTGATGGGGAAATACTGCTCCCCGAGAACGATCTTGGGGTCCTGAAGTTCTCCGACTTCGACTGAACGAGCCTGGTCCCGGCCGATCCGTGCCCGCTCCTCCTCGAGTCCGGGATTGCGGGCCAGACCCAGGCGAATGGCCTGATGGAGGGTGAGTACGGAAACAGGTGAGCTTACGGTGCCGGTTGGCGCTCCGGCCCAGGCCGGTGAAAGCCCGAAGATCCCGGACGATTCCCCTGCCAGCAATGCCCCTGCAAGAAGGAATGCCGACAGGAAACGGCGATAGGTGTTTTCTTGATTTGTCCGTGTCTTACGGACAAGAGAAAAATTCTTGGAGACTCTTCTCCTGAAGAGTGAAGTCCAATGGAACGGCATACATCCTCCCCATGTTCAAAAACGGAATGAAAACCCGATTTTTCTCGAACTGGGGAGATCTCAAATCAAGAGGGGTCGATTGACGGCAGGTAAAAAAGAACCTCTGGTGAGGGAAGAGGCGAGGGGTGGGTGACTGTTTCGTCGAAAAATGGCATCCCCGGGTTCGGGATAGGGCGGACCCGTGGCGACAGGAGGATGAACCCGCAAGAGTGGTGATGTGTTCCCTTCTTTCCAGGGAACGGACTGAAAACACAAATCGCAGAGAGGAACACTGCAAAGAGCGACCGCGGCTTTATGCTGCTGACAGCACGGAAGGGTCCGCTTCATGGGACAGGAGGAGGATTTCATTCCTTTCGTGGATTGAACGGAGGGGTGCATCAAAGGCATGGCATGGGACACGAGAAGGGAACTCCCCCCCATTAGAAGCCAAGCGAGTCCTCCAATAAGAACAGGCCAAAAGATTTTTCTTCTAGGAAATCCGAATATTTTCATAATTCAATGCTAAAGAGTACATTCCCGTTTGTCAATGAAGCATTGACCCTAATTTCGCGATAGGCATTGTCTCATGGATTGTCCCAAAAACAGGGATCTTTGGAACTCTGACTTATTCTCTCTCGAGCTTACCCTCCTTCACTCAATTACGAATGCTTAATCAGGAACCATAAAATGTCACTTGTGACATTTTATGGTTTTCAACTCAGAATTGATTTAAAGATAAATTAATTTCAGAGTTAAATAAGGAAAGATCAAGGAGGAGAAGGGGGATTCAAACGAACCCAATTTGAGCACTTTGA
>DAIBTC010000071.1 GCA_027415345.1 Nitrospirota bacterium
AAATGGATTTATTTTCTGCAATCCATTACCGAACAATATTTTGGCAAAATCATTTGGTGAAGGTCATCGTCCTGATGCCAAACGGAGGAGGAAATCTCCCAGTCGAGGGGGAAGGAGAGCCAGGGTCCGGACGAGGAGGACCAGCGGGCGGGGAAACTCGATTCTGGCCCGGCCTTTTCCGAGCCCGGAGCGGATTTTCCGGGCGGCCTCCGGGGCGGTGAGAAGAAAGGGCATGGGATAGGGATTCTTTCGGGTCATTTCGGTCACGACAAAGCCGGGATTGATGAGAGTGACGGTCACGCCAGAGGTTTCCGCCTCGTATCGGAGGGCGTCGGTCCAGGCGGCCACGGCCGCCTTCGAGGCGCAGTAGGCTCCGGCCTTCGGAAGTCCCCGGTAACCGGCCAGGCTTCCCACCACGGCGATCTGTCCCCCTCCTTTCGTTTTCATGGATGGTAGGAAGGGGAGAACGGTATTGAGAACTCCCAGGACATTGGTATCGAAGACCAGTCTCATCGTATCGGAATCGTTTCCCTCCTCTTCGCCCCGGACTCCCGCATTGGCGATGATCAGAGAGGGTGTCCCCGAACTTTCGAGAATGCCGGCGGCCAGTTTCTCCATCTGAGACTGGTCCCGGACGTCGGCTTCATGGAGAAAGGAATTCGCGCCCCGGTCGGCAAGGAGGGGGGCGAGGCTCCGAAGCCGGTCGGAGCGGCGGGCCACGAGATGGAGGGTCACTCCGGGCTCCGCATAAATCTCGGCCAGGGCCCACCCGAGTCCGGAGGAAGCCCCTGTGATCAGAAGGACGGACATCATACCTCCCGGACCGAAAAGAAACGGGGAGTCCCGCGATGGAAAAAAGCGGGACGTTCGGGTACTCTGATAGATACTAGCATGCCTTCCCCGTCTTTCTCCCACTGGGGAGCGAGAAATGGGGAGATCACCTCATATTGGGAAATCACGGATGGCGAAACGCTCAGGAAAGTCCGGACAGGGTCCGGAGAAGATGCTGGAAGAACTTCGGGAAATCCGGCCGGAGACGGAAGAGATTGGGAGGGAGCGGGCCGGATTTGTGGCGGTGGTTGGCCTTCCCAACGCGGGAAAATCGACGCTGGTCAATGCCTTGGTGGGAGAAAAGGTCTCGGCTGTCAGCCCAACGCCCCAGACCACCCGAACCCTGATTCGGGGAATCCTGACAGAACCTCGCGGCCAGATGGTCATTCTCGACACGCCGGGCTTTCATACCGCCGGCCCCCTTCTGAACCAGCGGATGGGCGGAAGCCTCCGGGAGGCTGTCGAGGAATCCCATGTCATCCTGTGGGTGGCTGACATGTCCTCGAGGAAGAAGGACCGGGAATGGGAGAGATTCGTCGAATTCATGACCTCCCAACGGGCCACTAAGCCCCTCGTGGTGGCATTAACGAAGATGGACCGCCTCGGTCCGTCGAACATGATCCCTGTACTCATTGAATTCGAGAGGGAGATGTCCCGCCATGGAATCGAAGGCGAGATCGTTCCCCTTTCGGGTCTCCGGGAGACCAACCTCGATCGCCTGAAGGACCTCCTCTTCCGGCACCTTCCCGAAGGTGCCCCGATCTTCGATCCGGAATGGTATACAAGCCAGACGATGCGGGAGATGGTCCGGGAAATTGTCCAGGAAAAGATCTTCTCCCTCCTTTACCAGGAGGTTCCCCACCAGTGTGCGGTCCTTGTCGAGGAGTTTCATGAGCCGGAAGGTACGGAGAAGACCACCCGGATCGAAGGGTCGATTCTGGTCGAGCGGGAGTCCCAGAAGGGGATTGTGGTCGGAGCCCGGGGGGAGACGATCCGGACGATCAGTGAACGGGCCCGCAAGGAGATCGAGGCTCTGACCGGAACCCCTGTCTTTCTCCGCATGACCGTCCGGGTGGTCCCCGACTGGCGCGACCGTCCCTCTATCCTCAGGGATCTGGGGTATCTTCCGGAGTGAGACGGCCCCGGCCTGACCGGGACGGGAGGGAGAATGGCTGAGGAACTGGCGCTCATACTCCGCTCCGCCCGTTACCAGGATGCCGCCAAGGTCATTACCTTCCTCTCACGGGAAGGAGGTCTCCGGACCGGCTTTGCCCGGGGAGCCACGGCCCGGGACAACCGCTTCGGGGCTTCCCTCGAGCCCCTCACTCTTTGCCGGATCTCGGGAAGGGGAAGTGCCACCAGCTCTCTCTACCGGATCCACCACGCCGACATTGTCGAGTCCTTCCGAACAATCCATGCCGACTTCAATCTCCTTTCATGGGCCGGCCTGGTCGTCCGGTTCCTCCTGGGGTGCCTTCCTCCGGACCATCCCGAACCTCTCCTCTTTTCCCTGTCGCAGGCCACCTTTTCTGATCTCGGGTCACGGAAGGAAGCCCCTTTCTTTCTCTGGCTCGGCTTTGCCAGGGAGGCCCTTGCCCTTCTGGGCTACCGGCCCGCACCTCCTGTGTGCAGCCTGTGCCGGACGAGGGTTCAGGAAGGGAGAATTTTCTTTTTCCCGGCCGACGGGACGCTCCTGTGCAAAAATTGCCGCCGGGAGGACCGGAAGGGGGGAGTCGAGGTGTCGGGAGAGCTCTTGGGATGGCTTTCCGGAATGGCGGCTGTCTCGGAGTTGCCGGATCGTTTCCACAATGAGGCCATGGTATTTCTGGACACCCTGATCGGAGAAATCAATCCGAGGTGGATTCCGGCCGCATCCGTTTCGTTTTTGCCCGAAGTCCGGGATTAGGGGTCAGAAGACGAAGAAGTGGACTCCAACAGAGGTGCTGATCATGAGAAGCGGTCCACTGGAAAAGCCGGGACCGGGATAGGAAGGAAAGGCCAAGGGGACAGCCGCGACTCTCTCTTCTATAAACCATTGTTTGAAGCTCCAGCCTGCGCCAATCTCTCCGAAGGGTTCGGGGGTGATATGTCCTCCCCCGTAAGAGTTTTCGAAGGCGGCTCCCACGTCGGCGATTGCGTAAATCCAGTCCTTGTCCTTTGTCCGGTAAAGAACATGGTAAAGGCCAAAGGAGAGGGGGGTAATGGAGGAGAGTCCCGAGGAGTTGGTCGAGAAAGTGACCGGGTTTTCGGGAATCGTCTGGGAGGTCTGGAAGATGTTGGTCATCAGGGTTGCCGTGATGTCCCAGTCGGGGAGATATTCCCAGGTCATCCTGACGCCGCCACCCCAGGCAATGGGGGCGTTGTTCTGGAGAGGGGAGAGAGGGACGTAGTCGAAGGTTCCCATCAGCTGGACATCGAAGGCGCGGGCCGGAGAAGGGAGGAGAAGGGCGAGGAGTGCGAGCATCAAAAGAGCGACCGGAAGGACAGGATGTCCGGCCTTCGTTTGGAAGGGAGCCCGTGACACGCCGGAAATCTTCAACGGAGCCTTTCTGCCGTGGCGGAGGGGGAAGAAAGGCTGTTCCGGGTGAAGCCCAGAAGGAAGAAGGAGGAGGCAAGGAGTGTTAGCCCTGCAAAGAGTCCCAGCGGGAAGACCGGCGACACGGGGAGGGCGGAGACAACGGTGCGGTTCACCGAAAGGAGATTGGCTTCCCCCTTCCAGAGAGAGAGACGGTATCGGCCGTCATCGGGGGGAAGGATGAAGGCCTTGCGGGGAGAGGCGGTGTCCACCGCTCCCTCAAAAAGTGTCAGGTCCTGTCCGAAGCGGAGCCAGCTGTCGAGACGGTGACGAAGGACCAGGTAACCTCCGGACCCCGGGCTCTTTCCGGTCGGAAGGGGCAGCACCATCCGAGGGGCATCGCCCCGGCCCTCCGATTCGAAGAAGCCGGTTTTCGGGCTCTCGATGGCCGGGCCGCGGGAAGAATAGACCGTGGCCAGAAGAATCAGAAGGACTCCCGCCGAGGAAAGGCCCAGAAAGAGAGTCTTCCGGAGAGAAAAAAACCGGGAGAGGCCGGAAAGGGGGGGCAGGGAGGATACCGCCATCCGTCCCGAAAGATAGCCGGCCAGGGCAAGAAGGAAGAGCAGGATGAGATCGTTTCGGTAGAGTCCCAGGGGCGCGGCAATCCGGAGTGAGAAGCTCCGGACGGGATTTCCGGTTCGGGCGTCTTCGAAGGTCAGCATATAGACCCCGGGATCCCAGAGGGCAAGTCTGAGGGACTGGGGGGGCTCACCTGTGCGGGCGGGAGGATCGAGCACCGGCATCTGGAAGACTGTCCGTCCGGCATGCCAGTAGCTCACCGAAAGTGGGCCGTTGCCGGTCTTCACCACCCGAAGGAGAAGGGGTCGGGGCTCTCCGGAGCGATTTTTGGGCAGTCGGACGGCAAATGAGACCTGGGCCCGGGGAAGAACGGGGGAGACCTGGGTTCCGGGTGTCCAGGTATTCCGGTAGGTGTTCACCAGGATTCCGGCCGCGGCAATGATCAGGGCCCCTGTGAAAAGGGGCAGGAGAAGGCGAAGGGCCGATTTTATCACGTCAAGGCTCCGGCAGTGATCAGGGAGGAATCGAGGGGGGTATTTCCTGGGCCTCTTTCCCGAAGTCATCCACGTATTTTGGGGGATAAGGGGCTAAAAGTCAAAGGAAACTCCTAGCGCGACATACTGGTCCTTTGTGAAGAGGAGATCTCCAAGATAGGAGTATCCGTTGTACATGTCGATCATGGGACGGATGTTGAAATAGGAGCCGGGCCTGTGGAAGAGAAGCCCAAGCTGGAAATCCTCGATAGGCGTGTATCCGTTGATGCCGCGGGATTCGAGGTAGAGGGAGGTGTATCCCCGCCCGATGTGATCGAGGAAACCTAAGGTGGGCGTGAAGGCTTCGATCCCTCCCTGGAGGATCAGGGAGTCCTGAGCGGTTGGATAGTAGTAGAGTCCGATGACCCTGTAGGAAACACCCCCGTAGAGGCGGATATAGGGGTTGACATCCCAGGAGGAGACCTCCTGGAGGATCTCCTGACCGAAATCCGAAGTCTTGTCCAGATTTTCCATCACCGTATAGTTGTACCCGGTGTGGGAGCTTTCATGGTAAAAGAAAAGACGCTGGGAGAAGCGTCCGATCCGGGCGGTGACGGGGACCCCCACGATAAAGTCGGAGTCGATAAGGTAAGTGTTGGCCCCGAAGATTCCAAACCGGGAGAAGTCCCCTCCCATCACCCCGATCTGAAGGGCCTTGTCCACTCCCTCCGAGGTCGATTCCCAGCGGGCGATCCCGACATTTGCGGCCAGGTTCCCGTTGAACTGAAAATAGGAGGGGTGGTTCGAGGCGGCAAAGAACTCGATCGTCGTGAGGGGCTCCCGGGGGTCGGCCAGAAGCGGGGTAAAGACATCCTGGGAGGGAAAGAGGATCAGCCGGGAGTCCCCCTTCTGGAGGGAAATCACCCCGACGGATCCGGGGGAGGGGTTGTCCTGGTCAAGGGTGACGGTGGCCGACGGTGGCGGGGCGGCGTGAAGGGAAACCGGAAGCGAGAGGGTCAGAAGGAGCGAAAAAAGAAGTTCCACAAAAAAATGCGAGGGAGGATGGCTCCGGAAAAGGGTGCCAGGGAGTCGATTCTGCATCTGGTTCAGGGCCCTTAGTTGGGTTCGAAGATTCCGGGGCAGGGCGGCATTGCGCCCAAGGACCTGCCTCTGGTCTAATTCATGATTTCTGATGCGTGGGATCTCCGGCACTGAGGGGAGAGGCCCCGCCGGGTTCTTAGTTTAAATCGAAACTTTTGAGGAGGCAAGTCCCCCGGGGGACGGTCTCGGGGAGGGAGTGGATGTCGGAGTTGAAGGACCGGGGAGAGGTTCTCCTGAAAAAGAACGAAGAGAGGCGTGTCCTGGCCGGACACCGGTGGATCTTTTCGAATGAAATCCAGAGATTCCCCGACAAGGCGACACTCCCTCTTCTGGTGGACGTCCGTTCCTCGTCCGGGAGATTTTTGGGAACGGGGCTCTACAACCCCCATTCCCTGATCTCGGTCCGTCTTCTCGAAGGACGGGTCTCTTCCCTCCGGGACTACCTTGAGGAGATGATCGGACGCTCCCTTATAATGCGTAGCGAACTCGGAAGGATCGGGGACGAGGGTCTCCGTCTTGTCCATTCCGAGGCGGACGCCCTTCCGGGGCTCGTTGTCGACCGCTTCGGGGACTATCTCTCCGTGCAGATCACCACCCGGACCCTGGAAGAACATTCGCGGGATATACTCGAGATCCTGTCGTCGCGACTTCGTCCGAAAGGGGTCCGGATCGACCGGAGCCTGCGGGCGCGGGAGGCGGAAGGCCTTCCGGTGGAGGAGGACCTTTTCGAGGGCCTGGTGCCCCCTGAAGTCTCTGTCCGGATCGGGGGGACAGGGCTTCGATTTTCCCTCCGGGAGGGTCAGAAGACCGGACTCTTTCTCGACCAGAAGGACAATGTCCGGGCCCTGGCCCCCCTTCTGGCAAGAGAGCGGGTTCTGGATGCCTACTGCTATGTGGGGGGATGGTCGGCGGCGATCGCAGCCCTAAAAACGGGCTCCCGGATCACCGGAGTGGATGCATCCGAGCGGGCCATCGCCTTCTACCAGACCAATGTGCCGCAAGGCCGGGGGATCTGTTCGGACTTCCTCTCCTGGGGGAAAAAGGCCCGGGAGGCCGGGGAGCGTTACGATGCGGTCATTCTCGATCCCCCCGCTTTTATCAAGAGCCGGAGGCTGATCAAGGAAGGCATCGAGGGCTATCATGCCGCCTTTCGTCTGGGACTCTCCCTTTTGGCCTCCCGGGGAGTCTTCGTGGCCTGTTCCTGTTCGGCCCTTCTTTCCTGGGAGGATTTTTCCGGGATCCTCCGCGCTGTCTTCCAAAAGGAAGGACGCCGGGCCCGGATGGTCTACCAGGGTCGGGCCGCCTGGGACCATCCCCGCCTTCTGGCCATGCCGGAGCTGGATTATCTCAAATGCACCGCCTTCTGGGTCGAGGAAGGGCGATGAGGTCCCCTTCCGTGGCTTTTTGATCCTGACCCAACGGGCTCGGCTGTGAAGGTGGCCCGATAATAAATGTTTTAATGGTCGGGCAAGGTCTGATTCCCCGGATTCCCGATCCGGATTATCTCGAGATGATTGCTCTCCCCGGGTGTTCCCGGCCCGGGGCCTCGCGTCAGGATGATCAGCCCCCTTTCCGCATCCCTTTCCCTGAGTATTGCCCGGGCGGTTTGCTCCCAGGAGACTCCCTCCCCCTCCACCTTAACCGGCCAGACTCCGCGTGTCAGACAGAGCCTCTGGCACACATCTTCCTTTGGGCAAAGGGCCAGGATCCAGGGCGAAAACCGGAACCGGGCAATTCGCGAGGCGGTTTCCCCCGACTCCGTTGGGGTGACCACGAAGAGAGGCGACAGAGCCTGGACCGCTGTCCGGACGCCATATGCCAGGACCTCTTCCACCGGAAAGGAGGCACGAGGGAGATCGCACGGGACAGATTTCCTGACCGTATCCGATATTTCGGTGACCCTTGCGATCCGGGAGAGCATCGCCACTGCCGCCACCGGGTCATCGCCCATGGCCGATTCCTCCGAAAGCATGAGGGCGTCGGTCCCGTCAATGATGGCATTTGAAACATCGGTAACCTCGGCCCGGGTTGGGGTGGGGTTGTGGATCATCGACTCCATCATCTGGGTCGCCGTGATGACCGGTTTTCCCGCCGCCACGGCCTTGCGGATGAGTTCTTTCTGGAAGAGGGCGATCCGCTCGAGCGGAACCTCTACCCCGAGATCTCCCCGGGCGACCATGATTCCGTCGGCAGAGTGAAGAATCTCATCGATGTTTTTGAGCGCCTGCCTTCTTTCGATCTTGGCGACAAGAAAGGGGTCATGGCCCAGTCTTCGCGATTCTTGGCGCACGGCATCGACATCTTCGGCCAAGGAGACGAAAGAGACGCTCACCGCCTCCACCCCGGCCTTCAGGGCAAAGGCGAGGAGGGAGCGGTCCTTTTCGGTAAAGGCTCCCCCGCTTGCCATGAGGCCGGGAAGGTTGACGCCCTTTCTGGAGAGAAGAATCCCTCCGGTCACGACACGGCAAAGAAGGGAGTCGCCCGTCCTCTCTTCGACCTTAAGGGAGAGGGATCCGTCGCTTAGGGTAATCCGGTCCCCCCGTCGAAGGGCCCGGACGAGAGGGGGAAGATCGAGAGGGACGACGGCGAGGCCTTCATTACCGGAAGGAGTTCCGGAGGGAGCAAGGAGGAGGCGTTCCCCCCGGCGAAGAGTCAGGGGAGCGGCCAGGGATCCGATCCGGATTTTGGGACCGGGAAGATCGGCAAGGATGAGGATCCGTCGCCCTGTCGCCCGGGCCGCCTCACGGATACGCCCGATGCGGTCTGTGTGTTCATCGGGGGATCCGTGAGCCAGGTTCAGTCGGGCGACGTTCATGCCCTTTCGGATCATCTCTTTCAGGATGGGAAGGGGGTCGGAGGCCGGCCCGATGGTACAGACGATCTTGGTATGGTGTCCGGGAAGGTTCTTCATGAAGGTCTCCGGAAGAAGGAGCATGAGGGGCCGGTCTTCCGGCCTGGCCCCCGTTTGGGTCTTTCAAAGAGAGACTTGAATGAAAAGGCTGGGAGTTCAGGAGTGACCTTCTCCCGTGTGCATGGTTTCGCAGGGCGGGTGGAGGGCCCGGTGGCGTCTCAGGGCCTCGCCCGTGGCGGCAACCAGCGGATGGATGGAGGAGGTCAGCCGGGGCTGGCTTCCGAACTGCATCGAGGCAAGGTCAAGGGCGGTGGCATGCATCTGGACGGCCAGCCCGATCGTATTCAGAAGCTCTCCGGTGGTCGGACCTCCCAGAATCTGGCCCCCCAGGATCTGCGTC
>DAIBTC010000072.1 GCA_027415345.1 Nitrospirota bacterium
CTCCGGATAGGGAGAAACCCCGATATCGCTCTTAATGGAAAGCCCATTGTCATGCCCTTCTGTCCATGCAAAAATGGTATTTGTAAAAATCAATGGGACGGAGAAACGTTTTGAAAAACAGGGTCACACCTCCGGAAATGATCGAAGGGCTTTTTCAAAAATTGCTCGGGATTCTGTCGGAGCAGAAGCCTCGTGTCTCCTCCGGAAAGACGATTCTTGACCTTTTTTCAAAACTGCCGTTCATTGACGCCGTCATGGTTCACCTCGAAGGATCCTTCTCCAGAAATTCCCGGACGTTTTTGTCAGGGTCATTCCCCGCTTCAACCCCTATGGAACGGAAAACCCTGACTGTCTTTCTGGAAAATTTGGAATCTTTTCCCGTCGTTGTAAAACCCCCGGAATTTCCGGAGGATCTCTCTCCCCAGGTCTCTGAATTTTGCCGCTCCAACGGATTCGGGCAGGCCCTGTTTATTCCCCTTTTCGCTCCCGGGAACACTGACGGGAAGAAGGGAGAAGTGGCACTCTTTGTCCGGAAGGAAAAATCCCCTGACCCTTCCTTCGATTCCCTCGTCCTGAAGGCCTTCTCCCTCCTTTCATTTCCCTTGCCGACGCTTCCCTCGGACCTCGACAATCTCGTCAGGTTTTACAAGGCCCTCCATGAGGTCAACCACCTGATCGCACGCCATCCCCATCCGGAATTTCTTTATGCCGAAGTCTGCCGGATCGCCGTTACCTATGCAGGACTCCGCCTGGCCTGGGTTGCGACGGTGGACCGCAAGGAAGGGACATCCCGCTTTCTCTCCGTTTATGGTCCGGCAAGAGCTTATGCCGACGATCTCTTTTTTACGATTGATGCGAATTCCCCCTTTGGTCAGGGTCCGGCCGGGCGTGCAATCCGTGAAGGACGGATCATCGTGACGGAAATCGACTCCGATCCTGATTACGAGGTCTGGAGAAAGAAGGCTCATCGGTTCGGACTTCATGCGAGCGCCAGCTTCCCCTTCCGGAGAAACGGCCGGATCGAGGGGCTGATGGGAGTCTATTCGGAGGATCCCCATTATTTCGCCCCTCCTCTGGTGGCCCTTTTGAACCGCCTTTCCGAGGACATGGAGTTCGCCCTGGAATCCTTCGACCGCTCCGCCCGGATCGAGAGGCTCCAGACCCATCTCCGCTCCCTCCTCGAAATTACGGAAGAGATTGCAAAAAGACCGGACGAGAGAACCCTTCTGAAACATGTCACCGCCCTGGCCGTCGAAAAGATCGGGGTCGCCAATGCCATCATCGTTCTCCGGGAGGAGAACGGCAGACTCACTCTGGCCGCCCAGGAGGGGCCCCCTCTCGGCTTTCCCGAAAGGATACGATCGGGATACCGGGGGCCTTCCGATCATTCCCCGGAATCCTTTGGAATCATCAGCCGGGTCCTTTCGACGGGACGGACGGTTGTGGCTGACAGCTTTGCCTGGTCTCCCGCCTTTACCCCCTGGCGATCCAACCTGTGGGAACAAGGGATCGAATCCGGTGCCGGATTCCCTCTGGTGGTCGAGGGACAAGTCATCGGCCTCCTTCTGGTCGGATCCAGGGAGGAGGACTTTTTCACAGAGGAGATTGTCGGACTTCTGGAAAACATGGTCGAAAACATTTCTTTCGCCATTTCGGACATCCGGAGAAAGAAACGGCTCGAATTCCTGGGTCTTCACGACGACCTGACCGGATTGCCCAACCGGACGTCATTTCTCGAGATCCTCGAGTCGACCCTTTCCCGGAGAGTTCCCTCTTTCGTGGCAATCCTGGACATCGACAACTTCAAGGAGATCAACGACTCCCTGGGACATGCCGCGGGAGACCGCGTTCTCGTGGAGGCCTCCTCCCGGATTTCAGGCCTTCTTCGTCCAGGAGAGATCCTGGCCCGTCTTGGGGGGGACGAGTTCGCCCTGCTCCTGTCCGGCCGTCAGAATCCCTCCGAGGTCGAATCATTCTGGCAGGAACTCTCCCGGGCTCTTGACCGGCCCGTTCTCATCGATGCCTTCGAGACCGGCATCCTTTCTCTTACGACAAGCATGGGAGTGGCCTCCGCCCTTTCCGGATCCCCGTCGTCGGGGGATCTCCTGAAGGAGGCAGACCAGGCCCTTTATTTTTCGAAAGAAAGCGGAAGGAACACCTGGACCCTCTATACTCCTTTCCTGAACGAAAGGGCAGAGAAAACATTCGGGATCAGAAGGGCCTTCAGGACCGGCCTCGAAAAGGGGGAGATGTGCCTTTATCTCCAGCCCCAGGTCGATCTAGGAACAGGAGAGGTCCGGGGAGCCGAAGCCCTGGTGCGCTGGAAGGATCCCCGGACGGGAGAGATACGCCTGCCGGGAACCTTTCTTCCTGTTGTCGAAAGCGATCTGTCCCAGGTGACCCTCCTGGGAGAATGGGTTCTTGAAGAGGCCTACCACCTTCTCTCAATGCCCGGCATGGAGAATGAACACCTTTCCGTCAATATCGGAGCCCTTCACTTTCTCCACAAGAATTTTCTCTCCCATGTGGATGCATTCCATCTCTCCCGACCGGAGATCGGATCCAGGCTGACGATCGAGATTACCGAGGCGGTGGCCCTTTCCCATCTCGATCTCTCCTCCCGGACAATAAAGGCCCTCGCAGAACGTGGAATCTCTGTGGCTCTCGATGATTTTGGAACCGGGTTCGGATCTCTTTCCTATTTGAACAGTCTTCCGTTGGGAGAGATCAAGATCGACCAGACCTTCATCCGGAGCATGAATTTCCGAAGGGGGGATTTTGCTATCGTGAGCGGAACCCTACTGACGGCCAGCCTCCGGGAGATCAGGGTCGTGGCCGAAGGACTGGAAGACATGGAAACCGGCCTTGCACTTCTCAGGATCGGCTGCCATTACGCCCAGGGCTTCGGGATTGCCCGTCCCATGCCGATCCGGGAGTTTGCTTCCTGGAAATCCTCCTGGCAACCTCCCGATCTCTGGAAAAAAGGCCGCCCCTCCTACTTCCTCTATCGTGGAGTCGACCTTCTTCTTGCTCACGTCGAACTCCGGGGGTTCATGCAGGAGGCCTCTCTCCTTTCGGAGAAGATCTCACCGGGAGACCAATCTTACAAAAAACTTGTCCTTTCCCTTCGGCAGCTTCGGGAATGGTTGGGCAACGGCCTCCGGCGATTTGGCGGTTTTCAGGCCTACGGGCAGTTGGTCTCTCTTCTTGGAAAGATGGAAGAAACGTTGGGTTCTGGCACCTTGAGGCCCTCCGATCCGAAAATCTCGGCGCTTCTTTCTGAAATGAACGTTCACTTCTCAGACCTTGTCGATGCGGTGGAAAAAGTAGGCCGTTAGATCTGGATTCTGGTCTTGCCGGACTCTCGGAATGGCCTCCTTCCTCTTTTCCCTGTCAGGCTTCCTCAAGAATAAGAGTCAGAAAGAAAGGAAAAAATCAGGCAGAGCGAAGGCTTTTGTAGAGAATGAAGAGAATGAGGGCCATGAAGGCGGGGACAAGGAGGAAGACGATCAGGTCCATGTTGAGCCTAGTCCTGGCCACTTCACGATCGATAGCGGCCTTTGGGGCCTCGAGAACGGCGATCCAGGGGGACGGAGCGACCCCCGTGATCTGACCCAGAAGCGTTGAGCCGACAAGAATCGGGGTCCCGGTGATTGTCGTGGAAAAGGTGCCGGAACGGCCGGACTCAAAGCGATCCAGGACGCCTTTCCGGTCCAGGGTGAGAATATTTTTTCCTATAAGTCCTGGGTCGGAAGAAGCCAGAACCAGCCCGTCTCCCGAAAGAAGATAGGAGCGCCCGGGGGCGTGATGGAACCTAGGAGCAGGCATGGCATGCCGGAGAAGGCCCGAAAGATTCATGAGCCCTGCCAGCACTCCCCCGGATCCGTCCTCTGTTCTGGCAGTCCTGACCGCAACCATCAGAACGACCAGCGGATGAGGCCCCGGGACTGAGACCGGCTGAAAGCGGGCCGAGCCTCCGGTGGAAAAGAGCTTCACCGCCAATTGACGGGCAATGTCGAGATAGGGGTCGATATCCCGCCGGTCGACCCGGGTGATCACCCGTCCTGACCGGTCAAGGACCGCGAGTCCTGCAAAGTTTGAAAGATCTCCTTCCCGGATGGAACTCCCGATAAGTCTCCGAAGGCGGTCTTCCGGTGGAGGGACCGGGCCTGTCCAATGCAGGCGACCCGCCGTATCGGCAAGATCCCTCATATTTCCGACCAGGACTCCTTCGATTGTTCGGGCCATCCGGAGGGAAGAAGGCTGAAGGGGATTGCGGGTCATGTAGTATGTGACTGCCACTTCCCGGTAGTAAAAAACCAGGAGAACGAGGGCCGGGACCAGGCCGATCAGAACCAGGACGGCTCCGAGTGTCCATCGCCATCCTTCTTTCGCGCCTCCCTTGCGGGGCACCGGGGGGGAATCCTCGACCTGAATGAAGGGATTGTCTTCCATCAGCCTCTTCCGGATCCTTTTTTGACCGTTCCTACCATTGCTCTTTGCGGACCGCCACCTCGGGGAATCCCGCCAGCTGGAGATAATCCACCGTGCCAGAAACCATGTCCGGATGTCCGCAGATATAGACAACCTGCCCATCATACTTCGGAAAGAGATTGGGGAGCACATCAGGGACGCGGCCGGAAAGCCCTTCCCAGCCGGGCTCAGGGCGAGAATGAATCACAATGAGGGAGAATCCGGGAACGGATTTGGCATAGCCCACAAGCTCCCGTTCGAAGATGAAGTCCTCTCCCTTTCGGAATCCATAGACCACTTTGATCTCGGGAGGGGATTGCGTTCCCAGGAGTGTCCGGATCATGGCCCTGAGCGGAGCGATCCCGCTTCCGGCACCGATGAAAAGGTGGGGGGCGGGATTGGCCTCTTCCAGAGTGAAGGAGGTTCCATAGGGACCTTCCACAAGAATGGGATCCCCCTCCCGGGCGGCATGGATCCTGTTCGAGAAGTATCCCCCCTCCCCCACTCGGGTAATGGAGAGCTCAAGGTACCCATTTCCCAGATCGAGGGGAGAGGAGGAGATGGAATAGGCTCTCCGGACCGGACGGCCCTTATCGTTTTGAAAGTCGGGAATCGAGGCCATGATGAATTGCCCGGCCCGGAAGGTAAAGGCGGAATCCTTCGGAAGACCGAGCCTGAAGGTGGAGACCCGGGGGGTTTCCGGAATGATGGCATGAATGTGTGTCTCAATGACGGGGCGTTTTGCCATGGTTCATTATCCTTCCTCTGAGATTCGGGAGTCAAACCACCAGACGGTCCCAGGCCGTCAGCTCAGGACCCGAGTTTCAGGTGAAATCCTTTTTGCCGGGCTCTTGTAATCACCCGGGAATAGACGAAGAGCGCCACCGTCGCATAGAGAAAATCAAGGAGAAAAGCCATCATCAGATCTCCGACGGGAAGACGGCCCTGAACGAGGACACTGCGCATTCCTTCAAAGACATAGGAGGCCGGGACGGCCCGTGAAATGTCCGCTGCCACCTGCGGAAGGACGGAGACCGGGTTGAAGACGGCCGAAAATGGCTGAAAAAGAAAAATCACCCCCCATGCGAGAACCTCCGCCTCCTGACCGTACCTGAGAATCACCGCAGTGGTCAGAATTCCCAGGGCCCAACCCATCATCAGGAGAGCCAGGATGAAGAAAAAAAGATGGAGGCCTAATGAAAAGATCCTGAAGGAAAAGAGAAGGTAGGCCAGAAATGCCGCCACCGAGGACGAGAGGAGAACCTTCACGATGCTCGAAAGGACGGCTCCTCCCACAACATGGAAGGGCGTGATCGGGGCGATCAGGAGGTGGATCAGGTTTTTTGACCAGATCTCTTCCAGAAACATCACGGAAATTCCCTGCTGGGCCCGGTAGAGGAGGTCCCAGAGAAGAAGAGCCCCCAGCAAGGATGTCACCGCGGAAGGCATGAATGAGGGAATTTTTTTGAGGTAGAGGGTCAGGAAGCCCCAGACCAGGAGGTCAAGAAGGGGCCAGTAAAAAATCTCCATCCACCGTGGAACGGACCGTCGGTAGAGGACGATCTGCCGGAAGAGAATGCCTACGAGGGGCCGCCAGGCAAGAAGCGGAACAGGCGGCCGGGAGCTATTCATCCGACTCCCTCTCCCGTTGGACCATCTGAAGGAAAAGAGCTTCGAGATCCTCGGTATCGAATCGTGTCATGAGCGCCGGAACGGTCCCTTCCGCCACGAGGCGCCCCCGGTTCATGAGATAGAGGCGGTCTGAAAAGCGTTCCACCTCCCGCATGTTGTGGGAGGTATATAGAAGTGTCATATTCCGATCCCGGACCATTCCCTGGAGGGTGGCCCGAAGCTGGGCCGAAACCTCCGGATCCAGCGTCGCCGTCGGTTCGTCGAGAAAAAGAAGCTCGGGATCATTGATCAGGGCTTTGGCGATCCCCATCCTGGCCACCTGTCCCGTGGAGAGACGTCCGACCCGGATATCCCGGAAGGGCTCGAGATTCAGGGTGACCAGGACCTTTTCGATGCGTTCCCTGATGTTTGACATATTGTAGATCAGGGCGTAGGCCATAAGGTTCTCCCGGACTGTCAGTGAGTAGGGAAGACTCAGGTCTGTCGAGGCGTAGTTGATGCGGTGCGCCACCTTTCGCCGGCCCGTGGCCATATCGGTTCCAAAAATCCGGATCGTTCCGGAGTCCGGAACAAGAAGTCCCAGCATCATCTGGATGAGCGTGGACTTTCCGGCTCCGTTGGGTCCTACGATCGAGACGACTTCCCCCCGGCGTAAATCAAGACTGATCCCGTCAACGGCCCAGGGACCATCCTTCGTATAGCGCTTTCGGACCTCTTGGGCTAGGAGAACTTCCGGAGTTTCCCCGAAAGCCATCAGGAAGTCCTGAGAGGTGTTATCAGGTTGGCAAAATGGATCAGGTAACGGTCCCCTTTGATTCCCCGGGTCCCCACCAGTCCGATATAGAGATCGAAAGAGGAACTCGTAGGCATTCTCGAGAAGTGAATGGTAAAGTGCCCGGGGGTCCCTTTCCGGAAGACGGTTCCTGTGGAGAGGGAGGCCAGGCCTTTGCCGGAATTCCGGTTTGAATCCACCCAGCGGGGGGTTCCGACCACCGCAAAGGAGAGGCCCGAATCGTCGGTTCCATTGGTCTTGGCCTGAATTTCGACCGATGCGTCAAACCCTGTTTCGGTCTTCTTCATGCCATCGACCCGCAACCGAAAGTCCGGCTTCTCGAAGAGGTCGACGGTTTTCCCCGGCCCCGACGGGAGAAAGGTATTGGGAGGTACAGGAAGGGGCACGTGCCGGATGGCCTCCCCGTTCTTGTCGAGGGCCCGGTGGCTGGGAAGGGTCAGATAGAAAAAGATGGTATAGACAACGACCCCCGCCATGACGAGGATCGATCCACCTCCCAGGATCAGGAAACTTTTCGGAAAATGGAGCTTGCCGTCCGGGGAAGTCGATCCATCCTTTTTGTCAGTCTCATTTTTGTCCATTGACTTTCTCCGTTTCATGGGTTGATTGATGGATCTCCCTCTCAGAACCTGAAGCTGACTCCGGCGACAAGGGGAAGAATCGTCATGACATTTCCCCCGGCGTCGATGGCTGTCGGATCCGCTTCCCCGAAAACCCCCAGCGGGTATCCCGGAATCGACAGGGAGATCCCGGCACCTACATCCAGAAGACCTCCGTAAGGATGGCCCGACAGTCCAGGGACGTTCGAGACGGCCCAGTCGACCCCTCCCACATCCATCCTTATATACGGCACGATGACTCTCCGGAGGCCCCATCGGGCAGGTGTGACCTCCGGAATGTCCCAGGCAAGACCCGTCCGGAGAATAAATCCGGTAATGCTGGCCGAACCGGGAATCGGAGGGAGCGGCTGGGGGGAGACATTGCTAAAGCCGATGGAACTTGATGAGGAAAGCGAGGGGGCGAGCGTCGGTCCCGGCGTCATCTGAAAGTAGGAAAAGTCTCCCAGCCAGCGGAGATGAGTGAGCCAGGTGGCCTCTTCTCCCCTTTCTGGAAGATCGCCAAGTCTGTGGGATATTTCTCCCCCGACCCCGAAGGCCTGGTCGAGGTAGTGGGAGAGGCCTCCCCCCGGGAGCATGTAGAAGGTATAAGTGGGCGAGAATGACCATTTCTGAGTCTTCTTCCCCGCATGGGTCTTCTCGACCGGAGGGAGGTCGGGGGAGACAGGGACGGCCATGGAAGGAGGGATCTCCTCCGCCAGGGCACCGATCGGGGAGAGGAGCAGAAGAGAGAAAAAGAGGAGGATTTGCCCAATTTCCCTCCTCATGGCAGATCCTTGGCCGGAAGACGATGGGTCACGGGATCGA